>JANOBS010000030.1:0-21719 GCA_031411755.1 Luteolibacter sp. | reverse complement strand
CGAAATCGACCCGGTGTCCCATCGACTCGAGAATATGGGCCATTTCATGAGCCACCAATCCTCCGAACGAATAGCCTGCCAGACGAAACGGACCATTGGGATGCTTGGCGAGAACATGCTGCACATAGGCCTCCGCCGTCGCCTTGACCGATGTTGGCTCGATGGCATCACTTGAGCTGAGCTCCAGCGATTCGATGGCATGAAGTGGGAATTTCCGGGAAAGCTGTCCCATCAGGTTCCGATAGAACAGAACGCCACCATCACCTCCGTGGATGCAGAACATTGGCGGTGCTTGGCCTTCGTCGGACAAGGTGACAAGGTGACCTTTTGGCTTTGGCGTGGATAGGCCGGTTGAGGATGTCTTCGCCTTCACCTCAAGAAGTGCGGCAAGGCTCCGTATCGTGGGATGAGCGATCAGGACGGAGAGCGGCAACTCGCGTCCGAAGTGTTTGTTGATCCGAGAGAACAAGCGCAGCGCGAGCAGGGAGTGCCCTCCGATTGCGAAGAAATCGTCGTCTCGTCCGATCATTTGGAAACCAAGCAGATCCCGCCAGATTGAGGCGAGTTGGGTTTCTGTCGTTCCGACTGGTTCCTGTGGTCCGGCTGCAGACGAGGACGTCGGGAGCGATGACTCGATGAGGGCGCCTGCATCGACTTTTCCATTGGGCGACAATGGCAGGCTTTCGATGAGAGTGATCACCGCAGGCCGCATGTATGCCGGGAGAATCCCAGCCAGATGGGAGGAGATGTCTTCGACCGAGGCATTTGGGATTCCAGAGGGTACGACCCAAGCGAGAATCCGTTTCGACTCAGCGGTTCCTCCGCGCACGACGACCTTGGATTGCCGGATGCCAGGATGCAGAGAGAGGGCGGCTTCGATCTCGCCAAGCTCGATCCGGAACCCCCGGACCTTCACCTGATCATCACGTCTGCCGATGAACTCGATGCTGCCATCCGGGAGCCAACGGCAAATGTCTCCGGTCCGGTACGCCCGGCCGATTCTCGGATGGTCTACGAAACGCTCTGCGGTTAGTTCTGGCCGGTCGAGATACCCGAGGGCAAGCCCGTCACCACCCGTGAAGAGCTCGCCTGGAACCCCGATCGGAACAGGACGGAGCTTCTCATCCAGCAGTGCGACAGTGGTGTTGCTGATCGGCCGTCCGATCGGAATGGATGGCCGGTCCAGATCGGCTCGTGAAATCGTGTGGCAGCAGGTGAAGGTGGTGTTCTCGGTAGGCCCGTAGCCGTTGACGAGCTTGGTCGAGTCCAGTGCTTCGAAGGCCTTCCTGACATGCGATGGAGAAAGCACGTCACCACCGGCGAGCAGGTAGCGGAGTCCCTTCAGGTCGTCGAGGTGCTCATCCACCATGGACTGGAACAGTCCAGCTGTCAGCCACAAGCAGGTGACACCCTGGCTTCGTACGGCTTTGGCGATGGCGGAAAGCGAAGTGCCCTCAGGGCCCGTCAGGACAACGCGTCCTCCATGGAGGAGCGGCATCCAGATTTCAAGCGTGGCGGCATCAAACGAGATGGGAGCGGATTGCAGGAAGGAGTCCTCCTTGCCGAATTCGATGAAGCCTCCGTTGACGAGGCGTGTGATGCCACGATGACTGACCTGCACGCCCTTCGGAGCTCCAGTGGAACCGCTTGTGTAGAAGACGTGGCTCACATCGTCAGCGGCGGCTGAAACCTCTAGCTTGGCGGGGATCTCACCGATCCTACCGTAGGAAATCGGCGCAAGTGGCAGCAGCGTCACGTCCTCTTGCGGCAAGCGGTGCATCAATGCCGGAGTGCACAGCAGGAGGCGGGCACCGCTATCCTTCAGCATGAGTCGAATGCGCTCGGGCGGATATTCCGGATCCACTGGAACACAGGCCACACCGCTGAGCATCATGGCGATCTGCGCGGCGATCATCTCGGGGACCGAAGGCGCACAGAGTGCCACCCGGTCACCGGGATTCACTCCGAATTCGGACAAGCTGTTTGAAATGGAGATCGCTTCCAGTGCGAGCTCCCGGTAGGAAATACTGGTATCTCCGCAGGTCAAAGCGGTTCGCGCGGATTGCTGGCGCGCGGTTTCGAGGAATAGACTTCCAATCGTCTGGTCGGATGACGTGTTGCGATCACTCGCGGACCAGTCATCGAGCTGAAGCATTTCTGCCGGCGGAATGATCGGGGCTTTTGAAAGCGGCTGGTCTGGAGCCGAAGTGGCGGCTTCAAGGAACGTTTCGAAGTGCTCAAGCAGGCGATGCGCGGTCTCACGATCAAAGAGGTCGCGGGCAAAGTCACAGGACGCCCTCCATCCGTCGGCCCGCTCCACCATGAAGAAATGGAGGTCGAAGATGGCTCCCGGCGAGCGCGAAGGAAACGCAGTCAGTTTGGAGCCCCCAAAGGAGACCGGCCTCACGAAATCGCGCTGGTGGGTGAAGTTGATCTGGAACAGCGGATTGCGTCCACTTTCACGACGTGGCTGAAGTGCCTTGACCAGTTGCTCGAATGGCAGGTCCTGATGGGCGATGGCTTCGGTCGTGGTGTCGCGCACGCGTCCGACGAGCTGCCTGAACGAAGGATCACCGGATAGATCCGTCCGCAGGATGACGCTGTTGATGAAGGTGCCGATGATCGGCTCAAGTTCCTCTCGGTTGCGCCCTGCCACCGGCGTGCCAACGGCGATGTCCTCCAGCCCGGTGTAACGGCTGGCGACGGCCTTGAAGGCGGCCAGGAAGACGTGGAACATCGTGGCCCCTTCCTCACGCGAGATGCGGGCCACGCGCTGGGTCATCGAGGGCGGCAGGATTCGCGAAACAATGTCGCCATCCCAGGATTTCAGGGCCGGTCGCGGCCGGTCTGTAGGTAATTCCAGCTCCACATAATTCCGTAGGCGGTCTTTCCAGAATTCCAGATGCGGCTCGATCTCCGGGCTTTTGAGGAACTCGCGCTGCCAGATTGTGTAGTCCGCGTATTGGATGGAAAGCGGTTCCAGCAGGGGCTCACGGGCTTGAAGCGAGGCATTGTAGAACTCCGCGAGCTCATCGGTCATGATGCCGATCGACCAGCCATCCGCCACCGAATGATGGATCGTGATCTGAAGGATATGGCGCTCCGGGCCGACTTCCAGAATGCTGGCGCGGAACAACGGGTCCTTGCCGAGGTCGAAGTGGGTGCGCGCCTCGATCGACCCAAGACGATCGATTTCAGCATCCAGCTCGCTGCCGTTCAGATGGCTGATGTTGGTGAGCGGGATCTGGAAGGTGGTTTCGGCGGCGATGACCTGCAGCAATCTTCCATCATCCTCCACAAACCGCGTGCGAAGTCCTTCGTGGCGAGCGGCGAGGGAATCGAATGCGCTTCTGAGAAGGGAAAGATCCAGCGCGCCATCGAGCTTGAACCGAACCGGCACGTTGAATGCCGGATGACTCGGAAAGAGCTTTTCCAGATAGAAAAACGCTTCCTGAGCTGCCGATGCAGGGAAGGCAAGCACATCGGAGTCAACCGATGTGTCGCGTTCTGAAAGGTCAGGGGCGGGGGGGACTTCGCTCATGGTCCTAGAGTCTGCGTCTGTAGGCATCACGGTTGGCACGTTGGATGGCCGGGGCGATCGGCTTGTTTTCCGTGGTGGATGGATCGGCGGCAAGCGCGGTGATTGTCCTGAGCTTGAAAACCTGGGCGGGTGATAGTGGAAGGCCGGCACGGTTGGCACGGGTGGTGATCTGGAAAATCAGGATCGAATCCCCACCTAGCTCGAAGATGTCGTCATCAATGCTGATCTGGCTGATTCCGAGAACCTGCTGCCAGATCCCCAATAGCTTCCGCTCAGATTCGGTTTGTGGTGCAACCAGCGTTCGGGCCACGGCAACGGTCTCCGATTCACCAGGAGTTGGGAGCGCTTGGCGATCCACCTTCCCATTCGGAGTGAGCGGTATCGAATCGATCATCACGAATGCGGAAGGGATCATGTAATCAGGCAACCTCGCCGTCAGATGCGTGCGGAGTGCCTGAGTCAAGCCAATGCCCGTTTCGCGTGCTCTGTCGTGGCTGGGAACATTGGTAAGTTGCGCTGATGGTTTGATCGGAGTGACGCGTTTCCAGGATGGTAGGATGTAGCTTTCTCCGGGCAGGAAAATGGCCTCCATGAGTCCATCCGAGCCATCCGTTTGCCATCGGACATGGGCACGATAGCCGGAATGGATCGCAGCGGAGAAAAGCTCCTCCGCTGACACCGCATTCGAGGGAATACCCGGCAGGGACGGCAGCGATGAATTCCCATTGGCCGAGATCAAGGCGCGGTGGAGTCCCAACGAAGGTGCCAGACGTGAGTCCGGAATGCCTCTCATGGCCAGAAACTCCGGTCGCTCAGCCAGGATCGCCTCGAGCTGCTCCAGGTTCAGGTTTTGCCAATCCTGCCACGAGCTGACCTCGATGGTCGAAGGAGGATGACCGACGTGCAGGATGACATCGTAATGGTAGGTTGTAGTCTCATTCGCAAGACGACCGCGTCGAAGCTGGATTTCAACATGGCTCAGGCCGGGGAGATCAAGATGGTCGAACCAGGCAGGATCGACCGAGAGTTCCGTTTCCCGCGAGATCCGCTGGGCGAGCTTCTCGATGAGCTGACCACAAGTGGTGCCGACCGGTGCACGTTCGCGAAGGGTTTCCGCATGATGTGCGGCGAGCAGCGCGTGTCCCTGAATGTCACCCAGGAAAATCCGACCACCCGGACGCAGCGCCCGCGCCGCCCCTTCCAACACGCGCTGGAGGTAGCCCGCTGTCGGGAAATACTGGGCGACGGAATTGATGATGATTGTGTCGAACGATGCGTCCGGAATGCCGGTGAAATTGTCAGCGGGGCGATGGAAGAGCTTCACCTGGGGAAGCGGCATGCTCTTGCGGAGTGCCTCAATGGCGACCTCGGAAATGTCCGCTGCCCAGTAGGCCTCCGAAGTCGGCGCGAGACGTGTGAGGATCTGGCCGGTGCCGCAACCGATCTCGAAAATACGACGCGGACCGTAGCTGCGGATGCGGTCGACCGTTGTATTGATCCACTCGTTGACCTGAGTATCGGCGTTTTCAAGGCCCGCCCAGGAGGTGATGACGGCATCGAGCTGATCGAGACGGGCGGAGCCTGATTGCTCGATGGCGGAGCGATACAGCATGTCCCACTGATCCTTCCAGATCGCGGTATCATCCGCAGTGGCGGTGGTGCCAGTCGGACGGATGTAGGCAATCAGACGTCCCTCGCGCACGGTCGCGACAGCTTGGGCGACCTCGGCGTGTTGCTCGAGATGCGTTTCAATGTCACCGAGCTCAATGCGGTAGCCGCGCACCTTGACCTGGTTGTCCATGCGGCCCAGGCACTCCAGCGTGCCGTCAGCGGTCCAGCGGGCGAGGTCGCCGGTGCGGTAGAGCTTCGGAATGACGGATGACGAATTTCCCAATGTCGAATCCAGGGACGATGGAGTCGGGATGAAACGGTCGGCAGTCAGGTCGGGCCGTCCGTGATAGCCTTGAGCCAGTCCATCGCCGCCGATGAGCAGTTCACCAGCGATGCCGATCGGTTGGGGCTCCAAGGCGGAGTTGACGACATAGACCTGGGTATTGTTGATCGGATGGCCGATCGACACCGCGCCTTCATTGACGTGAAGCCGTGCGACCGTGGACCAGATGGTCGTTTCAGTCGGTCCGTAAACATTCCAGAGTTCCGAGCAGATCGGCACGAGCCGGTTTACCAGATCACGAGGCACCGCTTCACCGCCGACGAGGATCTTGAGATCGGATTTGCCCCTCCAGCCGGCTTCCAGCAACAAGCGCCAGGTGGCAGGAGTTGCTTGGAGCGTGGTGATCGCATGACGTTCGATCTCCTTTCTCAGCAGGTCACCATCGATCACCGTCTCGCGGGTGGCAACGACGACCGTGGCTCCAGTGGTGAGCGGCAGGAAGAGTTCCAGGCCGGAGATGTCGAAAGAAAGTGTGGTGACGGAAAGCAGCACGTCGTCTGGCGTGAGCCCCGGTTCACGGCGCATCGAGTTGAGGAAATTCACCACCGCGCGATGCGGCACGCGCACGCCTTTCGGACGACCGGTAGAGCCCGAGGTGAAGATCACGTAGGCGATGTCTTCCGGGTCACGGGTGACGGGAATGAATGTCGAGGGTTGCGCGGTTTCATCGATCAGCACCAGTGTGGCGGCGGTCGGTGGAAGTACACTGCGCAATGAAATCTGGGTGAGGATGACGGACATCTTCGCATCCTCGACCATGTAGACGAGTCGGTCGGACGGGAACGAGGGGTCCATCGGCACGTAGGCAGCTCCGCATCTCAGGATTGCGAGAAGACCGATGACCATTGAAGTCGAGCGTTCAAGATGGATGCCGACGAGGTCGCCTCGTTTCACTCCAGCAGATTGAAGGCGGGCGGCGAGGGAAGTGGCCTGCGATTCCAGCTCCCCGTAGGTCAGAGTGGTATCGCCACAACGTAAGGCAGCCTTATCGGCAACACGCTCGGCGATGTGACTGACGAGGCAGTCGATGGTCGCCTGTTTCGGATAATCGCGGGCGGTGGCATTCCAATCACCGAGCACCAGCTTCCGCTCGGCCGGTGGAAGAATCGGAAGTGAGGACAGGGCCGTGTCACCAGTCTCGACTGCGGAGGCTATCAACTGCTGGAACGCTCCCAGCCAGCGGAGGATGGTCGCCTGATCGTGGAGGTCGGTGTTGTACTCGCACTCGACGATCATGCGGTCATTCGACTGCGAGAGGTTGAAGAACAGGTCAAAGTTGACGAAGCGCTTCGGATTGGTTTCGACGTTGAAGGATAGTCCTTCGAAATGGACCTGATCGAGGCCTGATTTGTCGATGTTGAACATCACGGTCACCAGCGGCAGGCGGCTGGTGTCGCGCGGTAGGGTCAGCTTTTTCAGCAGGCTGCCGAAGGTGTAGGATTGGTGGTCGTAGGCTTCGAGCACCTCGTCGCGCACTTCCTTGGCGAATTCCCGGAATGGACGATCCGCGACCGGTCGCAGACGGAGCGGCAGGAAGTTGAGGCAATGGCCGACGAGCTCATCACGTCCGATGCGGGTCTGGCCTGCGGCGGGCACACCGATCACAATGTCGTCCTGTCCCGTGAGGCGATGGAGCAAGGTGACGAACGAGGCGAGCAAGGTGGAAAACAAGGTGCCACCGAGCTGGGACGAGGCCTTTTTCAGACGCTCATAT
The DNA here is from genome assembly GCA_031411755.1 of Luteolibacter sp. Lineage (GTDB taxonomy): Bacteria > Verrucomicrobiota > Verrucomicrobiia > Verrucomicrobiales > Akkermansiaceae > Luteolibacter. Next base: position 14,510 of record JANOBS010000030.1, on the reverse strand, counting down.
AGGGCTGGGTCGAGCTCGATCGATTCCATCGATCCCTCGTAGGTTTTGACTGTCGGGCGAGGACGGTCGGTCGGAAGCTCTAGAACGGGTGATCCGTTTTCAAACTTCGAGATCCAGAACCTCTCGGCCACCAGGGTTTCCGGGGAGTCTTTTTCAATCACTTCGTTTCGGGCGTAATCCGCGAAAGGCATTGCCGGTGGGAGGACGGGCAACTGACCGGACTTGCGGGCGTTGTAGGCGGTGGCCAGCTCGGCCATGATCATGCCGAATGACCAACCATCGCACACCAAATGGTGGGCGGTGAAGAGAAGCTCGTGTTGATCACTTGCGAGGCGGGCGAGTTGGAGGCGGAGCAGTGGGCCATGGATGAGATCGAATGGCGCTTGCGACTCATCACGAAGGATCTCCGCCCAGCGCAGTTCGCGGGCGTCGCTGGTCAGGCCGGAGAAATCATGTTCCGAGATTTCGACCTCGCGCGACGATGGGTGGAAGTATTGCTCATCCCCATCGCTGCTGAACGTGCTGCGCAAGGCGGGGTGCCGCACCACGAGATCCGCCAGGGCGAGGCGCAGGGCTGGCACATCGAGTTCACTTTCGAACATGACGCGGTTCGATTCGTTGAACGAGGCATTCGCGCCGTCCCCCATCTGCACTGCGTGAAAAATCTCGCGTTGTGCTTCCGTGGTCGGCGAGCTGTCGTAGCGTGGAAATGAAACCGGCAGGGTGTGCTTTCTTGTGGAGGAAGCTGGAAGGAAGCCAGCAGCCTGCATTTCAGCCACGGACTCGGCGAAGGCCTTCACCACACGATCGAGATCCTCATCGGTGTGGGCGGTGGTGAAATAAAGCGGACGGCCTTCCCAAACGTGGACACCCTTTTCGCGGAGGTGATACCACAGCAGGCTCGCGTATTTCAGATCCGGCGCGTGTTCAATCACGGCATAGGCACTGAAATGTGGAAGGCGGATTGGCATCTCGATCGCCGCGAAATGGTCATTGAGCGTGCGGCACAGGCGGCCGACACGTTCCTCCATCTCGATCTGCAAACGCGGGCCTTCGCCCTTCAGGTGCTCGACCACGCGCCAGGCGGCGGCGAGGGCGAGCGGATGGCGGACGAAGGTGCCGGCGAAGAAGGTCACGCCGACTTCCGGAAAACTATCATCGCCGTAGTTCCAGGCTCCGCCATCGAGCGCGTCCATGTATTCGCGCTTTCCGGCCAGCACGCCGATCGGCATGCCGCCGCCGATGACCTTGCCGTAGGTGGCGAGGTCGGCTTCGACGCCGAAGTAAGCCTGAGCCCCGCCGGGGGCGCAACGAAAGCCGGTGACGACCTCGTCGAAAATGAGGGCTGTGCCCGCTTGCTTGGTGATCGCACGGACCTCGTGCATGAATTCGCGCGGTTGGAGGCCGGGTGCACGGCTCTGCACCGGCTCGATCATCACGGCCGCAAGTTCATGGGCATGGGCCCGGAGTATTTCCAGCGAGGCAGGGTCGGCATAGTCGAGGACGAGCATGTTCTCGACGAGCGACTGAGGGATGCCTGGAGCGATTGGCTGGGCTTTGTAAACGCCATCGACCCAGGCACCGCGAACGAGCACTTCCTCGAACATGCCGTGGTAGTCGCCAGTGAAATACGCAATGCGGTTGCGGCCGGTGATTGTGCGTGCCAGACGCATCGCCGCCATCACCGCTTCGGAGCCTGTGTTGCAGAACGTCGCGCGCTCCATGCCGGTAAGTTCGCAGATCGCCTTGGCGAGCTTGCCGGCGATTGGCGACTGCGGCCCGATTTCCATGCCGGTGTGAAGCTGGGTCTGGATGGCGTCGACCAACCAGTCCGGCGAGTGGCCGAAAAAGTAGGTGCCGAAGCCCATCGTGATGTCGACATACTCGTTGCCGTCGATGTCCCAGAGCGTGGCGTTCTTGGTGCGCTCGGAAACGATCGGATAGACCATTTCCTTCCACAGCGACTTGAAGCCGGAGACGGCTCGCGGATCGGCATAGTGGGCGCGATGCTCGGCGGTGTAAGCCTTCGACTTCGCGGTCTTGCGGACATAGCGGGCGATGAGATCGTCGAGCGACTTCTGCTGGAGCGTGGTCAGCCCGCCTTTCTCGCCCTTGTCGATCGGCTTGTAAGGACCGAAGCGCGTATTGGTGGTCGCCGTGCGCGTGAGATGCTCGGGCCATTTCACCTGGCTGAGCCCATTGGAAGGTACTTCGACGACAGGTGCCGCAGCGGGTTGCTGTCCGGCGAGCAGAGCCTGCATGAGCTGGATCTGTCCGGAAATAAGCTGCTCCAGCGGCGTGCCGCCCGTCGTTGATGGAAGGGTCGTGACCGGCACGGCGGTGACGACAGGAGCCACTGTAGAAGGCGCGGCGGCTGGCAGTTCCTTGTCGAGGTGTGTGGCGATTGCGGCGACCGAGGAAAGCTCACCAAGCATCTGGCGGAAGGTGATCTTCATGCCGAACTTCGATTGGATCGCCTGGCTGGCCTGGGTGAGGAAGAGCGAATCGAAACCGAGTTCGGTGAACGTGGCGGCATCGTCTTCGACCTTCAATCCGGAGAGTTCGAGGACGATTGCGCGCAGGCGTGCGGCGAGTTCGGGGCGACGGTTAGTTGGGGACGACATGACAGTGGGGGACGCAGGGGAGGGGGCGGCAGAAGGGGGAACAACAGGCGTGAGCGCAACAGACGACTCGGGCTCCGCCGAGCGGTCGATCCAGTAGCTTTCGCGCTCGAAGGGATAGGTGGGAAGATGCAGACGGGCCCGATCCTGATCCTTGAAGAAGGCGGTCCAGTCTGGGCTGGCTCCGTTCTTCCAAAGCTCACCGACAGCCGATAGGAGATCGGCGAGATCGTCGGAGGAGGATGGCAGAGAGGATACGACAGGCGCCGAAGCGCGGTCCGGATGCTGGCGGGCGAAGGGTGCGAGCGCCTGGCCGGGGCCAACTTCGAGGATCAGCAGGTCCTTATCCTGGAATGCGGTTGTGAGAGCGTCACTGAAGCGGACGGTCTGGCGGAGTTGCTTCGACCAGTAGCCGGGATCGGCCAGCGTCGCTGAATCGACCGCTTGACCGGTGCAAGTGGAGATCCACGGGATTGTCGGTGCGAGAGCCGTTACCTTGGAGGCCTCGGCCGTAAATGGCGCAACGATTGGCTCCATCATTGCGGAGTGGAAACCATGCGAGGCCTTCAACGCGCGGCAGGCGATTTGCTTTTGCTCAAGTGTCGTTTGAAATGCGGCGATGGCTTCGTGCGATCCTGAGACGGTGCAGAGCTTCGGGCTGTTGATTGCGGCGAGATCGATGCCTTGCGGCAGTTCGAGTTCATCAGCTCCCTGGCGAACAGCGAGCATGGCACCGGAAGGCAGGGCCTGCATGAGCCTCGCCCGCACGGCCAGCAGCCCGATCGCATCGGCCAGTGTGAAGGTTCCAGCGATCACGGCAGCCACGTATTCACCGATGCTGTGACCGATGAGCAGGGCTGGCGTGATGCCCCATGACATCCAGAGTTTCGCCAGGGCATACTCGACGATGAAAATACACGGCTGGGTAAGCGCGGTGAGATGGATATCCTTTTCCGCAGCCTCAAGCTGGGCGGTATTCGGATAAAGTGTCTCACGGATGTCGCGTCCGAGATGCGGGCGAAGCAAGGCGGCGCAATCATCGACGGCGTCCTTGAAAATGCTCTGCGAGTTATAGAGCCCACGACCCATGTTCACAGCCTGGGAGCCCTGGCCGGGAAAAATGAAAGCCACGCGAGGAGCCTTCGTTGGCGCGACGGTGTCCTTGGTGGTTTCACGCAGCTTCGTGATCGCTTCGGCAATATCCGCGGCGATGACCGCACGACGATGTGGGAACGCGCGGCGACCCTTGGCGAGGGTGTTGGAAACATCTGCGAGGTTGCCCGGCTCCACTTCAAGATGATCGGCCAAGCGGCGCGACATCGAGTCGAGTGCGGTGGCGGTCCTTGCGGAAAGGATCAGAAGCTGCTGCTTGCGACCCGTGCCACTTGGCGTCGCGATCGGAGCCTCCTCCATCACGACGTGGGCATTCGTTCCACCGACTCCGAAGGCGCTGACACCGGCGAGTCGTGGCTTGTCGCCGCGCTTCCAATCGAGATCGGCGTGGGCTGGAGTGAACGGGCTGTTGGAGAAATCGATGCGCGGATTCGGCGACATGAAATGCATCAGCGCCGGGATCTTCTCGTGGCGGAGTTGCTGGATGGTCTTGATTAATCCGGTCACGCCAGCGGCAACATCAAGGTGGCCGATGTGGGTCTTGCCGGTGCCGAGGGTGCAGAATCCATTGCCTTCAGCACCGCCTTCGCGGAAGGCTTTGGTAAGTGCTGCGACCTCGATCGGATCTCCCAGCGGAGTGCCGGTGCCGTGGGCCTCGATGTAGGAAATCTCCGACGGATGCACTCCAGCGGAGGCCTGCGCGAGCGCGATGACATCGGCTTGCGCGTTGAGTCCAGGAGCGGCGAATCCAATCTTGTCCGAGCCATCGTTGTTCACGGCCCAGCCTTTGATCACGGCGAGGATCGGATCGCGGTCGGCGATGGCTTCGCTCAGGCGCTTCATCAGGATCACGCCGCAGCCGTGACCGAAGACGGTACCTGCCGCATCGGCATCGAAGGCGCGGCAGGTGCCGTCGGGCGAGACCATTCCCTCTTCCTGGAAAAGGTAGTCGCGCTTTTGAGGGAAGGAGATCGAGACTCCACCCGAAAGTGCCATGTCGCACTGGTAGGTGAGCAGCGCGGTGGCGGCCTGGCAGATGGCGACGAGCGAGGTCGAGCAGGCCGACTGGATTGTCATGCTCGGGCCGCGCAGGTTGAGCTTGTAGGAAACGCGGACGGGCAGGAAGTCCTTGTCGTTTCCGAGCATCGTCTGATACTCGGCGACCTGATAATTTTCCGCCAGTTCACGACCTTTTCCGAGGTTGTGAAGCAGGTAGGTGTTGAGGCTGAGGCCGGCATAGACGCCGATCATTCCCGGGTAGGCACCGGGATCATATCCCGAGTGCTCGATGGCCTCCCAGGCGCATTCGAGGAACACGCGGTGCTGCGGGTCCATCAACTCGGCTTCTTTCGGATAGATGCCGAAGAACGAGGCGTCGAAGAGGTCGGGTTTGTCGAACAGGCTGCGGGCCCCGACGCGCTTGCTGCCGTCGCTTGTTGTCCGTCCTTCGAAGCGCGTGATGCCGTCCCGCGCGTGAATGAGGTTCTGCCAGAACTCGTCGGGGCCTTGGGCACCGGGGAATCGTCCGGCCATGCCGATGATGGCGATGGCTTCTGGAGCTTGGGATTCTTCGTTCATCGGGTGGGGGGACGGCGAAACCGGGCGAGACCGGCTTGTTGGAGTTTCGCCCGAACCTGGGCGGACGAGGCAGGGAGGATGCCAGCTTTCGGGGAAAGAGCTTCAGCGATGGAGCGGGCGCTGGGCAGGGCGAACAGGTCGGTGATCGGGAAATCACGACCGATCAGCTTGATCAGACGGACATGAACGATGGCGATGTGGATGGAATTTCCGCCAAGGTCGAAAAAGTTGGCGGTGGCATCCTCGACCGGGCGTCCCAGAATCTCCGACCACAAGTCGAGGATCTGCGCTTCCAAGGAGCTGCCGCTGAACTGAGCGGGGCTGCTGACCGGAGCTTCTCGGGAAAGAGCAAGCCGATCGACCTTGCCGTTCGGAGTGAGCGGGAACGATTCAACGAACTGGATCTCTCCCGGAATCATGTAGGCCGGAAGGCGGTTCGAAAGATGATCGCGCAGCGTGGCCACTTCGATCGGAGCGGACGATTTCACCAGCGCGACCAGCCGGTTGTCGCGTGCGATCACCACCGCCTCGCGGACGGCGTCATGTTGGTCGAGCGCGATTTCAATCTCGCCCGGCTCGATGCGGAAACCGTTTACCTTCACCTGGTGATCGGCACGGCCCCGGAACTCCAGCGTGCCGCAGGGCAGGCGCTTGGCGAGATCACCGGTCTTGTAGATTCCATTGATGAATCGCTCGCTGGTGCGGACCGGATCGTGCAGATAGCCTCCGCCGACTCCGGCACCGCTGATGCAGAGCTCACCGAGTTCGCCAGTAGGAAGAAGCTTGAATTCCTTATCGCGGATCGTGACGGCGACATGGTCGATCTCCCTTCCAAGCGGCACGAAGGTAAAATCATCCAGATTCCTGCGATTCAGGCGATGGAAGGCGCAGATGTCGGTGCACTCGGTCGGGCCGTAGGTGTTCACGACCTCGGTGTTGCAGGAGGGATGCTCGAGCCACGCGCGGAGTCGTGAAACGGAAACCGGCTCGCCTCCCAATACGACGAAGCGGAGCGAGGCCAAGGCGGCATAGCCATCGGCGGCGGCCGCATCGATAAGCGGATAGAAGGCGCTTGGTGTACAGTTGATCAGTGTGATGCTATGCTCCGTGATCAATCGTGAAATACGGGAGATATCGTAGATGCCGCAGTCGTCCAGCACCAGGGTCCCGCCGGTGGCGAGCGGGGCGAAGAAGTTCTTCTGGGTCAGATCAAAGCTCGGCGAGCTGATGACCAGCGTGCGGTCATTTGAGCCGAGCGACAGTTCCCGCGAATACCAGTCAAGCAGGTTGGCGAATCCCTTCCGATAAACTGAGGCCGCCTTCGGTTGGCCGGTGGACCCCGAGGTGAAGATGGCGTAGTATGGATCGTCTCCACGGGTTTCCCCTTTCGAGGTGACTGATGCAGGCCCGCCCGAAAGCTCATCCACCCGCACGCAAGCCAGGTCCGGAAAGCGGTCAGCCAGTTTTCCAAGCGTCAGGATCTGCTTCAGTCCGGACGCGGCGATCATCTGATCGAGCCTCGCCTGCGGGTAGCCAGGATCGAGTGGGATGTAGGCTCCTCCGGCTTTCACGATGGCGAGCAGTGAAACGATGAGTTCGATTGAGCGATCAAGCGCCACTCCCACAAAGACACCCGGCCCGACTTCGAGCGTGCGGAGGTGATGGGCCAGCGAATCGACACGTTCCTGCAATCCGGCGTAGCGAATCGATGAGTCCCCTGCGATCACGGCGATCGCATCGGGTGATCCGGATCTGAAAAAATCCGGAAGGTTCATGGGAAGCGTGTGGGGCTGCCTCGGCTGGACGGGTGGGGGAAGCATCATGCCAGTTCGCTTGTGGCGATAGTCAGGAGATCATAACCATGTGGTTTGCAGCAGCACATTAGTGAGAATTCAACATAGCTGTGGTGATCGTGAAAGGGAAGGGGAGGGACGAATGCCTTGATGGTAGGCTGGATTTCCAGCGGCGCTATTGAACCATCAGCAGTAGCGGGCGGATACTACGCGAAGTCGTAGGGTTTGGGAGGCTGAAATGTCTTGTTCCGAGGGTTCAGGTTTTCTAGAGTTACCGCGTTCTCCCCCTACATGTTCTGCGAACCACACTCCCCCCGGGTGGTTGGCATGGTGCTCGTCTCATTGTCTGCGAGCAGTATGCTGCCTTCCTATGGCCAAGAAAGCGCCGCTCTCACGGATACTCGTCTTGTCGAGCGTCTCGATGACCGCGTGGCACCGCTGGCCCGGAGTGAACAGGACCCAACATCAGGGACCATCCGCAAGCAAGGCATCGACCTTGGCGTGATCATTTCCGGAGCCTACAACGACAACATCACGCTGTCGGCGAATGCTCCGGTGAAAGACTTTGTCATCCGGGCAACCCCTTCGTTGGCCTACATCCGCGGCAATGCCGAGGCCAGTGAAGGGGGTTATTTGAAAGTGGCTTACAAGCCATCTGCGGTCGTTTACGCCGAGGGCAACAGCCCCAACCGCGTCGATCAGGACGCCTCGTGGCAGATCGGTCTCCATGGGAAAAAGACCTCCATCGCTTACGAAGGCCGCATCCAGCAACTCGGCGATGCCACGGCCGATACCGGGCAGCAGACAGACCGCGTGATGCTTGAGCAGGTGGTCCGCACTGCATGGTCCGCGACCGACAAGGTCGCCGTTGAACTCTCCGCCGGTCAATCCTCCGCCGACTATCAGGAGCGTGACCTGGTGGACTCAAGCGGTGCCTATGGCGAGGTCGGACTTCGTTACACTTACTCGCCGAAGACCCGGATCGGGGTCGCCTATCGGGCCGGGACCTTCCAGGTGGATGGTGCGGGCGATCAACAAATCCAGCGCGCGACCGCCCGCATGGAATGGAAGCCGCGTGAGAAGATCGCCATCGATCTCGAAGCAGGAGCGGAGCATCGCACCTTTGATGCCGGATCCTCCACAAGCCCGGTCATCAATGCCAAGATCGGGTGGACGCCTCGACCGGGCACCGAGATCTCGCTCAGTGGTTATCGCCGCACTGAGGCGTCCTCGGTTTATGCCGGGCAGAACTACGATGTCACCGGTGCCTCCATCGGCCTTTCCCAGAAGATCGGAGAGAAATGGACGGCCCGCGTCGAAGGTGGTTTGGAGAATGCTTCCTACTCACGGGTTTCCGGCAGCGGCGCGGCGAACCGTCGTGACCGCATCGTCTTCATCCAGCCGAGCGTCCGTTACCAAATGACGGAGGACTCGCAGGTGGAGTGGTTTTACCGCTACGAGAAAAATCAATCGAACCAGTCGGGCTTCGGCTACGACAACCATCTCATCGGCATCCAGTTCGGCTACCAGTTCTGAACGCCCTTCTACCCCATCTCATGAAAGCCATCATTCTCCAAAGCTGTCTGGCAGTTCTTGCCATGCTGCTGCCCTTGCAGGCTCAGGAGGCAGTCAAGTCCTCCGGTGCCATTGGTCGGCTGGACACCGTTGAAATCACCGTCTTCCGCGAAGATGAACTCGCCACACGCGGGCAGCTTTCTCCGGACGGCACCATCACCATGCCACTCATCGGCGCGGTCCGCCTGCAAGGCCTCACCACCGATCAGGCGGCCACCGTGATCGAGGCAAAGCTTCACGACGGCTACCTGGTTCGACCGCAGGTCAGCGTGTCGATCGGTGCCCGCGTCAAGCGCGCCGTCACCGTGCTCGGACAGGTTCAAAGGCCGGACGTTTACGTGATTCCGGCCGACCGCACCTTGACACTCACCCAGGTCATCGCCATGGCCGGTGGTGTCACGCGCATTGGCAATGCCGGAAAGCTCACACTGAAACGCCTCGGTGTCGCTCAGGTCCAGCAGATCGATCTCAAGTCCATCACCAGCGGAAAGAGCACCGACATCTCCCTGCGTGATGGCGACGTGGTCACCATCCCTGAAAGCCTTTTCTGATCTTCCCTGTCATGTCGCTTCAACGTCAACCGGACTACTCCCTGTCCTCGTCCACCGCTCCGGCTTCCATGCCACAGGGGGCGGACGCGACCTCGTTCCTTCCCCGTGTGGAGCCCGGACGTCTCGTCGGCATGTTCTTGCGGCGGGCTTGGCTGTTGGCATTGGGCATGGCGATCACGCTTTGCTGTGCTGCGGTGTACATCAAGAAGGCCTCTCGAATTTACGAAGCGAAGGGCTCGGTCTATATCAGCGCGAAATCCCCGAGGGTGCTTGAATCCGGCGGAGTGGCTCCCGAGGAAACGAAGGACCTGGAGCAGATGCGTTCGGTGGAGCAGGGTCTCATGGCGTCGACCTTGCTCGGCCACGTGATCGAGGCGCAAAAGCTTGCGGAGGATGCCAATTTCTCGAGCGGAGCCACCACAAAACAACAGTTGATCGGAGTCCTCGCGAAGAAGGTCAAGGTCGAGCTCCGTCGGGGTACGCGCCTGATCGATATTTCCGTCCAGGACACGGATCCCGCCCGCGCGAAGCGCCTTGTCGAGACCCTCGTCAGCGAATATGAGCGCTGGTCCACCGAGCGTCAGGGCGGGCTCACCCGTCAGGTTGCCGATGGCATCCGCGTGGAAGAGGAGTCCTTGCGCACCCGCATGGAGCGGTCCGAGCGTACCCTTCAGGAGTTTCGTGAAGCGCATCCGATCCCGGGCATCACCGGGCGCAATGGTCCGGTTGGAGATGACCTCGGCCGCCTCGAGGTTGAGTTGAGCCGGGTCAAGGCCGAGCGCCTGCGCCTGGAGTCAGAACTCACGGCCTTGCGTGAGTTCGACCCCACCAAGCCGGAGTCCGCCAGTTCGCTGGCGACCGGTGATCGTGCTGCGAGCATCAATGGACTGGTGCGAGCCGTTCAGCAGAAGGAAAACGAATTTGCGAAGATCAAGGAGCGCTACCTCGAAAAGCATCCCACTTACAAGGAGATGGCCAGCGAGCTGAAGGGCCTCAAGCGCAACCTTGAGGAGGCCGCCCGCGCCGCGGTGGATGCCACTGAGAAGAACCAGCAGGTCGCGAAGGACAACGAAGCGAAACTCATTGTCGAGGTTGAGCGCACCCGCGCCGAGGTGATCGCCAACGAAGGCCTGCGCGCCCGCTTTGAAGCGCTCGAACGCGAGGCGATCGCGGATCGCACCACGCATGAGGCTGTTGCCGGACGACTCCGGGAAATTTCCATCGGCGCGGCCATTCCCGGGCTGGTGCTGCGTTGGGAGGACACCCCGATGATTCCCGAGCTTCCGGTGAAGCCGAACAAGGCGGTGGTTCTCGGGCTTGCCTCCTTTGTTGGATTGTTTTTCGGCCTCATCATGGCTGTGGGATTCGAGCTGACGGACGGACGCATCCGCGATTCAGCCGCTGCCTCGCGTGCCATTGGCACCCCCATGCTCGCCGTCGTCACCGCGATGGCCGACGGCGGCACCAGTGATCTGGTCCTGCTTTCCCAGCCGGGGTCTGAGACTTCCGAAGGCTTCCGCCGCCTGCGTGCCGCGCTTTCCTCCGCTCCTGGTCAGACCGGACCGAGAACGATCCTCTTCACCAGTGCCAAGTCCGGTGAAGGCCGCTCGTTCTGCGCGATGAACCACGCTGCTTCCCTCGCCATGCAGGGGATGCGCACGCTTCTGTTGGACGCCGACATGCGTCGTCCCGGCCTCAGTCGCCAGCACCTCCAGTCCCAGGAAGGCAAGATCGGCCTGAGCGACTACCTCGTTGGTTCGGCGGAGCCTGCGAAGGCCTGCCATCCGACCACGCTTCCGAACCTCTATCTCCTGAGCTCGGGAAACATGCAGGCGAATGCGGCGGAACTCCTCTCCGGCACGCGTTTCCCCGCGCTTCTCGAGGAGGCCCACCGCTGGTTCGACTGCGTCGTCATCGACAGTCCGCCGGTCCTCAGCACCAGCGATGCCCTCGCCATCGCCCGTTATGCGGATCGTGTCTGCCTCGTCGTGCGTGAGCGGGCGAGCGAGCGTCGTGAGCTGCGTCGAGCCGCCGATCTGATCCGTAGTTCCGGTGGGATTCTCGCCGGATTCATCTGGAACGAGGCTCCCCACAAATCTCGTTCAGACTCAGACTCCGGCCCGTCCTTGCCGGTGGTACGTCCCGTGCTGAAGGCCGTCGCGGACGAGATCGTCCTGCCTGCCCGCCGTCCGCAGAGCCCGCTTCAGAACATGCCATCATGAGCGCCCTGTTCCTCCATTTTCCGGTTCGTCAATCCCTTCACTCCCTGAAGGGCTTGCGCACCCTGTTTGATCCCCCCACTCCCCCCCAACATGAACTGCATCCCCCCTGCATCAGTTGGCCAGTCCCCCCCGACTTGCCTGACAGACAGCCCGGCTGAAAAAGCCGGCACCTACTCGCTGCGTCACCGTCAAAGACCCTGGGTCGCCCACCAGAAGCTGGTTGCCATCAGCTTCCTCGGGGATTCATCCATGGTCTTTCTCGCCCTGCTCATCGCTTACCTCCTCCGCTTTGAGACCTCGTTGCGGCACGTTGGCATCGTCGATCCCGGCGTGGATCTGCGCAGCTATCTCGGTCACGTGATCTGTGGCGGTCTGCTCATGATGTTCCTGCTGGCGAACTTCCGCCTCCACGATCCGCGCAACTACCTGGCGATCCGCCGGACCCTGCTGGTGATCCTGAAATCCTGCGCGCTCTGGTTCATCGCCTTCCTCGGTCTCGCTCTCGTGCTGAAGATCGATCCACCGATCAGCCGCATGTATTGTGCCATGGCCTGTGGGATCTCGATGGCCTCGCTCATCAGCTGGCGCTGGTTCCTCTACTGCGTCCTTCGCCGTGAATCCTTTGCCAGCGCCCTTCGCCAGAAGGCGGTCTTCGTCGGGTGGAACGAGGAGTGCGCCCGCGCCGCCGACCGCTTCGCGGATGGACGTGCGCACCAGATCGCCGTTGCAGGCGTGATCGCACCTCCCGGCGGCATCGAAGTCGAACCTCCGAGCGAGATCCCGGTGCTCGGCCAATATGAAGACCTCCGCAGCATCCTCCGGAATTCCGGAGCGGATCTGCTGATGGCGGTCGATGGCACACTGCCCCGCGATCAGATGGTCCTGCTCGCCGAATGCTGCGGCAAGGAGTTCGTCGATTTCAAACTCGTCCCGAGCTGTTTCCAGGTGATGGTCTCCGGACTCCAACTCGAAAGCTTCCATGGCATGCCGGTCCTCGGAGTAGGCAAGCTTCCGCTCCACCATGCTTTCAACAATTCCGTGAAGCGCGGCATCGATATCGTCGGCAGCATCGTCGGACTGATCGCCTTCGCTCCGATCATGGCCGCCTTCGGACTGATGGTCCGCTTGGAATCACGCGGCTCAGTGATCTACCGCCAGCGCCGAATCGGCCTGAATGGAAAGCCTTTCGACATCTACAAGATCCGCAGCATGAAGCTCGATGCCGAAGCCGCCGGAACCCCCGGTTGGACGGTGAAGGACGACCCGCGCCGCCTGAAGATCGGCAAGTTCATGCGCGCCTGGAACATCGACGAGCTCCCGCAGTTCTGGAATGTCCTGCGTGGCGACATGAGCCTCGTCGGCCCGCGTCCGGAACGTCCCGAGCTGATCGAAGGCTTCAAGGAGGAGATTCCCCACTACAACGTCCGCCACAACATCAAGCCCGGCGTCACCGGCTGGGCCCAGGTCAACGGACTCCGGGGCGATACCTGCCTGCGCGAGCGCGTGAAGTTCGACCTCGATTACATCGAAAACTGGAACTTCCTGCTCGATCTCCAGATCATGATGATGACCTTCTTCAATCGCCGCGGCGCCTGCTGAACGGACTGATTCATGGAAAATGCCCACGACCCCGGATCGTCCGGTCGCCGCGATCGCTCGATCCGGCTGGCCGTGGTCACCTCGCTGCTCTCGAAGGCCGGCACGCTGCTGCTTCAGTTCGTCTCGATCCCGCTGGCGGTGAAGGTGCTCGGGCGTGAGGAGTTCGGTCTCTATGTGACGGTCAATCTGACGCTGACCACTGTTTCGATGCTGGAGGTGGGTGTGGGGCCCGCCTTGGCGCACGGTCTTTCGAAAGCCCGTGCCATCGGCAGCGAGGAGGACCAGCGGGTCCTGGGGTCGACGGCGTTCTTCATGATGGTCGCGGTGGCCTGTGTGGTGGCGGCGGTTCTCGCGGCAGTTCTACTGGCAGTGCCGCTGACGTGGATCTACGGAACGGAGTTTTCAGGCCAGGAGCACATCCTGCGGCCCGCGTTGTGGACCGGCCTGGCCTTGTTCGCTCTGTTCTTCATCCTGAATCTTACCGAACGCATCCGCGAGGGACATTTGGAAGTCGCCAGCAACAATCTCTGGGGCGCGGCAGGAAATGTCACCGCCGCCCTCGCGGTCGGCGGGGGAGTGCTGGCTGCGAAGATGGGCTGGTTTTCTCCTCAGGTCTGGTGCCTCGTGCTCGGCGTTCATGGCGCGCTGTTGCTGTCGAAGGCGGCGAACACGGTCGCCCTCTGGCGTGCCCACCCGGCGATGGTCCCGCGGCTTTCGTGTTTCAGAAAATCCGTGGCCAGGCATTTGTTTTCGGACGGTCTCTCGTTTTCGACCAGCGTGCTTCTAACAGGTTTGGTGGAGTACAATCTCTGCGGCCTGATGGTCGGCCACCTCGGCGGGGGACCGGCGGCTACTGCGCTCTACGGCGTCTTCATCACCCTGACGATCATGCAGCTCGGCTTCGTGGTCATGCTCAGCACGCCCACCTGGCCGGCGGTGGCCGAGGCGCTCGCGAGGAACGACTACACCTGGGCCCGGCACGCGGCGAAGCGGCTCTATCTCTGCGGCTCGGCCTTCGCGCTTTGCTCGGCGGCTGGACTGGTGCTGATCGGGCCGTGGGCGATCGAACTCTGGCTCGGCAAGGACTTTGCCGGAATCAGCCGCACCTTGCTCGCCTGCTACGGCCTCTATTTCATCGCGCATGTCTGGCGGCATCTCAACCACACCCTGATGATCGGCACCGGCCAGGTCGCTCGCATGGCCAGGATCCAGATCGTCGAGTCGGCGCTGCTTGCCGTGATCGCGTACCTTGCCCTTAGGCATGGTTCCATGGCAGTAATGTTGGCCGCAATGGCGGTTGTCATCCTGTCCATCACCGGATGGATGCTTCCCCGGCGCGTCGCTGTCCAACTGCGAAACTGATTCCAACTCCAGCCGCTCCAGCGGTTGATCCCCCAATCCTCCTCCCATGAAAAAGATCCTCGTTACCGGCTCCTCCGGCCTGATCGGTTCGGAAGT
>JANOBS010000029.1:0-16598 GCA_031411755.1 Luteolibacter sp. | reverse complement strand
CCAGCGATGTTGCGGACAACAACCTGGGTCTCTGACTTCTCGACCAGGGTTCCTTGCAGCGTGGTGCCATCCGTGGTGGTGACGTCGACCCAGGACTTCGCGATGCCGGCATCGGGCTTGAGGATGGCCTCAGCGATGGCTTCGCGGTTGAGTGTCGAACCGATCTTGTTGAGCTCAGGGCCGCGTTTCGGGTCGTTCTCTCCGATGCTGTGGCAGGCGATGCAGGCCTGGGTTTTCATCAGTTCACGACCTTTGGCGGGATCTCCCTTCAGCTTGTCGAGGGCGAGCATGACGTTCTCGATGGAGTCCTCGCCGATGGTTTTCTCCTTCTTGCCGCCGGTCTTCTCGACGTCGCCGATGCCTTCAAGGTTCATGCGGTGCTTGTTGGCAAGGGCGGTAATGAAAGCCTTCTGGGTGTCGTCGGCGGTGGCCCAGACATCACGGAAACGCTTCTCGATGAGTGCGGATTTTTCCCAGCGGATCGGCTTGTAATAGGGTCCACGGGTGTCCGGCTGGGTACTCCACCACCAGGAACCATCGTAGGGAGCCTCCTTGGTGTAGAGACGGGCGAGGGTGGTGAGGATCTTGTTTTTCAAGACCGGATCGGCGGTCGAGGCATGCTTCGCAAGCAGCCCGTCCGCGGTCGTCGGCTCATGCATGAGATGAAGGGCGCGGAGGGCACCATCGCGGCTGGGGCCATCGATGGCGGCAAGGCAGTCATCGATCGCCTTGAGGGTGACGAGGGAGTGGACGGCCAGGTGCGGGATGATGACGGCCGGATTCGGCGTGGCGTGCGGTCCTTCGGCAGAGGCTCCCATGCCGGCGGGTGGTTCGGAGAGGATCTTGAAGGTGACGGCCGAGTCGGCGTTCTTGGAGGAGCAAAGTGCGGCGGTGACCTTGAGCTTCTGCATGGCACCAGGGATCACGAAGTGGATGACCGACTGGGCGTGGGTTCCAATGGCCTGGGTGTGCGGTTTCCCGTCAGCCCGCGCGATGGGGTCGCCATTGGCGTTCTTGTTGATGAGCGTTTTGCCCCAACCTTGGGTGGCGGTTTTCCACTTCAGCTGGGTCAGCGGGACTTCCTTGCCCTCGCGGTTGGTGAGAATGGGGTCGAACCAGCCGGCGTGATCGCCGCCGTTGCCATTGCCGCCCTCATCAACGACGAGATAGAGGTTGTTGACTCCGACGAGGCTGATGTCGATTTCGGCCGACTCGGTGCCCGAGATTTTCTTGCTCTCAAAAAGTGGCGGCTTCGGTGCTGTGGCTGTTTCCACTTTGGCCGGAGGAGGGACGGCGACAGCAAGGAGGGATTTGGCGGCCTCTTTCTTGCCAATCCGACCGAGCGCCACAGCAGCGGCGGCCTGCACGCGGGGTGAGGAGCCGGCGAGTGCCTTTTCGAAGGGCTCCAGCGGGAGGTCGGCGTTCTGTTTCAGACGGTCGGCGGCGGCACGCAGCGCGAATTCCTTCAGCACGGAATCGTCAGCGAGTTTCAGCAGGGCAGCGTTCGCGGCGGCACCAAGAAGCTGCTTGTAAGTGAAGACTGCGGCGACGCGGACGGCGGGCGAGTTCTTGCTGTCCTGGGCGATGCTGAGAATGGCGGGGGCCACGGCCTTGTCGCTGCGGTTGAGAATCTCTTGCTGGGTGGCCAGGCGTGTGGTGGCGCTTTCGACAATGAGGCCCTTGACCAAGGTCTCGGCGGAGAGTTTGCCCAGATCGGGGAAGGGCTTGTAGGTCCAGCCGTTCGGCACGACACGCTGCACGAAGCCGCGTGCGGGGTTGCCCTTGTATCCGGCACCTTCCCAAGCGGAGATGTAGAGCTGGCCGGAGCCGTCCACGTCGAGATCGGTCGGTTGTGAGAGGCCGATGAAATCCTCCGGCTTCTGGGTGAATGAGGCCGCATCAGGGGTGAGGCGGTGGATGAAGATCTGGTTGCGTCCCCAGTCGGACATCATCGGGTTCTTGTTGTATTTGTCAGGCCAGGTGGACTCATCCAAGAAGAGCGAGCCGGTGCCGGATCCGCCCCCGAGGTCCTCCAGAGCCGGGAGGATCTCATCGGTGAAATTTTTGAAGAGCACCGGATAACCGTATTCACCGGACTGGATGTGGTGGATGAACCGGACGTTCCAGCCTCCGCCATCGTTGGTGTTGCCACGGGTGAAAATGTTCATGAACGGGTCGATGGCGACGTCGTAGATGTTGCGGGTGCCGTGGGTGTAGACTTCCAGTTCGCTGCCATCCGGGCGGACGCGGAGAACGCCGCCTCCAAGCATCGTGAGGGTGGTTCCATCGCTACCCTTGGCGTTGACCATTCCGAAGTCGCCGACGGCGATGTAGATCCAGCCATCGATGCCCATCCGAATGCCGTTGGTGGTGTGGTCGGCTCCGCGGTCCTGGTTGTGCTTGGCGACGGAGATGTCGTGGACGAGGATCTTAGGCGGGCCATCCGCAAGGCCGTCGTGGTTCTTGTCTTCGAGGACCGAGAGGTGCATGCCGGTCAGGACGCCGGTGTCCTTCGGGATCACGGTGTGGAGGACGAAGAGCTTGTCTCCCGACGCGATCAGGCCTCGTGGATTGTCGATCTCCGCAAAGACGGTATTCGTGTCGGCTGTGCCGTTGTGATCGGTATCGACCAAGCGGACAATCCGACCCTTTCCGGGACCCTTGCCAAGGGAGCCAAGGAGATCAACGCCCACATAAACCTCGCCGGTGGCCGCAGCGGCAAGGCAAGCCGGTGACGGAGTGAGGTCGTTGCCAGCGTATTTCGTGTAACTAAGGTCAGCAGGATTCGCGGCGGCGGAAACACCGAGGGCCATCAAGATGCCGGGGATGAGCTTTGTCATGGGAAGAAGGGATGGCGTTACGTTCGCTGGGCCGCGAGGCTTTCATGCGCCCTGCCTGAGGTCGAGCAACACTTCAGGGGTAACGAGGCACTGTTCTGGAGCCGGTCAATCCCTCTGATGCTTGCGTGGCTGAAACCGATTGGTGCGACACAACGCCGCGCCTCTGGATCTCCCGAGTTCGTCAATCAGAAAGACACGGTTTTGGGTTGCCACGACCTGGCATGCGCTCAGCGCATCAACTGCCACACGGCGGAGTTGTCCTGAGTGTTGAAAGACCGCTTGGACTTCCGCCCCCCACCTCCACGCCCACATCACATAAAGCCCGCAGTGACTTCTTGTGTTGAAGAGCCCTTGGTCATCCGTGGTGCCTTCGGCTTTGGTTCGCCATTCGCGGCAGACAAGATCACGCCAACTTTTGGCATTGGGCTTTCCGATGAGAAGGGTGAACGGGATGGCGGACTTCTTGCGGCGGCCAACGGGTTCCAGATCCGACGGTTTTTCAACCCCCATCGCCATGGTAGGCTTGCCAGACCACTCGCGGTGGCGTCAAACCGCTGCCGTGAATCAGGCCTTCATCCTCGGCGCCGGACTCGGCACCCGCCTCCGTCCCTTGACCGACCGCGTCCCAAAGCCCCTGATCCCGCTCTTCCACCGCCCCCTCGCCGCATGGGCCATGGACGCCTGCCGTGCCGCTGGGATCAGCCGATTCGCGATCAATACGCACCATCTGCCACAAAAATGGGAGATTGCGGATTGGGGATTGGGGATTGGGGATTGGAAGAAATCGGAAGAGATCGCCGGAAATGGGCTTTCTTCACAAACGGGTCTCTGGAATGGGCTGTCGGTCGACCTTTTTCACGAGCCCGTTCTTTTGGAAACCGGCGGTGGCTTGAAAAACCTCGCCGACTGGATCGGAAACGAGCCGCTGCTGATCCACAACGGCGACATCTTTTCCACCCTTCCGCTGGATCGCCTCATCGCCGCCCACGTGGCCTCAGGCCTTCCGGTCACCCTTGCGGTCCGCTCAGAGGGTGAAGCGAAACACCTCGCGCTCGATCCCACCGGCACCCGAGTGACCGACATCCGGGAAAAGCTCGGTCGCGCTCCCGGCACCCACGTTTTCACCGGTATCTACTGCATCTCCCCGGAGTTTCTCGACCTCATCCCGGCGAACGAAAAGATCTCCGTCATCCCCGCCTTCCTCGAACTCGCCGCCGCCGGGAAACTCGGGGCCATCGTCCTCGATGACGGCGTCTGGATGGACCTCGGTGACCGCGCCAGCTACCTCCAGGCCCACCGCGAGCTCAATCTCGGTCCAGCGATCCACCCCGACGCGGACATCTCACCGGAGGCCACCATCGAACGCTCCATCATCGGCCCCGGCGCGATCATTGAAAGCGGAGCCATCCTCCGCGACAGCATCGTCTGGCCGGGTGGTCAGGTCAGCAGCCGCGCGGATCTTGATGGCTGCATCGTGTTTTCCGGGGACAAGGTCTCCGGGAAGCATCGTGATGCGGACCTGTGAATGTCGCGACTCCGGCTTGCCTGAAAGGCAGATGCATACGACCGTAGAAGCCCAATGGAAGCGTCGGCATCCTCACCCGAAAAGATTCCCCGCCGTTGGAAGATGGCGTCGATTTTCGGACTCTTGATTGCGGTGACCTGGGCTTGCTTGTTGTTTGCTGGAAATCAGTCAAAGCCACACTTTTATGTTCGTTCGGATGGCCATTTGTTCATTGAAGGGAAACGCGGCCTGGAGATCAACCTAGGCGATCTTGCCAAACACCTTGAAGAGCACCGGTCTTATCCAAGCCGAATTGTGATTGAAGTTGACTCAAATTTCCCGGTTGAGGGCATTGGTCCCTTGTTGAACAAAACTGCTGAACTTGGATTTGCGAGGTATCAAATACGCTCAGATGATCACAAGCTGAATTTCTCTTTGCCTTGTTGCTGCCACGAAGGACCTGGAAACTCACAGCCCGAATTCATCGATCTCCGAGCAAAATCGACCTCAGAACCACCTCCGTCCATGATGTATGGAGTTACTGGCCAATGGGCTGATGTTTGTGTTGCTGCGGATGGAACCATTCTTTGGGGTGAGCTGCTTTCGAGAATTAGTCCGAAATTAAAGAGCGGTGTGACCATGGAAATTCAAGCAGGGAATTGCGCTTTGTACCGCTGGAAAAACGAAGACAAAGAGATTCCAGATCAACCCAATCCCCATTTGCCGAAGCCGATCTGGACTCGCGCCGTAGACTACGTCCGGGGCTGGTTCTGAAGAGGGCGCTTCGCGATGCGAATCTGTGAATGTCGTGACTCCGTGAGTCTTTCTTGCGCTATTTCGGAGCAGGCGCAGGTTGACTATTCGGGGCGCTTGATCTCCAAAGAATTCAGAACGGACTCGTATGACCGCCGGAGATCTTGACGACGGGCTTGATCGACCCGTTGAGAGCGCCGTCCGGAGGAGAATTGATCACGATCTTGAAATGCTCCTTTGAGTTTCCGCCGATATCTGAACGAAGGTATTCACTGGCTTCATCCACAAATTTTCCCGACTCATCAAAGAACTCCGCTTCGACAGTGACACCCGACCATTCGCTTCGGCTTGAGTTGGTGATCAAGCCGATGATCTCCAGCGACCTGCCGGAGACCTTAGTTTGAATTTCGCTGACGGTCAGGTCTTTCGTCACGTCTCCCTTGAAGAGGTTCATCTTGATGAGTGGCAGAAATCCCAACAGCATGATGGGAATGAAGAGCCACATCTGTTTTCGCCCCCATGTCATGTTCAAATTGGACATCTCTGCGCCGCAGTTGGAGCATTTCATGCTGGCTTTCATGGTTTTAATGGGCAGGCAATTTCTTCTCCACAAAGCTGATTAAACAATAGCTTTCTGACGAGGAATATTCCGCCATTGGTAACAACCCATGCCGCCAAAGGTCCGCTCCACACTGTTCACAACTTTGGAAGTTGGACTCGCAACAATTCTTACTGTCGCGACAAATCCGATTGCTGCCGACGACAGAATGTCGCGACTCCATATTTTCCGGTTTCCCCTCTCCGTTTCTTCTCACGAGGGGATGGATTCGAGCGACTCTCCCATTTCGGGTGAGAACGTTTGATGAAATTCCTTCCAGCAGGTCATCCACCAATCCCTTGCGGACCATTGGGCCTTGGCCATCACCTTCCGATGAAGCATCCACACCACGAGGACCGTGCCCAAGAACAGGATCTCCTGAGCCCACAGGGTCACCTTTTTCGCGGCGGCTCCGCGATGGGACCGGAGCTTCTCGAGTTGCTGCGATTGGAAATCCACGTGGCTCTCCTCATCGCGCAGGATCTGATCACATAGCCGCTTGAGAATGATCGACCCCGTGGCCCCCCTGAGCACGGCGTAGTAGACCTTCGCAATGATTTCCGCCGTGATCAGCACCGCGACGGAGACCTCGAGGCCGCCCACGATGTTGCGCAGGAAACGGAAAATCCTGTCGCCAAAGGTCGACTTCAGCAATGGGATGCCGTTGAGCTTGAGGAAGCGTCCCAGATCACGCGCATGGCGTTGTTCCTCGGCGATGAACAAGCGGATGGCATCGGGATAACAGGTATCGCCACTGCGGTCCGCATACTGCCTGGCATAGGCGATGAGATGCCTGCCTTCGGAACCCTCCCCCACCTGGAACTCCGCCAGCGAGCGCCCGATTTCCCCAATCTCCTGCGGGGTCAATTCAGCGCCGAGATGCCAGGGGATTTCCATCAAGGCTCCGGCGTTTTGTTCATAGTAAACACGCCACTCTTCAGAAGTTCGGATGCCATTTTTCATGTTCGTTGGTTGCAGGGATTTCGAGTTCATCGGGAGTCCGGGATCTGGATGCATCCGGACTTCCGCCATCACGCCGCACATCAGGCCCGGCGGTGACGGATCAGACGATGGCCCCCCACTGTGGGACCTGGATGAACACCCGATGAATTCGGAATGAATCCGCCGGCCACGTCGTATATCTCAGAGGCGATGCCGATCGATTCAAAGGAGCCACCCTGTCAAAGCATGAAGCCTGGAAGAACAGAGGCATTCATTTGGGCCCTCCTTCTTTGCTCCTCCCGTTCCTCCTCTTCTTTCTCCCTGTCCGCAGCCCGACGTTCCGCCATCTCCGCCTGCTCCTGCCGGATCTCGTCAATTTCATGCTCGGGCAGGCGAACCTCCGGCGGAAGAACGGCAACACAGTATCCACACTTCTGTTGGATTCGGCTGTAGAGAAGTCGATCGCAGCTTGGACAGTTCATAAGGATGACCTTGAAAAATGGATGGCCGGGTCACTGAAGGCCCGCCCCATCCCCGCTCACAGCTTGCAAAGTTGTGCGCCTTCCTCGGCTCCTGTTAGAATCGCGAATTCCTCTGGCGGCGCGACGCCCCAGACCATGTGGTCGGAGGTGAACTTGACCAGTTTCTGGGCGTAGCGGCTGCGGGTTTTCGCGCCGGAGACCATGCCGGTGATCTGCTTGGTGAGGTGGCGTTCCCAGACCGAAGCGATGGCGAGCTTGGAATACGTTTCACGCAGTTTCTGACCGCCTTCGTAGAGCGAGTACATCCGGCCATCGTAGAAATACTCGATGATCTTCGCCCAGCTCTGGTGCCAATCGCGCAGCTCGACCAGGACGCGGTCGAAACCACGGGCCATGCGCTGCGGTTGATCGAGCACCTTGGCTCCCGCCGCAAAGACGAACTGATCCAAAAGATCCGCCGAGAGCATGGCCATGAAGAGGCCGGGCGAGAGCATGGGATCGACGAAACCAAAGGCATCGCCCGCTGACACCCAGCCGGGGCCGTGGCCGCGATCCGAGATGAGCTGATAGTTCGTGTAGGTCATCACCTCGGTCACGCGACGGCGATTTTTCCCGGCTTCCTTCAACAAGGGCTCGCTGGCGATGATTGATTCCAGGCGTTCCTCCGGCGTGGTGCCGTGGGTTTTCGCGACGTCCTTGTCGACCACGACGCCGACCGAGAGGCGGCCCTGCAGCGGAATGCGCCAGCTCCAGCCCTTGCTTAGCAGGGAGATGACGACTTGCCCGTCGCGGGACGAGTCAGCTTCGAAATCCTCAAAGTGGGCGAAGTAGGCGATGTCGTTGCGCTTGCCCCGGACGGCCCCGATGCCGAGGACTTTGGCGAAGGTGCGGGCGCGACCCGTGGAGTCGACGAGGAGCTTCGGGTGGCGGCCGCCGAGTTCGGGAATGCTGGCGAGCGTTTCGGCATCGAGCTGGATTTCGCGACCGCTGCCGGGCGTGCCTGCTTCCAGTGCGACGCGGCGTTTCACAAAGACGGCACCGAGTTCGATCGCGCGGTCGCGGAGCAGGTTGTCATACTCGGGACGCGGGACGTTGTAGGCGTAGTTCGGGAGTTTCCCGAGGGCTTTTTCCGGGAAAAAGAAGTCGAGCCGGGTGCCGCTGCGATGGATGAAGGCGACGCCAGGCTTGTGGACGGAAAAGGCCTTCACGCGGTCCTCGATGCCCAGACGGCGCATTAGCATCACCACGGTCGGCAGCAGCGATTCACCCACCAGGAGGGAGGGGCGCTTGTCATCGTCAAACACGATCGGCTTGATCCCCCTCAAGGCCAAAAGGGCCGCGAGCGTACTGCCCGCCGGACCACCGCCCACGATCGCCACATCGAACTGAGACTGCATGCCCGCGATTTAGTCACTAAATATGCGGAGCGCAAGGGAGAGGCGAAACTTAATGGCGTCGGATCTTGCCGCTAGCGGTGAGCGGCACGGACTCGACCCATTGGATCACCGCCGGGACCTTGAAGGCGGACAGGCTCTGCCTGCACCAGGCTTTCAAGGCAGGGGCGGTGGCCTCGGACTGGAGCACCACTTCCGCCACCACCACGGCTCCGAGGACCTCGTGGTCGCGACCGTAGGCACGGCTGCGTTTCACCGCCGGATGACGATCGAGCACGGCCTCGATTTCCTCGGGAAAGACCTTCATGCCACCGATGTTCAGCACGCTTTTCTTCCGACCACAAAGCGTGACTCGTCCGGCGTAGTCGATCTGAGCGAGGTCGCCGGTGGCGAACCAGCCATCGACGCAAACTTCCGCCCTCGGCTGCCACGGGGAAAGGTAGGCATCGAACATCCCCGGCCCACGCAGCCACAGCTCGCCGTGACCGTCCGTCACGTCGCGCAGCTCGATCTCGAAGCCCGGCACAGGCTTTCCTACCGAGCCCGGTGCCTCGCGGGCGGACTCCGCATTGATCAAAGGCAGTCCGACCTCGATGATCCCCATGCCTTGCACGAGCGGTTTTCCAAAACGCGAGTCGAAGGCCCGTGCGGTGGCTTCCGGCAGTCCGGCCGCCGTGCTCACCGGCAGGCGCAGTTGAGGCCACTGGAAATTTCCCGCATCTGCCGCGAGCAGGGCGTGATGGAAGGGCGCGCCGTAGATCACGGTGGCGCTTTCCGTTTCCGCGAGCTCCAGCACGTCCGCCGCGAGGTGGCTTTCGCCGACCACCGTGCAGGCTCCGAAGTAGAGGTAGAGCACGATCGAGACTGCGAAATGGTGGGCCATCGGCAGCATCCACAGCACGCGGTCATCCGGGCCGATCTGCAGCACTTGGTTCGCCGCCGTGATGCGGGCGAGAAGCGATTCGTGGCTCAGCACCACACCCTTGCTCCGACCGGTCGTGCCGGAGCTGAAGCGGATGAACGCGGGATTCAGCGCGGCAAATTCTGCCTCGCAGTCCAGCGGCGGCTCGCCGAGCGGAACCCATCCCGCGCCACAGCCGGGCTCACGAAGCGAAGAGCATTCCTCCGCCCGCCAGGATTCATCCGGTCCGAGCAGAAGGCCATGCAGGCCGGTGCGTTCGATTACTTCGCGGCGTTCCTCATCGGTCAACTCACCCGCAATCGGAACCAGGCAACCGCCAGCCTTCAGGATGCCTAGCGCCAGCGCGATGTAGTCCAGCCCGTTTCCGCAAGCCAGTCCGACACGCGGCACGGCAGCACGATGAAATCCCGGCGATGCCTCCAGCCACGCTGCCACTTCCGAAGCACGGTCCATCAGCTCTCCAAACGAAAGCCTCCGCCCATCCGCCACCACGGCGGTCTTTCCGGCCTCCGCACGCGCGGCGATGGATTCGACGATGTTCAACGGCCTTGGGTTAGCGGAACCCGACAGGCGGGCAAATGCGAAAACGTCCGGCTGGGCCGCGACCCGCCCCCAGTGCTCACGGAATTTCGATCCCGAAGAGCTTCGCGAGCTTGCGGATGAAGGCATGATGAACCTTGGGGCTGTTCTGCTCCCAATCCTTGAAAAAGGCATCGAGGCTCTGGTCCGGAACCTTTGCGCCGAGGTTGCAGAAGGTCACCGCCTCCCAGCCGGATGGCTCCGCCTCGAACACGGGCAGAAGCAGCAAGGCGATGTTCAGGTTCTTTTCGCGCTGCCCCGCATCGCCCCGCAGCGAAGGTTGTTCCTTGCCGAACCACGTGAGGAACGGTTCTGCGAAGGCTTTCCGGGCACCTGTGATGCGAGACTCCGCATACTCCGCCAGATGCGGCGCAAAGGTCCGCCAGTTCGGGTAGGGCGGTGCGGTCTGCCAGCGCTTGGACATCGCCCTCAATGCGAAGAGGGAGGCCGTTTCACAGAGGGCTTCCTCAAACCATTGATTCGCCTTCGGTCCCTTGATCGATGTTTTTCTCCAGTCATTGCTGTGCCCGGCAAGGGCATGGCAGAATTCATGGGCGAATTGAAAGGCGAACTGGGCCCAGTAGGATCCGGCCACGTTCAATCCGATGACGATCCGTCCATCCTTGTCGTGCTCGTAGGCGGTGATCGGATTGTCCACGGAACGATGGATCATGAATCCAGGCTGTTCCCAGCGGGTGTTCGGGCAGTTCTCCCAAAGGGTCGAGGCGGCAGAGACCAGCACCGCCCGGATGTTCTCGACCGACGCGCCGCCAAAGTCCCCATCGATTTCAAAGGTGAGTTCGCGTCCAGCTCCGGCGGCCTGTGAACGGGCTGGCCCAACAAGCATTGCGCTGAACAGGGCGAGAATTCGACGACGATTCATTCCACTTGCCTTCTATCACGATCGCCAGGTGGGACGAGGAAAAAGGCCCGCGTAGAGGACTCGTTGCCGTCCATGGTCTGTCGGCTTGCCGGCCTCCGCACGCGCGGCGATGGATTCGACGATGTTCAACGGCCTTGGGTTAGCAGAACCTGGCAAGAGGGGGAATGTGGAAACAACCTACCAAGCCCGCGTCACGCCGTAGGCATCAAGCGCGATATCAGCTGAAATGATTCCGAGCCGGTTTCGAATGGCCTGACAAACGAGCAGACGGTCGAATGGATCTCCATGATGTTGCGGCAGATCCTGGAGCAAACGGAAATCCAGAATCGTCGGACTGAGTAACGGGACGCCGATGCGTTTCAGTTCCTCCGGAAAGACCTGTTCCCAATCTCCATCGATCTCGAAATCAAAGCCCTTTCCCGACAGCTTGATCGCCATTTCCCAGAAGCTCGCGGAGGAATGATAGAGCGGCAGACTGCCGTCGATGAGTTCGCGGGCCTTCCTGGTTAGGCGCTTGTCGCCGTGGAGCATCCACAGCAGTGCATGGGTATCGAGCAGCCATCCCTTGATGGCGGAGGGCTTCATGAGTCAGTGAAGGACTTGGCGATTTCCTCGTTCAGGACGGGATCATTGAACTTCGAGCCCATTTGAAGCTTTCTGCCCTTGAGCCCACCGATGCGGGTTTTCCCTGCAAATCCTCCGACGAGGTTCAGTTGCACCACCGGTTGATCGCGTCGGAAAATGATCACTTCCTCCCCGCGTTCCACGGCGGCGATGAGCTTGGAGAGCTGGGTTTTTGCTTGATGGATCGTGACCTGCATGGCGCTGCCAACCTAGCTAAGATGACTAAGATTGTCAAATGGCCTTGGAACTTCCTCTTCACTCGTGGGCGAGACGCCCACGCTCCTTGGAACGACCCGCTTTTCCCGATTGGCAGTTCCCGGCGATTCTCCATAGTCACCGCATGATCGTGAATCGCCGAGGTTTCCTGACCGCTTGCGGGGCCACCGCGCTTTTGCCGCAGGGCTTGTTTGCGGCGACGAAGGAGGCTTCGACGAAAAAGGGCTGGGCAGGTGGCGATGCGGCGCTGCACGAGAAATTCGGCGCGCACTGGTATTACACTTGGGGACCGGATGGAAAGAGCAGCACGGCGAAGGAATTCGTGCCGATGATCAAGGGCGAGCGGGACTTCAGCAAGTTCGGCTCGGTGGAGGGCCAGTCGGGCATCAAGCATCTGCTCGGCTACAACGAGCCGGAGCGCAAGGATCAGGGTAATCTGACCCTGGAGAAGGCCCTGGAAACCTGGCCGAAGCTGGTGGCGCTGGCGGAAAAGAAGAACCTGCGCCTGGGATCGCCCGCACCGTCGTCGGACGGGCTGGGGATGAAGTGGCTGGATGATTTCATGAAGGAGGCAAAGAAGCGGAAGCTGCGGGTCGATTTCATCGCCGTGCACTGGTATCGTAGCCGGGATGCAGGGGCCTTCGAGACCTTTGTGAAGGAGCTGGCGCGGAACTACCGCCTGCCGGTGTGGATCACCGAGTTCAACGGCTGGACGGGTCCGGAGCGCGAGAATTTCGAATTCCTGGAAAAATCGTTGAAGTTCCTGGAGCGAAGCAAGGACGTGGAGCGGTATGCCTACTTCGAGCCCGGAAAAGGCAAGGAGCACAGCCTGATGAAAGCCGACGGATCACTGACCCGCATGGGCGAGCTCTACCGGTCGGCCGGAGTCTGAGAAAATCAGGGAGCCGGGATGGTGACCGGAACCTTGGTGACGTTGTTGGTGTAGTCACCTTCGACGATCACGTTTCCGGGATTCATGGTGATCTCGAGCTGATAATTTCCCGCCGGGAGGCCGTCGATCACGACCCACTGGCCGGGGAGGCCGCTGTCATAAATGTCGGACCAGCCGTCCTGGATGCCCTGATTGTCGCAACTGTAGATGGAATTCTTCGCGGCGGTATTGCTCCAGCGGACGACATCGAGCAGGCAGAAGCTGACCTTGCTGCCGAGTTGGACGACGTTGTCATCGGAATCGAGCAGACGATAGGAGGCAAAGCCCTTGAAGTGGTAGTGGCCGTGGCATTCCTGATACTCGAAGTTCGGGTTGCCTACCGGCGAGGGCAGCACGATGTCTGCGCCGCCGATGTTCCGGGATTCGGTGCTGAAACGCAGCAGTCGGTGGGCACCTGCTGAGATCATGCCCTCCTGGACCTCGCAGGACTCCGGGTCGAAGGATTCATTGGTGATGTAGGGCTGGAGCCTGGGGGCCCAGGCCACCAGATCAGGCAGGACGCTGGCGGAAATGGCGACGAGCGAGCGGTCGAAAAAAGCGCCCCGGCCCTCCAGGAGGATGTAGTAGTCTCCGGCTTGGGTGTTATTGATCAGAACTTTTTTCGAGCCGGTCCAGATGACGTCGGAGGTGCGGGCCGGACGGATGACCGGAGCCGCACCGAAGCGGACCTGGATGGAGGTGGAGCCGGTGCCTCCCTCGGCCTGGACGGTGAGGTTGTTTCCAGCTGGCACGCTGATCTTGAAATATCGGCGGCTGTTGGTGCTGCCGCAGAGATGGTCGACCGAGACACCACTCTGGAGCGTATCCGTCTCGCTGTCGGAGTGGACGACGAGGTCGGCAGTGGCGATCGGGCCGAGCGCGCCGCTGCGGGTCTTCAGTCGGGCGCGGACAGTGGTGTCCGAGTTGACGGTGACGAAGGACTTCGCGACCGGTGAGAGCAGATCCGGGTCACTGCCATTCAAGGTGTAGAGCACGGTGGCTCCAGCGAGCGGAGACTTGAAGGAAACCCTCGCGCTGCCACCGAACACGCCGGATCCGGGACTGATTCTCGGCAGGGGGATCGAGCCGGGAAGCAGGGTGGTGGTGAGCGAAAGGCGGACGCCTGAGTAGCTTTCGTAAGCATTCAGGCCCACATACCAGACGCCGGGCTCAGGATTGTTGTAGGTGATCGTTTCGCTGGTGGTGGAGCCCTGGCTGGAGGCCTGATAGATCCCTTCCTCCAGATCCGGATGGGCTCCGGAACGAAGGTAAAGATCGCAATCGCCACTGCCGCCGCTGGTGGAGAGCTTGATCGAACTGACTCCGGTCGGCACCACGAAGCGATAGACGGTCTGGGTATCCGGCGCGGTGGAGGTCAGGTTGGTCAGCGGAATGCCTTCCTGCACCAATTTCGGAAACGGGGTGACCGTGCCGTGGGCTCCAGCCTGCGGGAGGAAAGCGAAGAGGCTGGCCGCGAGGACGGCGCAACCGAGCCGTTCGTTCATCTGCATCATGCGTTGTTGCTAACTCTTGGGCCCGGTTCCGCCAAGGACGGAATGATGCCGGCCGGGGAACTGCGGCCAGGGCTGGACGAAACGATCCGCCGGGCGTACACCAACGACATGTCCGTCCGCACCCGCTTCGCCCCATCCCCGACCGGCTACCTGCACGTCGGAGGCGCGCGCACCGCCCTGTTCAATTTCCTCTTCGCCCGGCATCACGGCGGGACCTTCGTGCTGCGCGTGGAGGACACCGACGAGGCGCGGAACACGACCGAGGCACGCGACGCGATCTTCACCGGCCTGCGCTGGCTGGGGCTCGACTGGGACGAGGGTCCGGAAGCCGGCGGCCAACACGGCCCGTATTTCCAGAGTGAGCGTCGGGCGATCTACGACATGTGGTTCGACGTGCTGCGGGCGAACGACCGCGTGTACGAGGACGAGGGCGCGTGGAGATTCCGCTTCGAGCGCAAGCCGATCACGATGCACGACCTGGTCTGTGGCGAGATCACCATCAACTACGTCGACGAGAGCAATACGCCGGACATGGTGATCAAGCGCTCGGACGGCTCGTACGTGTTCCATTTCGTCAACGTCGTCGATGACCTCGAAATGAAGATCACCCACGTGATCCGCGGCGAGGACCACCTGATGAACACGCCGAAGCACTTGCAGCTTTTCGAGGCGCTGGGCGCGACTCCCCCGCTCTACGCGCACATTCCGCTGATCCTGAATGTGGACGGCTCGAAGATGTCGAAGCGCGATGAAGGCGCGGCAGTCGGCGACTACCCGCGACAGGGTTTCCTGCCGCAGGCAGTGGTGAATTTCCTGGCGCTGCTGGGCTGGTCCTCGAAGACCGAGGAGGAGGTCTTCACGTTGTTCCAACTCGTCGAGCGTTTCTCACTCGAAGCCGTGAACCGCTCGCCTGCCCGCTTCGATGCGGAGAAGTGCGCGTGGCTGAACCAGCAGCACCTGATGGAGCTTTCAAATGAGGCCTTCGCCGATCTGGCACGGCCTTTCGTGGAAGCCGCGGGCCTGCCAGTGGGTGAAGATTTCGAGGCAATCACGACGACGGTGAAGGAAAAGGTCCGCCTGCTCCAGGACGTGCCGGAGGCGATCGGTTTCCTGCTGCACGATGAGTTCGCGTATGAGACCGAGGCACTGGAAAAGGTGACCGCGAACCCGCAGGCCGCGCCTTTGTTGAAGTCGCTCGCGTCGGCGTTCTCGGATCTAACAGACTGGTCCGCTGATACAGCGAAGCAGGCGATCGGCGATACCGCGAAGGCGGCAGGCGCGAAGCCGGGTCAGCTGATGTTTCCGGTGCGCGTGGCGCTCAGTGGCAAAGCCGGTGGCCCGGATCTCGGCGACATCCTTTCCCTGCTGGGCCAGGATCGCTGCGTGGCGAGATTGACACGTTTCAATGAGGTCCTCGCCGTATGAGCCACACCTACACCTTCGACGACCTGCTTTCCCGAGAGGTCCTGGATGCTGGACATGAAAAACCCGCGCGGCTGGCGGTGATCGGTCATCCGGTGGCGCATTCGTCGTCGCCCGGCATGCACCAACCAGCGCTCGACGCGCTGGGGATTGATGCCCGCTACGTCAAGGTCGACGTGCCGCCTGAGCACGTGGCGGAGGCGTTTTCACGGATGAAGGCTCTGGAGTTCATCGGCTGCAATGTGACCGTCCCGCACAAGTTCGAGGCGCTGGCCGCCTGCAATCACGTGCATCGCGATGCCCGCTCGCTCGGAGCGGTGAATACCGTCCGTTTCGATTCAGAGGGCCTGCATGGCTTCAACACCGATGGGCCAGGCTTCGTGCGGGCGATTTCGGATTCGTTCGACTCCGTGCTGTCGAGCTTTCGGGTGCTGATCCTCGGTGCTGGTGGCGGTGCCGGTCAGGCATTGGCGACCCAGTGCGCGATCCAAGGCGTGCCGAACCTGGTGCTGGTGAACCGCTCGTTCGAAAAACTCGGCCCACTGGTGGAGCGGCTGCATGCGGTGGGTCCATCGACGATCGTGACGGCGCTGACCTTCGATGATCCAACTCTGGAGATCCTCTGTGCCACCAGTGATCTCATCGTGAACACCACCTCGGTCGGCTTGAAGGCCGATGACGGCTCACCCTTGCCCGAGGAGTATCTGCGGGCCGGACTGTGCGTGTATGACACCATCTATCAACCTCCAGTCACTCCCCTGCTGGCAGCCGCGAACCGGGTGGGCTGCCGGACGGCGAATGGACTGTCGCTGCTGCTTCATCAGGGCGTGCTGGCGTTCCAGCACTGGTTCCCGCTCACCGATCCTCAGCCTTATATGCGCGAGGCGCTGCTTCAGTCGGTCGGCTTGATCAGATGATCCTTGTCCCGAGTGGCGGAGTCCTCTTCCTCCAGCTGCTCGATCGACAGGGGGACGACACCGGGCTCATTGATCGC
>JANOBS010000028.1:0-4434 GCA_031411755.1 Luteolibacter sp. | reverse complement strand
GGCGCGGCGATGTAGGAGGCACTCGCCGCCAGGGTGGCCAGCACCGTCGCGCCTCCGACGCCCAGTCCGCACCACTTGCCAATTGTCGCGCCCAGCAATCCGTGGAGCACGGGCATGATCAGGGCAAAGGCGACCAGTCTCCAGCCGGCGGACTTCAGATCATGAAACCTGCGACCGGTGACGAGCCCGACCTCCAAAAGGAACAGGGTAAGCACGCCCTTGAATGGCGTGTCGAAGAGCGGAGCGACCTGCTCGAAGCCCTTCTTTCCGCAGAGCAGGCCGATCACCAGTCCGCCCAGCAGCAGCAGGATTCCTTTTCCGGTGAGCAGATCATGCAGCAGCTTCTTCATGTCGCCGGGTTGGGCCGACTGGCTCTTGAAACTTCTCATGGCCAGGAAAACCGCGACGATGATCGCCGGAGCCTCCATCACCGCCAACAGCGCCGGCACGTAGCCCTCGACCACGACCTTTTCGATCTCCAGGAAAGCCAGCACCGCGCTGAAAGTCACCGCCGAGACCGAGCCATAGTGCGCGGCGATGGCCCCTGCGTTGCTCGTGTCCAGCCGCACCAGTTTTTTCAGCAGGAAGAAGCACCAGATCGGAATCGTCGCGCTCAGGGAGATCGCCGCCAGCAGCGGCCCACCGACCACGCCCAGGCTCATGCCATCGAGTTTCATCCCTCCCTTCAGGCCGATCGCGAAGAGCAGGTAGATGGTCAGTGCGGTGTAGAGTTCATCGGGAAACTTGAGGTCGCTTTTCACCCAGGTGGCGAAAAGGCCGAGCACGAACGCAAGGACCATGGGCGAGAGCAGGCTGGAGGAGAGGCTTTGGAGGATTTCCATGGAGTGTGTGGTGGAGTGGTGCTTGCTCGTTCGCGGTTTCCAGTGTTCAATCTCCGAAATTCAGATACGCGAACTGTGATTCGTGTATTTCATTGCAGCTTTCAGCCGTCAACCCCGAAATGAAAAAAACAATTCCGGCGCGCCCCGAGAACTCCGGTTGGTCGTTCTTCACCAATCATGCCCATGTCCTTCTCTGCCTCGCCGAGGACCCGGAAATGCGGCTCCGCGACGTGGGAACCGCCGTCGGCATCACCGAACGTGCGGTGCAGAAGATCATCTCGGAGCTGGAGTCCGGCGGCGTTCTGGAGCGCGAGCGGATCGGACGCCGCAATGTTTACCGCATCCACGGCGAGCTTCCCTTGCGCCATCCGGTGGAGGCCCACTGCAAGGTTCAGGGCCTGATCGGGTTCATTCTTGGATCGAAGGGAAAGTAGGCGAAGGCTTTCCCGCCTGCCATTTTTCCAGCCGATCGTGGATTGGCAGACTTCTGAAACCCTTCCATGCTGCCCCCAGTGGACGACCTTTTCGCCAAGCCCAAGCCTGCCGCACCGAAAGCGCTTTCGGTGACGCAGCTCTGTCGGCGGATCAAGAACGTCGTCGAGATCGAGGTCGGCGAACTGTGGATCGAGGGCGAGGTTTCCAACCTGAAAAAGCAGGCAAGCGGCCACTGGTATTTCTCCCTGAAGGACGATGGCGCGCAGATCCAGTGCGCGATGTTCGGGGCGAGGAAACGCTCTGGTCACGAGGCGCTGGAGGACGGTGGGTTGGTCCGGGTCTTCGCCGAGGTCAGTGTCTATGAAGCGCGCGGCCAGCTTCAGATCATCGTTCAAAAGGCCGAGCGTGCGGGACAGGGCGACCTCCAGGCACGCTTTGAGGCCCTGAAACGGAAACTCCACGCCGAAGGCCTGTTCGATGCCGATCGGAAGAAGCCGATCCCAAAATTTCCACGCCTGATCGGAATCATCACCTCGGATACGGGGGCAGCCATCCGTGACATCCTCAATGTGCTCAACCGTCGAGCGCCGTGGGTGCAGCCGGTGCTTCTCCCGGTTCGAGTGCAGGGAAAAGGCGCGGAATTCGAAATCGCGAAGGCCATTGAGAAGATGGGGAATCCGGACCGCTATGGTTACCCGCGCTGTGATGTGATGATTGTCGGCCGTGGCGGAGGCTCGATCGAGGATCTCTGGAATTTCAATGAGGAGGTGGTCGCGCGGGCAATCGCCGCCTGTCCGATCCCGATCATTTCCGCAGTCGGTCACGAGATTGATTTCACCATCGCGGACTTCGTGGCGGATCTCCGAGCTCCCACCCCAAGTGCCGCCGCCGAGCTCGCGGTGCCGGACGGCGAGGAATTGCTTTCGCGCCTCGCGCAGATTCGCCGGCGAATGGCGCGGCAGGTGATCGAGCGGCTCACTGCGGCTCGTCGTTCCGTGGAGGTCCTGAAACGCGGGGCTCTCCAGCGCGGCGGTGAGCGACTGCTGCGCGAGCCGTCAATGCAAGTCGATGGCCTGCGTTCGCGACTTTCCCAAGCGGTTCGCAACGGCCTTGAGGATGCTGCGTCGCGTCTCGCCCGCGCCACCTTGGCCCACAAGGCCCAGCATCCGTCGAATGTGCTGGAGCGACGACTTGATCACGTCACCTCACTCGGCCGACGACTTTCCCGGCTGTCAGAGGAGCATCTTTCCCGCCGCAATCAGCAGGTTCGCCGACTTGCAGGGCTGCTGCGGACACTTGGTCCCGAGTCGGCCTTCCAGCGTGGTTTTTCCATCACCCTCGATGCGAAAGGGAAGCTCGTGCGCTCGGCGAAGGACATCCAACCCGGCGATTTTCTGGTCACGAAACTGAAGGACGGCCAGATCAGCAGCCGGGTTCAGGACTGATCAACGTTTGAGGTCTGCGTTGATCTTTTCGTCCAGTTTCCACATTGCGCCGGTCATCGGGTCGACCACCAGCGCGCCGATCGCCCCACCGGGCATTGGCAGGTTGCCGGCATACCAGGGATTGATCCCAGCCTTGAGAACCATCGTCTTGCTTGGATAACCCTTCTTGGAAAACAGCAGGTTGTAGCTGGCGGCCTTATAGGGCCCGGCAGAGGCGGGAAGGATGACGCTGGTGGGTGTGTTGCCTTCGTGGAGCACCTTTCCCGCTGGATTGCTGACGACGACTTTCGCCCCGGTCGGATTGCTAGTGATGGCCAGTGGGACGGGCTTCGTGCGGGTGAGCGTGGCGCAGTTGGCGAGCAGGAGGCAGGAGACGAGAAGGGCTGGGCGGGAAAATCGCATGGTTAGGAAGGGTGGACGTTTCCAAAGACTCTAGCACCTGTTGGAACAAGTTGCGCACCTTCATTTCATTCCCGGACAAACACCGCCATCCAGGGCGCGCATTGTTCCGTCTCGGAAACGTCAACAATTCTCCCCAGACGGTCGCTTGACCCTTCCGGATGGGTTCCCTAGCTTCCGCCCGTCCACGCGATCCCATGAACATTCACGAATACCAGGCCAAGGAGCTTTTTGACCGATTTCAAGTCCCCAGCCCGAAAGGCAAAGTGGCTTCAACCCCGGAGGAAGCGGCCGCTGCGGCCCGTGAGTTCGCCGGAGCCAAGCTCGTCATCAAGGCTCAGGTCCACGCCGGTGGCCGCGGCAAGGGCCATTTCAAGAATGGCTTCCAGGGCGGCGTCCACCTCATCGAATCCCCCGAGCAGGCCGCCGAGTTCGCCGGGAAAATGCTCAACGAGACGCTCGTGACCGTTCAGACCGGTGAAGCTGGCAAGCTGGTCAGCAAGGTCATGGTCGCCGAAGCGGTCGACATCACCCACGAATACTACCTCGCCATCCTGATGGATCGCGACACCTCCGGCCCGGTCATCGTCGTCTCCACCGAAGGCGGCATGAGCATCGAGGACGTGGCCCACAACACCCCGGAGAAAATCGTCCGCCAGTTTGTCCACCCGCTCCTCGGCCTCCAGGCCTATGAGGTCCGGAAATTGACCGCAGCGCTCGGACTCACGGGCGACAACGCCAAGCAGTTCGCCAAGCTCCTCGGCAACCTCTACAAGCTCTTCATCTCCTGCGACTGCTCGATGCTGGAGATCAACCCGCTGGTCACCACCCCCGACGGTCGCGTGCTGGCCCTCGATGCCAAGTTCGGCTTCGACGACAACGCCCTTTACCGCCATCCGGACATCGTCGCCATGCGTGACACCTCGGAAGAGGACCCGCGTGAGGTCGCCGCTTCCGAGTTCGGCCTCAACTACATCGGCCTCGATGGAAACATCGCCTGCCTCGTCAACGGTGCCGGCCTCGCCATGGCCACCATGGAGATCATCAAGCACTACGGTGGTGATCCGGCCAACTTCCTCGACGTGGGGGGCGGTGCTTCGAAAGAGCAGGTCACGGCGGCGTTCAAGATCATCCTAGCCGACCCGAACGTGAAGGGCATCCTGATCAATATCTTCGGTGGCATCATGGACTGCAACATCATCGCCGAGGGCGTCATCGCCGCCGCCAAGGAAACCGGGCTGCCGCTGCCGCTCGTCGTCCGCCTGGAGGGCAACAACGTCGAGATGGGCAAGGCCACCCTCGCCGCCTCCGGC
>JANOBS010000027.1:0-11177 GCA_031411755.1 Luteolibacter sp. | reverse complement strand
GAGGTATTCTTCGTTTGAAAACACGGGGCGGAAAATCCAGGGATGGTAAATGGCCCTCCCGCAAAAGTTTTACGGGTCAAAGCGTGTGGCAGATTGGTCAACCCTCCCCGGGGTTGTCAACCAACCACCACTGTCGAATGGCAGGTAGAACGCAAAATTCCACACGGGTGTCATTACAAGGACCATCACCCCACCGCTGGAAACCGCGAAATCCGCCGCGATCAGGTCAGAGACGCAGCGCGTAGGACCTGTTCTTGCAAAGGGCGATCTCCGGAATCTCCTCTGGCGAGCAGCGGCGATGAATCCCCACCAGCATTCCGACCGCCAGCAGGGCGAAAACGATACTCGATCCACCGAAGGACACGAACGGCAGCGGCAGACCGTCGTTCGGCATCGCCCCGGTCGTCACGGCAATGTTCTGGATCGCCGGAATCACGATCATGCAGGTCAGCCCGATCGCCATCAATCTGGGGAAAACAGGCTTCGCCTGCAGCGCAATGCCGATTCCCGCGACTGCGATCATCACGTAACAAAGCACGACCCCAAGCGTGAACGGCAGCCCCAGCTCCTCACCCACCTCCGGAAAAATGAAGTCGATGTGGGCAAAGGTCAGCTTGCCGAACTTTTCCGCGCCGTTTCCAAGCCCGACGCCATTGGGCCCACCGTTGCCGAACGCCACCAAGGCCCGCCATTGCTGGGCACCCTTGCCCTCGTCGCGCCGCTTGATGAGCGCCTTCCACTCCGACTCACTCATTTCCTCCTGTTTCTTCCCAAGATCCAGCCACGCCTCGATGCGCGACCAACGGGTCGGATTGTGGCGGATGTAGGCGCTGGCCAGAACCATCGCCACGGCCGCCGTCGGAAGAAGGAAGCGCAGACGGGTGCCGGCGCAAAAAAACATCACGGCACAGGCCGCCGACATCGAAAGGGCGGAGCCCACATCGGTTTCGATCGCGATCAGGCCGATCGGCACACCGATCATCAGGCCCGGAAGAACGAATCCCCGCCAGAACGTGCGGGTTTCAGACTGTCGGCGGGCGAACCAGCCGGCGACCGAGATCACTCCGACGACACGCGCCAGCTCGGAAGGCTGGAACTGGGGCAGCCCCGGCAGCTTGATCCACCTCTTCGCGCCGTAGGTCTCCACGCCGATCCCCGGCAGAAAGCAAAGAGCGAGCAGCACGCAGCAGGCCGCCAGCGCCCATGGCCAGAATTTCCGAAGCCATCCCTCAGGAGCCCTCGACGCGACGAACGCCACCACCAACCCAAGCCCGACCATCCGCGCCTGGTTCCAGACGAAGTAGTAAGGATCCTTTCCCTCCTCCAGTACCCAGGCGCTGGTGCTGGCCAGCATCACAAGACCGAGCGCCACCAGAAGGGCGACGGCCGTGCAGAGGATGATGGAGCAATAGCGGGTCACGAGGATCAGTTAGGGATCACCAGGTTCATCCCGATCTTGAGCTTCTTCGCGTCGGTGATGCCATTGGCCTTCATGAGCGCAGCCTGATCAACCTTGTACTTGTTGGCAATGCGCCAGAAATTATCACCCGCCTGAACCGTGTAGCTGCGTCCGCCCGCTGCGGCCTTGGGAGCAGCAGACGCCACGCGCTCAGTCGGCTTCGGTGCCGCAGTCGCCAAATGCTCTGTCACCTTTTGCGAAGCAGGACGAATCAACTGTGGCGCGCCCTCCACAGGGGTCGCCTTCGGGATCTCCACGATTCCCCTGTCATAAGTCGGCACGTTCGCCCGCAACTCAGCCACCTCAGGGGACTCCACCGCCACGATCTTTTTCGGCGGGATCTTCAGGACCAATCCGCTCTGGATCGGGTCGTTGTTGTTTGCCACCCGAAGCTCGCTTTCCTCCACGCCGAGCTTCGCCGCGATCGATGCATAGGTTTCCCCGGCGCTCACCATGCGGCCCTGGTCGCCAACCGCCAGACGCGGAACAGGAGAGGTGTTGCCCGGGGAATGGAGTGTGCCCGATGGCAGGATCGCCGCCGCACTCGGCTTCACCACGGCGTCACCCCCACGACCTTCCAAACGCCAATGATGGAAGAAGACGAGACCGGCTGCCGCCACGTGCACCGCCACGATCACCGCCAGTGCGTTGCCGATTTTCCGACCCGGGAGCTCCGTTTCGAAATCGGCGGGATTTGCGGTGGCGGCGACGCGTTGCTTGCGGCCCGGAATGTTCGCGAACATCTTCTTGAAGACGCTCTTGCGGATCGGCTGACGTTTGGTGGGGAGGGTTGGGTGATGTTTCATTGGATTCAGCGCAATTGGTGGACGAGTTCGCGGAAGGAATCCCCGCGATGTTCATAGCCGGAAAACTGGTCAAAGGACGAGGTCCCCGGCGAAAGCAGCACCGTTGAACCACGCGGCGCGAGGCGACGGGCGGCTTGGACGGCTTCATCAAGAGTGGAAAAGGATTCGACCGGCACGGCGGAGGAAAGCACCTCGCCAAGAGGTGCGGCGATCTGCCCGAAGGTCACTGCCGCAAGGCCCTTGCGTTTCAACAGCGGCACGACCGGTGCGTAGTCGAGCCCCTTCTGCTTGCCCCCGGCGATCAGCACCACCGGGCGGGTTTGTGAACGCAGCGCGCTTTCCAACGCATGCAGATTGGTGGCCTTCGAGTCGTTCAAGTATTCGACGCCATCCAGTGTCCGCACCAGCTCGCAGCGATGCGCGGGCGGTGCATACCCATGCAGGGCAGTGCGCATCGTCTCGAAGGAAATTCCCAGTGCACGACCCGATGCGAGGGCCGCCATCGCGTTCTCCGCATTGTGGAGTCCGCGCAAGCTGGTATCGGCGATCAGATCGAGCACGACCTCGCCTTTGAACTTCACGAACTGGCCATCCGAATACCACTCGGTGTTTTCGCTTTCAGTTGAGAAATACTCCGCCTTCGCCTTCACTCCGGAAAGCGTTTCCCCTGCACGAATGATCGCTGTGTCTGCGGGCGTCTGGTTCTCGAAGATCCTCAGCTTCGCCGCGCGGTAGGCCTCGACGGTCGGATAGCGGTCCATGTGGTCCGGCGCGAAGTTCAGCCACACCGACACCACCGGATGCAGCGTGCGGATCGTTTCAAGCTGGAACGAACTCAGCTCCAGCGACACCGCTGCAGGTGGCTCGGCCTTCATCACCACTTCCGCAAATGGCACGCCATAATTTCCGCACGGATCACCGCCCAGCCCAGCCGCCTCGAGAATGCGTGCGACGAGCTCTGTGGTCGTCGTCTTGCCGTTGGTGCCGGTGATGCCGATGATCTTTCCGTCGTAAAAGCGCGCGGCCAGTTCGGTCTCGCCGATCACCTCGCCCGCCTGCTCTGAAAACGCGGTGACGTAGGGACCATAGGTGTCGATGCCCGGACTCACCACCAGCAGATCGCACTTCACGTCACGACCGGATTCAACAGAAGCACGCGGATGAATCGACACGCCTTCCGGCATTTTGGAAAACGCCTCGGCTCCCGCCGCATCGTGAACAGAGACAATCGCTCCCTCACGC
The DNA here is from genome assembly GCA_031411755.1 of Luteolibacter sp. Taxonomy (GTDB): domain Bacteria; phylum Verrucomicrobiota; class Verrucomicrobiia; order Verrucomicrobiales; family Akkermansiaceae; genus Luteolibacter. The sequence goes on along the minus strand of JANOBS010000027.1, from coordinate 7,670 downwards.
AGCGCAAGCGCCGCGCCAGCCCGGCCACTCCGGCCGGCACCCAGCACCACCACCTTTTTTCCGGAGAGCTTCATGCGACTTTCAAAAGAGCGAGACCAAATAGCGCGAGCATGATCGAGAGCAGCCAGAAGCGGATGATCACCTGGTTCTCGTGCCAACCTAACAGCTCGAAATGGTGGTGGATCGGCGACATCTTGAAGATCCGCTTTTTACGCAGCTTGAAGCTGCCGACTTGCAGGATGACGGACATCGCCTCCATCACGAACACGCCACCGATGATGACGAGCAGCAGTTCCTGCTTCGTGCAGATCGCCGCCGTGCCAAGCGCGCCGCCGATGCCGAGCGAACCGGTGTCGCCCATGAACATTTTCGCCGGATGGCAGTTGAACCACAGGAAGCCGAATCCCGCCCCCACCAGCGCCATGATGAACACCGCCAACTCTCCGACGTAGCGGTTGTGCGGAATCACCAGGTAGTCGGTCGCCATGTAGAAATGTCCGGCGAGGTAGGCAATGATTGCGTAGGCAAGTGCAGCGGTGATCGTGCAGCCGGTGGCAAGTCCGTCGAGACCATCGGTGAGGTTCACCGCGTTCGAGCAGCCGACAATGATCGCGACGAAGAACGGAATGGCGAGCCAGCTCAGGTCGACAAGCGGAAACTTGAACAACGGGAAACAAATCTCGCCGATGTCGATCGGCACCTTGCCCAGTCGGAATCCCGCAAGACCGAACATCCGTTGCGGATCGGTCGGATCGATGCCGAAGCCCGAGATCTCCTTCTTGAAGAAAATGAAGCAGGCCGCGACCAGCGCGATCGTCACCTGCCAGAAAAGTTTCGAGCGTGCGCTAAGTCCGTCGGATTTCTTCTCGCGGACCTTCTTGAAATCATCACAGAAGCCGAGCAGGCCGCAGGCTCCCATCGTGCAGGCGCAGACCGCAACGAAGGGATTGAATGGTCGGGCGCATAGCAGCGTGGAAACCAGCACCGCACCGAGAATCAGCACCCCGCCCATCGTTGGCGTGCCGATTTTTCCGCCGTGCAGTTCGGCCAGCTTGTGGACCTCCGCCGCGGTGCGGATCGGCTGGCCGAGCTTCAGGGAAATCAGCTTCCGGATCACGCGCGGCCCGACCATCAGGCTGACGATGAACGAGACCAGACAGGCCAGCGCCGCGCGAAAGGTGATGTAGCCAAGCAGATTCAGGAACGAGCAGGCGTGGGCCCAGCCTTCCATCTTGGCGGCGTTCTCCGCATCGAAAGCGGCTTTCCAGTAGTCGTAAATCGCGGGGAGCATCAGTTGCGGGGAAAGGCGGAATTCATGACTCGTTCGATCGCAGCCGAGCGGCTGCCCTTGAACAGGACGACGTCTCCGGCGCGGCAGCCGGAGGTGAGCCACTCGGAGGCGGACTCGATGTCAGGGAAATGCTTGCTGCTTTCGGAACCGTTCGCGATTTCCTCCGCTCCTTCGCCCACGGCCAGCACCGTGATGCCACGGCTCGCGGCGAGCTCACCGGTGCGGCGGTGCGCGGCGGGCGCGTGTTCACCCTGTTCGGCCATGCGTCCCAGCACCGCGATCCGGCGGGCTCCGTTCTTTACGGGAATGTCGGCCAGGGTTTCCAGAGCGGCGGCCATCGACTCTGGGTTCGCGTTGTAGGTATCGTCGAAAATGATGATGCCGTTCGATTCAAAACGACGCAGCCGTCCACCTGTTAGAGTCGTGCTCGAAAGTCCAGCCGCGATCTCCTCCGGGGAAAGCCCGAGCTTCCAGGCAGCACCCGCCGCGAGCAAGGCGTTCGTCACCATGTGACGACCACCGACTGGAAGCAGCACATCGGCCGGGGCCTCGCCTTCGATGACCAGGGTGAATCGTGAGAAGCCATCGCCCACTTCCAGATTCTCCGCACGGATCAGGCCTCGACCATTCCCGACCGGGATAACGTGCGCCTTCGTCCGCTGACGGAAGTAGTCGTAGAAGTCGCAGCCAGCCGGAATGAAAAGCGAGCCATCCGCAGGCAGCGCGCGGGCGAGCATTCCCTTCTCTTCAGCGATGCCTTCGCGCGATCCGAGGAACTCGATGTGGGCGGTGCCGATGTTGGTGATAATGCCGATCTTCGGTCGGGCGATCTCACACAACGGCGCGATCTCGCCACTGTGGTTCATGCCCATTTCCCAAACCGCCGCACCGCATTCGGAGCCTGTGCCCAGCACGGTCAACGGCACGCCGATGTGGTTGTTGAGGTTGCCTTTAGTAGCGCTGACATTGAAGCGCTTCGAAAGGACAGCCGCCGTGAAATCCTTGGTGCTGGTCTTGCCGTTGCTGCCGGTGATGCCGATGACCGGGATGCTCAACTGGCTGCGCCACCAGAACGCCAGGCGCTGGAGAGCGGCCAGCGTGTCCTTCACCACGATGACTGCCGCATTCGCAGGAGCTGCGCCGGACCAGGTGTCGACGACGAGCGCCGAGGCTCCCGCTGTTAGAGCGGCATCGCAAAATTCATGACCATCGAAACGATCACCGCGCAGGGCGAAAAACGCGGAACCGGCCGGAATGGTCCGCGAGTCGGTGGAAACTCCCGCCGACACCCGCGCAGCCGGATTTCCCGCGGCGACGTTCACGCCGAGGATCTCTGCTAGCTGGCTGGCAGGAATTGTGTTCAAGGTCGTTCGGTTTCTTCCGTGCGTTCGCGCAAGGCCTTCCAGGCGTGTTTGCGGTCGTCGAAGTCGATCGTGTCCGTGGCGAACTGCTGGTAGGTCTCGTGACCTTTTCCAGCGATCAGCACGATGTCCCCCGCCCTCGCAGCCTTGATCACGGACGAGATCGCCTCGGCACGATCCGGGATGCTGGTGGTGGGCGCGCCGTTGATGCCGGCCTCGATTTCGCGGATGATCTGGATCGGATCCTCACTGCGCGGATTGTCGGAGGTGATGATGCAGAGATCGCTGTTCTTGGAGGCAGCGGCGGCCATCAGCGGACGCTTGGCGCGGTCGCGATCGCCTCCACAACCGAAGATCGTGATCAAGCGGCGCGGATTGAGTTCGCGCAGCGTGCGGCAGGCATTTTCCAAGGCATCCGGCGTGTGGGCGTAATCAACGAAGACCGTGGCACCACCCGAATGGCCGATGTTCTCCATGCGGCCCGGCACTTGCGGGGCTTCAGGAATCGCGGAGATCGCCTCACGCGGACGGATACCGCAGGCATTCGCGGCGGCGATGGCGGCGAGAAGGTTGTAAACGTTGAAACGGCCGATCAGAGGCGCGCGGACGAGGAAGGACTTGGTCTTCGTCGTCAGCTCGAACTCCATGCCGCGGGCGTTCTGCTTGAAATTGTTCGCACGGAAATCGGTGTGCACGCCGAAGCCAAATCGGGCCACGGGCATTTTCCCGGAAAGCGACTCGGCGAGATCAAGACCGTAGGAATCGTCTACATTGATCACCGCCGTCGGCTTCTTTCCGAGCGAATTGGCGGCGAGGTCGTCGAACCACTTCTTCTTCGCCGCGAAGTAATTCTCCATCGTGCCGTGGTAGTCGAGATGGTCCTGAGTGAGGTTCGTGAACACCGCCGCATCGAATCCGACGTTCGCGACCCGTTGCTGGTCGATGCCGTGCGAGGAAACCTCCATCGCCACGCCACGGCAGCCGTGATCGCGCATGCGGCCGAGCAGACCTTCGAGCATCAGTGAACCCGGCGTGGTCTGATGCGCGGTTTCAACCGTTTCGCCATCGTCGATCACCACCGTGCCGAGCAAACCGGCGCGGTGCCAGGTGGTCTTCATGATGTGGTGAAGCAGGAAGGCCGTCGTCGTCTTGCCGTTGGTACCGGTGATGCCGGCCATCGCCATGGAGCCCCACGGATTTTCGAAAAACTCACTCGCACAGATCGCGAGCGCCGCGCGGGTTTCGCCGAGGTGAATCCAAGTCACATCGTCCTTGAGATCTGAAGGCGGTGCGATTTCCGCCATGATGACGGGGGCACCGGCGGCGATGGCATTTGAAATGAATTGATGACCGTCGACCACCTCACCGCGCACCGCGATGAAGAGGACACCAGGGCCAACCTGGCGGGAGTCATCGGTCACTGAGGACAACTCCACGTCGAGCGTGCCGGCGACGGTGGCCCGTGAAAGCTTGGAAACTAGATCGCGAAGAATCATCGGGCAGTGGTGGTCAGACGCGGGGCTTCGACCGGTTCGGTAGGTTGCAAATTCATACGGGTGGCAATACGGGCTGCCAATTTGCCAAATGCAGGTGCGGCGATGGTGCCACCGTAGCGGGTCACCTTCGTCGTGCGCGGATCGTCGATCACGACGACCGCGACGAAGGCGGGATTCTCGGCAGGCATCATCCCCGCGAACGAAACGGTGTAATGGCCTTCGAGGTAGCCGCGTCCGTTCGGGTTGTGCATTTTGGCAGTGCCGGTTTTGCCGGCGACCCGGAAGCCCGGGACGGCAGCGAGCGGAGCGGTGCCGAGTTTGTCCACCACTTTCTCCAACGCGATCCGCATTTTCCGGGCGGTTTCCGTCTTGATCGCACGGCCCACCACCTCGCGGTCGTAGCGCTCGACCACCGATCCGTCATTTGCCACCAAAGCCTTGACGATGTGAGGTTTGAGAAGTTCCCCGCCATTCGCGATGGTGCTGTAGGCACAGGCGACCTGGAGCGGCGTGACGTTCAGCGCGTAGCCGTAGCTGGCGCGGGAGAAGTCGACCGCGTTGCCACTGTTGCGGACCATGCCGTTGACTTCGCCACTGAGGAGGATGCCGGACTTGGTGCCGAAGCCGAAGCGATGGACGTAGTTGTAGAAACGTTCGTTGCCGAGCTGCCGGGCAAGCTTGTAGGCCCCGATGTTCGAGGACTTCTGGAGGATTCCCTCAACGGTCAGATTGCCATACGGTGAGTGGTCCGGCACCCGGATCGCGCCTTCCTGGAAGAGCCCGTTGTTGCAGAAGATCGTGGTCTGCGGCGTGACCAGTCCTTCATTCAGTGCGGCAGCGGAGGCGATGATCTTGAACGTCGAACCGGGTTCGTAAACGGCCTGGAGTGCGAAGTTCGACCCGTTGATGACCATGTTCTCATCGCGGATGTTCAGGTCGTAGTTCGGACGGCTGACCATGGCGAGAATCCCACCGGTCTTCGGGTCCATGATGACTACGGTGCCCTTCTTCGACTCAAACTCCTTGAGTGCGGCATCGAGCTCCTCTTCAACAATGGCCTGGATGCCCATGTCGATCGTGAGCTGGACGTTCAGGCCCGCCTTCGGAGGAAAGAGGCTTCCGGAATCGCCAGGCAAGGGAAGCCCGCGTGAATCACTGAGGTGCTCGCGCCAGCCGTCACGGCCCGCCAGATACTTTTCAAGGGCAGACTCAATGCCCGCCTTGCCCTCGATCTTGCGCTGCTCCCTACCCTCTGCATCCTTTTCAACCTTGTCACCGGTGTAGCCGACCACATGTGTGGCAATCGTTGAGGAGGTGTACCACCGCTTCAGTGAGTTCTCGAGCTCGAAGCCACGGATGCCGCTTTCCTCGATGGCATCGCGCAGCGGCTCGGCCACATCACCTGAGAGGTCCTTGGCGACTGCGAAATACTTTCCCTTACCCTCCTCGATTTTTTCCCTGAGGTCCTGGCGGGTCATGCCAAGAGGTCTGGAAAGCACGTTGATGGCATAGGCCTTGTGCTTCTCGATGATTGTCTCCGGCGAGTCTCGCTCCAGGATCTTGCCTCGGAGCTGATAAATCAGCGCCCGTCGGTTGCGGCTGTCGAGGGATGGCCATTTCGGGCTGGCGGAGGCTTCCGCATAGGCTAGTCCGTAGGCTGCGATTTTCTCGTCGTTGAGGTGGTTCAAGTCAACCATCACCGAGGATACCGACAGGCTCCGGGCGAGCACTTCCTCGTTGCAATCGACGATCATGCCACGCATGGCGGGCAGCGGCTCAACCCGGTGGTAGGTACTCCAGGAGCTTTCCGCATACTGCCTGCGGTCGATGAGCTGGATCTGGATCAGGCGAACCGAAAGCGCGCTGAGGCCGGCCACCAGGACCGAGCACACGACCAACGTCCGGCTATGAAACGAGCGCAACATGGATTCAAGGGACCGTCGATGCGACGGTGCGCGGCTGCTTGGGTTGCACGTCCTCGACCACGCCACGCGGGATCGGTTTCAGCGAGGAATGCTGCTGGACGAGCCTTTCCCGGATCAGATAGCGACCGAGATCATCATCGATCAGGCGGCGCGTGTTCATGATCACCAGCTCATGCTCCTTGATCCGCGTCTCGACCCGCTTCAGCTCGCGGTTGGTCTCCACCTGGCGGTTCATGTAATAGACGTAAAGAATGCCGCCTCCTGCGGCCACGATGGCACCCACGAACATCGAAAGGAACGTGAGGCGATGACGGTTCGGGTTTTCGTCGCGGCGATGATTCATGCTGAGGCTATAAGCTCGGCGACCCGCAGTTTTGCACTGCGGGCCCGCGGGTTCAGGGAGGTTTCAGTCGCCGTGGGAACCACGGCTTTCCGCACAAGCAGGCGGAACTGGAGATCGGGGTTGGGCCTTGGATCAGGCCAGCCCGGCTCATCGAGCCAGGCGGTGGAGCGGTATTTCAGGAACCTTTTCACCATCCGGTCCTCCAGGCTGTGGAAGGTGATGACCAGCAGGCGGCCTCCGGGTTTCAGCACCCGGGCGGAGGCTTCGAGTGCTTTGGAAAGGGATTCGAGTTCCTCGTTCACCGCCATCCGGATCGCTTGGAATGCGCGGGTGGCGGGGTGGGTGCGACCGTGACGTCCGATTGCCTTTTCGATGCAGTCGGCGAGATCGAGCGTGGTGTCGAACGGGCGCTGGGCGCGACGCTCGACGATGGCCTTGGCGATGCGGCGGGCCTTGGGCTCCTCACCGTATTCGAACATCAGCTTGGAAAGCTCCGACTCGGACCAGCCATTGACCACCTCCGCCGCCGTGCGCGGGCTGGAGGGGCCCATGCGCATGTCGAGCGGACCATTCCTCATGAAGGAAAAGCCGCGCTCGGCCACATCGAGCTGTCGCGAAGATACCCCGAGGTCCAAAAGCAGACCATCGGCCTGTTTCCCCCCTTGGACCTCGGGGGTCTCTTCGAGATCTGCGAAATTGCCTTCCCATGTGCGGAAGCGCGAACCGTGGCCCGCGAGGCGTTGGGAGGCATGGGCCAGCGCTTCGGGATCGCGGTCGATTCCGAGCACGTCGGCACCGGCATTCAGAAAGGCTTCGCTGTGACCGCCACCGCCGAGGGTGCCGTCGATGATCAGCTTGCCCGGGCCTGCAGCCATCCACTCCGCGACCTCGGCCGGAAAGACCGACAGGTGGTAATGCGGAAGCTCGCCCGACGCTTCGTCCGAGGCGAGATGGATCGGAGCGGCCTCCGATTGGAAAGAGTGGGATGCCCGCGCCGACAACCAGCCAGAAGCGGCGCGGACAACCCGATTGATTGGCGACTGACGATCTGTCCCGAGATTCGTCACCCGCCCAGCCAAAGTCATTTCCGGTCGCTGCCCCGACAACCAGCCAGGAGCGGTGCGAACGACCGGAACTTGAAGCACGTTGAGCAGGCCTGTCCCGAGGTTCTGCTCACGCTTGCTTGGAAAAAGTTGGGTTACCCGCGCCGACAACCAGCCAGGAGCGGCGCAGATAACCCGATTGATTGGCGAC
>JANOBS010000026.1:0-21913 GCA_031411755.1 Luteolibacter sp. | reverse complement strand
CGCCTGTTCTTATCACCCATCACAGGCGAGACGCCTGTGCCCCCATCTGCGCCGTAGGCGCGGAGGATCAATTCCCGGAATTCCTGTTCCTTGCGGGCGAGCGCCTGCTCCTTCTTTTTCCCGCTGAGCCGCCCGCCGACGTTGAGGTAGGCCTGGCGCTCGTAGCGGCCGAGGTTGAGCACCTCGAAGGCGCGGAACGGCTTGCCCGCCGTCTTCAAATCCCGCTGCACCTGGATCAAGCGCTTGCGCGTGGTGTGGATGCCGAACTTGCCGAGATCGCTGGTGATCCACTTGCGCCCGAGCTTCTCGGCCACGGCGGCGGTCGTGCCTGAACCGCAGAAGAAGTCGGCGATGAGGTCGCCTTCGTTAGAGCTGGCTTTGATGATGCGTTCGAGAAGTGCTTCGGGCTTTTGGGTAGCGTAACGAGTATCTTCCGCCGCTTGGCTATTCACCGCATGCAAATCATCCCAAAGACTTTGAATCGGTTTGCCCTTGAGTTCATCTAAATAGACTCGACGGCGAATTCTCTTATCCTTGCTATCAGGAAACTCAAGGCGATCGGCCGCGTCCATTTCCGCCATCCTTTCCCTTGAAACAGCCCAGCCGTTTTCGGGAGGTGCGAATCCCTTGTATTCATATTTGAGGTTTGGACGAGGATTTGGACTGGTCAGATTGTCCGTTGTGTAAAGCCTTCCCTTCCCATCCGTTTTGTTAAACCGAGCTTCGTATGCTGACTCATTGCCACCGGTTTGTTCGGTGAATAGATAGGATTCTGATTTCGAATAAATCAGAACAGAATCTGTGACGCTGCCATACTTGTTGAAGGTACCCATGTAGCCAGAACGGCGCTTCCATATGACTTCGTTGATGAAGAACTTTCGGCCAAAAACCTCATCCATTGCAATTCGAACCATGTGATTCACGATCGGTCCCATGTGAACGTAAATGGTTCCCTCACTGTGCATCAAATCCCGCATTAGAATCAGCCGTTCATAAATCATCGCGATGAACGAATCCGCGCCCCTTCCCCAGGTATCGCGGTAGGCGATTTGTTCGAGCAGGTTGGGTTCCTTGTGGAAGGTTTCGCCGCCGATCTCGATGTCCATGGAGAAGTCCGCGCCGACGTCGAAGGGCGGGTCGATGTAGATGAGCTTGAGGCCGCCGGCGTCCTCGATCTGGCGGCGGAGCGCACCGGACTTGAGGGAGGAGAGGATGAGCTTGTTGTCGCCCCAGATGAGTTTGTTCGTCCAGCCCTTTGTCTGGCGGCCGCTCATGTCGAGGAGGTCGGGTTGGAAAGAGGAAGAGGTGGGCGAGACGCCCACCCTCCTTGGCTCGTCGATGTGCTCTAGCGTCTGGAAGGGCAGGACGGCGGTGCAGACGTCACGAGTCTTGCCGTTCCAGACCAGCTCGACCTCGCGTTTGTCCGCGAAGAGCAGGAAGCGGTATTTCTCCGGGAGCGGTCTGCCCTGCTCGATGAGCTTGATGAGATCGCGCTTCTCGGTCTCGGAAAGATCGTAGTGTTCAGTGGATGGACGGGCCATGGTGGGAAAGTGGGTAGGAAAATCAGGAGGAATGAGGAAGGACGCTTGAAAAACCAGTCGCGGACAGGCAGATTCCCGGCGAACCATTCACACCCCGCATGGGGCAGAGGTGGTGATTTTCAAAACGCCGTTTCCCGCGAGGGTGACGGTGTTTTGGTTCCAGAGCGTGGAGTCCGGAAATCAGCGGAGTTTTTTGCATATTTACAAAGGAAGGTGTCGGTGTAGCTTCTTTTAGCGACCAGTGCGGTTCGGACCTTATCCGTTCCCGAGGCTTAGGCCCCTGGCCGCTCCTTTTTTTGTTCGGATTCAAGCCAGCTCATCATGTCGGCGAATTTTTCGTCACCCACGGTGATCAGAGGCTCCACGAGTTTCCAGAGTTCCGCATCCACGGGCTTGGATTTGGAGCCTTCAGCGGCTTGTTCGTGGCGGCGGATGATGTAGGCGCAGAGATCGCAGAGCTGGAGGACGAGGCTTTTGTGAGACTCGATGAAGAAACCTTTTTCGATGATCTGGGTGAGGCGGGCCGGGCCGTCCACCCCGCGCAGCAGCCGGATGGCCTTGTCCACGTCGCGGGCGACCTGGTGATTTTCATCGGAAATGAAGATACCAAGGGGTGAGCCGGGGAGCGTGCGGAGGTGGCTGTTGAGGACTTGAGCCACCAGCGCCAGCGCCGCGACGTGGGGATTGATGATGACGCCCGCGCCGAATTTCTGATGCAGCCAACGGGCGTAGCGGTGTTTCACAATCGCCCGGAAGACCAGCTTGAGGTCATGCTCAGCGGCGATCTGGAGCCATGCCGACATGAACTCCAACCGGTGCGCGGGCGTGGCACTGCGAAAGGTTTCATTTCTCGGGTTGATCAGCTCGGATGCGTGGATCTCGAAGTTGTCCGGACGTGGTTCCGGCCATGAAGCATCGACGGCCGCTGCAAGTGCTGTTTCGAGGGATTGCCATTTTTGCTCAGGCACCACGAGGGCGCATAGGACGAAAATGGGCTGATTTGGATCGGTCAGGTTACCGCCACTGTTACCGGATTCATCGAGGTAGATCAGGTGCATGGTCAGGCTTTGTATTCCGTGAAGCTGGTGGCGAGATCCGCGAGAGTGGCTGGCTTGTGTTTCTCGAAGCTGGCCTGATCGACGTAAACGAAATCATAACGCGTGCCGTTTTCCTCGGCGGCGGTGGCGTCGGCGCACCATTGTTTCAGGCGGGCCATCTTCTGCGGGAGATCCAGTTCCTCGCGACCTTTGGTTTCGATGATCCAGACAGTGCCTTTCGCATCGCGGGCGATGAAGTCGGGCACGTAGTTGGAGAGGTCACCATTGGCCTTCACGTAGTCGAACTTGAAACCGATGGCGAGGTAGTTCTTGGTGAAGGCTTTGACGTCCAGTGCGGCCTCCAAGAAGGCGGCGAAGGCGAGTTCAAAGCCCCCGGCATTCACCTCGCCGACGATCCTGGTGAAGATGGATTTCTGGGCGGCCAGGAATGGCCGGTGCTCAGTGCGGAAGGGGCGGGTATTCTGGAGGCGGATGTAGTCCTCGATCCTAGTGGAGCCGGTATCCGCGATCGTGAGCGCGTTCATCGCGGCCTTGAAGGAATCGTAGAGGATTTTTCCGGCGTCCGGTTCGGAGAGGTTCCGGATGACGACGGCATCCTCCAGATCCACGGGCGACGAGTCGAACAAGTGCTCGCGCATGAAGTCCCGGACCTTCGGATAGAGCACCTCGTATCCGCCGACGAGGCGAAGGTCCTTGAGCAATTGGCGCGCGAAGAAGGCGACGACCGAGCGGTAGTCAGCAGGGCCTGAACCATCGAGGTGGACGGTGTGGTGGATCTCTGAATCGAGCATCGTCTTGAAGACGATCTCACGGGTCTCTTCCGGGGTGAATGGCTTCAGCGGCAGTCGCTTGTTTCCAAGATTGGAAGGATCGAGTTCATGGAGGTCCTTGAATTCGCGCTGGAAGCGTCGGGTGAGCTTCGGGATCGGGATTTCCAAGTCTTCGAGATCCTTTTCCTCGTTCTCGGTGTCCACCTCGACGATGAGGGAATCCTTTCGAGTGGCCCCTGCTCCCATGGGAATATGATCGAAGGTGACCCCTTCGCTCTGGATCTGTTCGACGAAGTCCATGAAGGCCGGAGTTCCCATGACGGAAACCGTCTCGCGCTCGTCACTGCCGAAATACATGCGACGCAGGCCGCGGCCGAGGGTTTGCTCGGGGAGGATGTTCGACTTTGCGGCATAGGCGCGGAGGCCGACGATGGTGGTGACGTTTTTCACATCCCAGCCTTCCTTGAGCATGAGGACGGAGACGATGGCCTTGAAGGGAGATTTCCAGGAGTCGATCTCGTTGGACTGCTTCCGGAGCTTTTCAAGCTCCTCCTTGTTTTTCCCGGATTCCGATTCGGAGATTTCTCCGTTGTTTTTGGTGTGAATGGTCAGGACGGCACCTTGCAGTTCCGGGCAGATCTTCTGGAGATACTCGCCGACCTCGTCGCAGTTCTTCGTATCGTCCACCATGACAAAGAGGACGGCCTTTTTCCCCAAGGCTTCGTGTTCCGCGTAACTCTTCCGCCATTCCTCGACACCGAGGGCGAGGAAGTCGGCGTATTTCTCGGAAAAGATGGCGGTCTTTTTCTCATGGAGCTTAGCCCGGCTGGCGACGTCAGGGAGCACGGGGTGCTTTACGACATTCTGGTAGATGGCCTCGACGAGCGGGTAGTCGGAAACGGTCTGGACGAAGATGGCACCGTTGTCATGACGCGGCGTGGCGGTCACGTCGATTTGCAGGGTGAGGCGACAATCCTTCTGGAGCATCTTGTGGTGGATGTCCTCGATGGACTTGAACCACGCCATCTTGGGATTGTGGATGTGGTGCGCCTCGTCATTGAAGACGGCGAGTTCCTCGATTTCCCGGACGATCTCGCCGAGGTCGGTCTTGCTGTCGGTGGTTTTGCCAGAGGGCTTGGCCCCAAAGGCGTCCGAGAGGAAATAATCGCGGAGGTCATCGTCCTCCAAGGATGGATCCGGCACATCGCCGAGGAAAACGCGGTGGATGTTGGTGAGGAAGATGTTTCCTGTATCGCGAAGGACGCGGACATCGTCCTGGATGTGGAGGGTGAGCTGGAAATCGTCGCGCCAGTTCTGTCCTTGGTGTCCGTTATTGGGCAGGATAGGGTCGTTAAAGAAGATTTTTAGGCCATCGAAGTCGGCGCGGAGGCGGTCGAGAACGATGATGTTCGGGGCGATGACGAGGAAGTTCCGGGAAAGGGTGGAATCCGGTTCATAGAGCTTGTGGAAGAAGCTCCAGGCAATGAGTAGGGAGAGAACCTTGGTCTTTCCGGCTCCGGTTGCCAATTTAAGGACGTAGCGCGGCCAATCTTCATGGAACATTCCGTGAGAGACAGCGCCCGAGGCATCAAAGCGGAGGAGATCGAACTTGTCGCGGGCTTTCCGGACGTCGTAGAGCCAAACGACCGTCTCCACCGCCTCGCGCTGGGCGTAGTAGTATTGGAATGGAGAGAGCGAGCCATCCGCCGTTTCAAGAAGGTGGTCGGTTTCAAACCACCACTGGAGCAAGGCGACCGACGTTTGAGAGGCCCCGGGGTAACCAGCCTTGCGCCATGCGTAAACCTCCTCACGGATCTTGGAAACAAGAGGCGGAAGAAGCTTTTCATAAGCGGTATCGCGTAGTGTTTCGTCGGCAGGAAACCAGCGGTGCGCCGGGATCAGAGGCGCATAAGGCGAGCTTGGGAATTCGGGGTGGAGGGCCATGATTCAAGTGAAATGACAAAAAGGTGCGGGTCAGGGAGCCGAAGTGGATTTAAATTTTCTCAATTGCAATGGCGTTGATTGAAGATGTCGGGAGTCTGCTAGGCGGCCTGGGACAAAGGCAGGGTGAGACAGAAGGAAATCTAGTGACTCTCCGGAAACGGCGGCGAGAGAAATAAGGCTGCGGAACACGGACTTTCGGAGCTGGAAAGGCTCAAAATGGGACAAATTGTCACGGATTGGAGCGGTTTTAGGTTGGGTTCGGCCGTGTACAAGGTTGTGGTCGGCAGACCACAAGTGAGTGGACGCCCGCAGACAAGGGAGCGGACGGGCGGGGACAACCAAGTGTGAGTCCGGGCAAAAGGGAGTTCCGATCGGGGACAAGAAAGAGCCTGGCTGATGACATCCTTGTGGTAAGCGATCCCCTTCCCTGTGGACGCCCGGAGACCCCGCAGAACGCGGCATCCCCCTGGGGAGCGGACGCCGCTTTTCCGGCCAAGTGGTCACAATTTCGGACGCGATGCGGGCTTACTTATCAACCGCATTGACTTGTCTAACATCCATTCCATAGGCCTGTCATTGGATGGCAGATTTGGAACTTTATCTCTCCTCCATGACACATGAAAGACAGTTCAATTCAACAACCAAACACAAACCAAAACGATGGCTAAGGTAAAACTGGAACTGAGAGACAAGAATGACGTGGTGCTCCGTGAATTCGCCGAGGCACACAAGGCGGCGATGACCGGCAATGCAAACTACCCCACCCCGAATCCGACTCCGGCGGTTTATGATGCCGCGCTGCTGGCCTACGCGGACAAGATGGATGACATCACGTCGGCGGAGATCGCGCTGAGCACGCTGCGCACGCAGAAGGATGATCTGCGGGTGAGCTTGGAGACGGCCCTGAACACGCGCGGCAGCTATGTGGAGGCGACGTCCGGGCGGAGATGAGGCCAAGATCCTGAGCTCCGGATTCGCCGTGCAGGTGCCGCGCAGCACGACGACGAGCCTGGATGCGCCGATCAATGTCGCCGCCAGTCTGGGTGACGATGACGGCGAGATCGACCTGAGCTGGAACGCGGTGCCAAAGGCGAAGTCCTACATCGTGGAAGTGAGGGAGCATTCCGACACGGCCGCGCCGGGAGCCTGGCAGTTCGCGAAGGTGGCCCCGCGCAGTTCCGCCTCAGTGGGTGGACTGGCGACCGGAAAGAAATATGCCTTCCGTATCCGCGCCGTGGGACCGAATGACATCGAGAGCCCGTGGAGCGGCGAGGCGATTTCCCTGGCTCCGTGATATCTGAAAGGCAGGGACCGGCCTCCGGACGGTCCGGTGGGGGTGAGCTGACTGAACCTTTCGATTGTCGATTGGCCCAACAAGCCGCCCCCCGCCGGACCTTTTCGGAGAAAGGTCCCTGCCTGCGGACCACGAACGGGTGGACATCGTCGCGGCTCTTTCCCATCCTCGCGGCGTGTCCGACGCCTATTCCCTCGTCCGCCCGATTTTGTTCCGACTCGATGCCGAGGTGGCGCATCACCTGAGCCTGCGAATGCTGCGGCTGGCTGAGCGGAGCGGGATGCTGAAGCTGATGTTTCCGGCGGATCCTTTCGCGACTCCTGTGGAAGTGATGGGGCTGAAGTTTCCGAACCGGGTGGGTCTGGCCGCCGGGCTGGACAAGGAGGGAAATACGATCGACGCGCTGGGGCGGCTGGGCTTTGGCTTTGTGGAAATCGGGACGATCACGCCGCGTCCGCAGGCGGGAAATCCGAAGCCGCGGCTTTTCCGATTGATCCCGGATGAGGCGATCATTAACCGGATGGGCTTCAACAATCCGGGGATCGAGGCGGGCGTGGAAAACGTGCGGCGCAGCAAGGATTTCGATGGGGTGATCGGCTTCAACATCGGCAAGAACAAGGACACCCCCAACGAGAGCGCGGCGGACGATTATCTGGCCTGTCTGCGTGCGGCCTATCCGGTGGCGGATTACATCGCGGTGAATCTTTCCTCGCCGAACACGCCGGGCCTGCGGGACCTGCAAGGCGAAGAGGCTTCGGCGCGGTTGCTGGAAACCTTGAAGCGTGAGCAGGAGTCGCTGGCGGTGCAGCATGGCAAGAAGGTGCCGCTGCTTTTCAAGGTGGCTCCGGATCTGGAGGAGCCTCATATTTCCGGACTGGCGAAGGTGTTCCTGAACGGCGGGCTGGACGGGCTGATCGCAACGAACACGACGCTTGATCGCCGGGCCGTGCAGGGTCATCCACGGGCGAACGAGGCCGGCGGACTCTCTGGCAAGCCCCTGACGACCCGCAGCACGGAGGTGATCGCGGCCTTCTCCTCAGCCTTCGGCGGCAAGCTGCCGATCATCGGCGTGGGCGGGATTTCCTCGGTGGAGGACGCGGAGGCGAAACTCAGGGCGGGTGCCTCGCTGGTGCAGATCTACTCGTCATTCATCTATCAGGGTCCGGCGCTGGTGAAGGAGCTGGTGGAACGGCTTTAAGCGGCTATCTGAGAAATACTGTGTCCTGAGGTTTGACGGCCAATTCTCCGCAGAGCCGCGGAGGATGGAGGAGGTCGCGGAGCATCACGATTGATTTGTTCTCGGTGATCTCTGTGATTCCTCAGTACCTTCAGCGGAGAAAGAAAGAAGACCGGATCGACTAGCTTACCCCTCTCAGAATGGCTTCGAGAAATCGTTCATCAGCGTCGACGATCCCTCACTTCGGTGTGGGAGGTGACTTGCTGATTTCCTTCATGTCGGTGACGGGTTTCGCGGCTTTCCAGTCGTTCTCATCGGCGATCTCGTAAGTGACCCTGACGGCGGCGTCCTTGGCCTTGTCGAGCAGCTTGATGCCGAGGCGACCGGGTTCGTATTTGCCGGGATTGAGGAGTTTTTCAAGCCGGTATTCCGCGGGCTTGGTGGTGTCCACCGTCAGGCGGAGGATTGAATCGCCCTCGCGCACGAGCCAGATCTTTTCACTGACGCGGGCCCAGGTCGGTGCGCCGACGACGGCCGTTTCGAAGGTGCCTTCCGCGTTCAGGCTGACGGTATCGAGCACCTGGAGGGAAGGTTTTTCGCCACGTCGGAAGGTCCAGCGCCGTTCGAGGGA
Organism: Luteolibacter sp.; assembly: GCA_031411755.1. Classification (GTDB taxonomy): domain Bacteria; phylum Verrucomicrobiota; class Verrucomicrobiia; order Verrucomicrobiales; family Akkermansiaceae; genus Luteolibacter. The sequence continues at coordinate 13,498 of JANOBS010000026.1, read as the reverse complement.
TTTCACTCCGGCCTTCGGGTAGCAGGCGGAAAGATCGACGGCCCAGACGTCCGAGTCCGGCGTGAAGGTGCGCGTGATGATCTTTCCGGCGGAAGCCCTCCCGGTGGTCTGGAGCTGGTCGTTGATGATGGGTACGCTATGGCCGTAGGAGCTGAGGATGGGGTGGAAGTAGCGCTCGCTGCTGAAGGTTTTGGCGGTGTAGACCGTGCCGCCAGGATCCAGCACCGGTAGGCGGCCTTTCAGATCGATCACGTAGGACCCGACGTCGTTGTGGTTGTGGTCCTCGTCGTTGTGCCCGGCCTTCATTGCAGCGGAGAAGGTCACTTTCCCATCCGTCAGCATTCGTGAAATGAGGACGCCGCCGTCGGGAAATTCATCGCGCAGTCCCAGCGGGGACACCACCGGTGACTCGGACGCAGGGGCAGTCGTGGTCTGACCGATGAGCTGCCATTGGGCCAGGGTGCCTTGCATGCCGGCGTGCGGGCCACTTAAGGGAAAGGGCTCGCGTTTTCCCTGGATCAGGTGGTTCGCCCACCAGCGGATCATCGTGTCCGGACCGCCCGTGGTCGAGGAATCGGCGAAGGCAGGAAAGCGCGTGCCATCCAGGCTGATTCGATCCGGATAGGTGGCGGCGGCAAGGGCGTTGGGAAAACGGCCGAGCTGGATGCGGCCACCTGACTCGCGTTGCAGAAGATCCGCAAGCACCAGGAAATGGCCGAATCCATAGCCCCAGTAGCCGGGTCCTTCGCTGCAATACCCGTCCTTTGTGAAACCGGAAAGATAGTCGCGGGAGTTGGCCACCGCATCCAGGACAACCAGCGCCCGGCGACGCTTCGAGGGCTCGAAGGAAAGCACCGCACCGGTCGACCCGGCGGTGCAGACCGCGTTCCAGTTCATCTCCGCCGTTCGCCACCAATGACGTGTTTTGATGGTCGGGTCGTTCTTCTCCAAGACGGCGAACACCGGCTCGATTACATTCTTCCTGAGGGATGCCTCGACGGCCGTGCGGACCGCCGGGTCGATCTTGTCACCGAACCATTCCAGCGTCAGGGCAATGTCGCAACCGAGATTAGCCGACCACAGATCGAGATAGACGTACTTTCCGTCGATAACCTCCTGATTCCGGTCGTGCGCGGGAAGGACCCACGACGGATGTTTGCTGAGATCGAGGAGCTGGGCCTCGATGGCCTTGAGGAAACGGCCCTTGTTCTCCAGGCACTCGGCAGCGACGAGGTCCTTCAGGCGATCCCAGCTCGGGCGCATCATCGCCTCGCCTTCCTTGCGGCTGCCGGTGATGAAGAAGGCGCGGTAGGCGTCGTCCGACCATGCGGGTGCCGTGGTTTTCAGGCATTTCTCCGCCGATTTGATCACGCCATCCCCGAGCGATACCTTCACGCCCTCCCAGTAGCTCCGATCTGAAACCGGATGATGAATCACACCCGGCTTGTCGGGTAGCCAGGCCTCCACCGCCTTGATCTCAGCCTCCGTGTAAGCCTCGCGGGCAAGAAGCTGGGTGGAAAGTGTCGCGGCCAGTAGGCCTCCGAGGATGAAATGTCTCACGCGACCTCGAACGGATTTTATCCGCCAATTCTGTCATCCGCGGACACCGCATTTAAGGGGGTGGAGGATTCAGACCTTTCCTTTTCAAGCCGATCAGCGAAGCTCGCAGGGTTGTAGACCAAACACCATGAAACCATCCACACTCCTAGCGATCTCATTCGCCCTCCTCGGCCTGGCCGCTCCATCCATCGCCGGAACCACCTACCAGGCCACCGGCCCGGTGCTGGAGGTGACCGAAAGCAAGATCGTCATCCAGAAGGACACCGAGAAATGGGAAATTGCCCGCACGCCTGAAACCAAAATCACCGGCGAGGTGAAGGTCGGGTCGAAGGTGACCATCATGTACACGATGAGCGCGACCAGCGTGGAGGTGAAGCCTGACAAGGCCGCGAAACCAGATAAGGCCGCGAAACCGGACAAGCCCGCCGATGCTCCCGCAAAGCCGGACAAGAAGAAGTAAGTCCGCTGCTTCCCAAACTCCGCGATGGCTCGGCTGTGGCGGAGTTTTCTTATCCGAGATTCAACTCCACCGGGCAGTGGTCGGAACCGTGGACATGCGGCAGGATGTGCGCGGACTTGAGGTTGCTGTGGAAGCGCTCGCTCACGCCGAAGTAGTCAATGCGCCATCCGACATTGTTGGCGCGGGCGTTGGCGCGATACGACCACCACGAGTAGTGCCCGGGTTCGTTCGGATGAAAGTGCCGGAAGGTGTCGGTGAAGCCGCTGCCGAGGAGCTCGGAAAAGCTCGCCCGTTCCTCATCGGAGAAGCCCGGATTCATGCGGTTGCCCTTCGGTCGGGCGAGGTCGATCTCCTCGTGCGCCACGTTCAGGTCGCCGCAGAAGATCACCGGCTTCTTCTCCGCGTGGGTGATAAGGTGCTGCCGGAATGCCGCGTCCCATTCCATCCGATACGGCAGACGTCGTAGTTCGTCCTGCGAGTTCGGGGTATAGACATTGACCAGTGTGAAATCCGCATACTCCAGGGTCAACACGCGGCCTTCCTTGTCGTGGTGGTCGATGCCCATGCCATGGATCACGTTCGATGGCATCTCACGCGTGAACACCGCCACTCCGGAGTAGCCGGGCTTTTCCGCCGAGTTCCAGAATGCATGGTAGTCATTCATTTCGGGTGGCAGCGTCACTTGCTCGCGACGCGCCTTGGTTTCCTGGAGACAGAGGATGTCCGGCTTTTCGGCAGCGACAAAGGAACCGAAGTTCTTCCCAATCACCGCGCGCAGGCCGTTGACGTTCCAAGAGAGCAATTTCATGCGGATGTTTTGAAAGCCCGGCGGCAGGAATCAAGAACCAAGCGCCACGACATTTGGAGTGAACCCTCATCCTCCACCTGCTAGGGAACCAGCCGTGAACAAGATCGTCGAGTTGACCGGACTGAGCAACGAACAGTTTTTCACGCGCCACGCCGCGCCTGGATGTGTGGCGCTGGCAGGAGGCACTGCCCTGATTGACCGCGTGATCTGCCGCGCTCAGCGCCATGTCGGCGAGGACGAGAACTGGAGTTGTTGGTCGCACGCCTTCCTCATCCAAGGTCCCAGAGTCGATGGGCATATCTGGGTCGTCGAGTCGGACCTCGACATCCAGCGCAAGCACATCCGCCTCGGCGTGCAGGAGAACCGCATCACGAAGTATTTCAACGAGGAGCTCTACTCGACCGTCGCCATCCTCGACTTTGGTCTCACTCCGGAACAGATCACCGCCGTTCTCAGCGAGGGGCTCAATCTCGTGGCCGACCGCACGCAGTATTCGATTCGTGAGTTGCTCGGGGCCCTCGTCGCGATGAGACACCGGCACTTGCGGGGTAAATCCAATCTACTCTCACGCGACAAGTCGCTCTTCTGCTCCGCGATGGTCCATCACCTGTTCCGAACTGCAGGCATCGACCTCGTGCCTGGTTTGGAGGTGAAGCATACCGCACCTGAAGACCTGTTCCGCTCCACCCTGCCGCACACCACCTATCTTCTGAAACGAGCGGTGGCAACCAGCCGCTTCAAGCAGATCAGGGAAAGGATCGATGCCCATCTCGGCGAACTTTCTGAATAACATCGGGATGAATTGACCGCGCCTGAGAAAACTTCAGGCTCGCGACATGATTCCCCATCCTGTGGTCGAAAAGCGCTATGCCTCCTCCGAGGAGCGGCCCGGTTACGTGAAGCAGCTTTTCGATGAAGGCGCGGAGCATTATGATCCGGTCGTCGGTTGGGGCTTCTTCGGCACGGGAAATCTCTACCGGAAGGACGCCCAGCGCCGCCACGGACTGAAGCCCGGCATGAAGCTGCTCGACGTGGCCTCCGGCACCGGCCTGATGGCGGTGGCCGCCAGCGAGGTCCTCGGCGGAGCGGAGTCCATCACCTGCGTGGAGCCCAGCGACGGCATGCTGGCGGTCGCGAAAAAGAAACTAAACGCAACCTTCATCCAGAGCGGCGGCGAGTCGATGCCACTGCCGGACGATGAGTTCGACTTCCTTACTGTCGGCTACGCCCTGCGGCACTTCGCGGATCTGGAAGCGACGTTCCGCGAGTTCCATCGCGTGCTGAAGCCAGGAGGAAAAGTCCTCATTCTGGAAGCCACCCGCCCTCAGGGAAAATTCGGTTCCTGGCTCTTCAAGCTCTACTTCGGTCAGATCTATCCGTTTTTCTCGCGCCTGCTCACCCGCAGCGCAAAGGCGGAGGAGATGATGGTTTACTTCTGGGAAACCATGGACACATGCGTCCGCCCGGAAGAAGTCCAAGCCGCTTTCCAGGCCGCCGGTTTCACCGAAGTGAAGCGCAAGGCCCTCGCCTGGGTGTTCAGCGAATACACGGCTGTGAAAGGGTGAGGAAGTGTCCCGCGCGACCCCACGAGGAATGATCGATGCGGTGAGTTCGAATTCCACCAAGCCAAAACCACCAGCTGACCCATCAAATCCCGACCTAGTTCAGGACTTTGCTGTCTCTCCACTTGATGCTCAATCCTGGGCGCTCACTCGAAATCGAAACTCTTGCGCTTCTGTGGTCGGAGCTTGTATCGGCCTCCGTTCGCCGAACGCAGGGGCTCGAACACGGCATCCATGCCGACTTCCTTCACCTCGCAGACCACGGCCATCAGCTCTCCGAGTCGGCCTTTCGGAAAAGTCCGGTTCTTGAACCACATCAGATACTCAGGCGGTAGATCCATGATCGGAACTCCCGCTGGAGGATAATCCTTCGGGCCAAACATCCCAAAGGGCATGCGCATTCTGCCGATCTCCAGCAACAACTGGCGGAAGTCCTCACGATCAATTTCAGTGAGATCCATCCGCGCAGGAAATCACTTCTTCTGGTGGGCCTTGATTGAAGCCTCCGTCTGGCTGGTGAACCAAGCTTGGAATTCCTTCTCCGGCACGACTTCCATGCTACCGACCATGTTTCCGTGGCCTTCACCGCAAAGCTGCCCGCAGACAACGAAGGTTTCCAAAGTCTTCACCGGGGTGAACCACATCGGGATCTCCTTGCCCGGGATGGCGTCCTGCTGGATGCGCATCGGAATCAGGGAGTAGTTGTGAATGACATCCTTGGTCGTGATGTTCAACACCACCGGTTGCTTGACCGGAAGCTTCAGGATCGGGCTGGTGAAGTCGTCCTGAGAGTTTGGATCCTCGGGATCAATGCCGAGTTCGTTGCTGCCCGAGATCAGCGTGGGTTCAATGCGACCGAACTTCCCGTCCGCGCCGGCATAGTGATAGGTCCAGCCGAACTGCCAGCCAACAACACGCACCCGAAGCGGATTCATCCGCTGGACTTCCTTCCAACTGTCCACGCGCTCAGCCCAAAGCGGGAACGCGAATCCGAGGAGCAGCACCGCCTCGATGATCACCACCGCGATCTCGACGTGCGAGGAGAAGTGGTTGCGCACGCCCTGGTAGGACGCCTTCGGATTCCGGCGATGCCAGAAACGGAAAAGGCAGACGAAGAAGAACAGGGTCCAGCCCACGAATAGGGCGATCATGAACCAGTGCACCACATCGATGAGGTGGTCCACCTGTCCGCCGTGGGCGGAGTAGTTTTCAGGGATGCCGAGAAATTTGGAAGGGCTCATGCGGAAACGGATTGCGTTTGGAAATTGGAAATCAGTGGGAGGTGGAGTTCACCGGAAAATCATCCTGCAGCTCGGGATCGAGATTCGCAGCCTCGCGACGTGCCATGCGCACCATGGCGAACACCACGCCGCCGAGCACCGCTAGGATGACGACCAGCATGAAGAAAATCGACCATCCGGCGGCGTCACCCCCACCGACGGCCATATTGACCTGACAGGTGGAACAAGCGAGGAGTTGCATTGGATTGATTGGGGAATGAATGGTTCAGAGGACGAGCTTCTTCGCCTTCCGGTAAAAATAGACTCCGTAGAACGGCATGGCCACCAAGCCAATCAGTCCCACAATTCCCACCGAACGGGCAAGTGGTGCGCCGTCCGGTGCGATCAGGAAGCCCCATGCAGCGAAAAATCCGAACAACAACGTGCAGAAGGTCACGAAGACAATGTGGAAACCGCGGAGGGACATGGTGGAAGTTTGGAGTGGGAAGTGGAAATTTCAACACGCCGGATTCAGTCCTTGTCCCCATAGTGGGCAGGCTTGCCCTGTGGGAAGAACTTGTCGTGAATCGGGCTAACGTAGGCGAGGGCGAGGAGACCACCCAGAGCCGTCACGAAAATGAAGCTACCGAAAAAGATCCAATAGATGGCTTTCTTCTCATGGTTGAGGTGCATGAAGATGGCCGCCACCAGCGAGGCCTTCACGGTGGCGATCGCGAGGCCGATCACACAGTCAACGGCATCAAATCCATGTCCACCAAAGTCCAGCATCGGGCTTGTGGCGACAAAGTAGGTCAGCACCGTGCCGACGAAGAGGGCCCCCATCACGATGAGGTAGGTCCGGATGGACTTCTTGATTGCTTCGGGTGAATCAGCCATGGCTGGGAATCTTGAGTATTCTAAAGGTTGAAGTCGGAGGAGTCGGAGGCCTTACATCAGGTAAAGAAGCGGGAAGAGGAAGATCCAGACAAGGTCAACGAAGTGCCAGAACAGGCCGCCGATTTCGACGCGGTTCGCGAGCCACTCGGGATTGGTCAGATACATCTTCTTTCCGAAAAACAGGTAGTAGGCCAGCACCAGCGCGCCGCCGATGACGTGCAGGCCGTGCAGGCCGGTCATGGTGAAATAAATCGCGTAATAGGTGTTCCACGCTGGGGCGAACTTCGAGGCGAAGGCCACTTCCTCACGGGGGATTTCCACGTGCATGGGGAATGCGCCAATCTTCTCACGCTCGTCGTAATCAGGTCCGAAAATCTGCTCCTTGGCGAGCACGACGGAATCACGTTCGGTGCGCGGCTTTTTCTCAGCCTTGGCCACGAAGTCCTTCCACTCGATGCGGTAGCGCTCGGTGAACGTCGGCTCACGGGAATCCTTTTTCAGCTCGGCTTCGAGCTTGGCGATCTCACCCTTGTGCCATTCCCATGCGTCCTTGAGCTCCTTGCTATTGGCAAGAATCCAGGACTTCTCGATCTCAGCCATCGGATCCAGCCCCTTGTCCTTCGCCTTCAGGGCAAGGCTGCGGAAATCAAGCGCATCGACATAATGGAACACCATCGGGCTTTCGAGAAGCTTGCCGTCGATCGTCGTCTCATCGCGAAGGCGGCTCTGAGTCTCGGCCTCCTTCACATCGCGGGGAAAGAATTCCAGCTTGGCGGGGTGATCCAGCTTGAAGGCCACCGAAGGCATTTCCGTCAAGGTCTTGTCAGCGAAATGCTCAGGGTTGATCGCGACCTTGTCGACGATCTCCCAGTCGCGCTTGCCGGGATAATCCTTCTTCGCCTGCACCCATGCCTGACGAAGGTCGTTCGTGCGGAGCTTCGCGTTGTTCTTCCGTGCCTCAAGATGCTGCTCGGCGATCTTTTCCAGGACTTCAACGGAAAGCTCGGTGCCAGCGGGAAGGAATGTTGGCGCCTCCTTCTGATCACGCTCGGTCTTCATCTTCAGGTCCTCCGCGAGGGCGATCTTGGAGCCGTGCGCCTTCGCCTCGGCGATGATCTCCTCCACCCAGTCCTTGTGGAAACGAACGGTATTGAAGGTCACTTGGGTCGCCTCGATGCAGACCAGGTTTTCCTCCTTCTTGTGGCCCTTGTGGTCGGGCACGTAGTCGTCGTCCTTCGGATGATGCTTGTCGGCATCCTCCTTGAGCTCATAGCCAAGGTGACCCTCAATGATCGCACCATCCGCCATGCGCAGGGCCTGGTGATGGAACTTCACGTTGTATTCGATGCCCTTGAGCACCATGAAAGTAGCGGCACACAGCAGCGTGAAAAGCATGTAGCCTTGGAAATGACGCCACTTGCGGAGCTTCAGTGAGGCCCAGGCGAACACCACTGTCACCGACGAGGCGATCAGAACGAAGGTATTGACCAGACCCGGAATGACCGGCAGAGCTCGCTCGGGCCAGGGATAGTCTGCCCCTACGCGCAGGAACACGTAAGCGGAGAAGAAGCCACCGAAGAGCATCACTTCCGACGCGAGGAACAGCCAGATGGCGATCTTCGAGTTGATGAGGCCGGTATCCTTGCGGGGCGTGACGACGTAGGGAATTTCCATGGAACGTATGTTCGTTAAATCGTTTTCCGTGATCCGGAAGATCAGTGGTGGGAAGGAGTCTTGGCGGGCTGGTCAGCCTTTTCCGTTTCCGGGCGCTTGGGTTCGAGCCACTGCGGGAGGAAGTCCTCGTCGTGGTCGGGACGGCTGTACTCGTAAGGACCACGATAGATCGCGGGCTCGAATGTGAAGTTGCCATGGCCGGGAGGGGTCGGTGTCGCCCATTCCAAGGTCGTGGCGTTCCATGGGTTGTCGCTCTGGACCTTGCGGCCGAAGAACTTGGCACCGATGATGTTGATGAGGAAAGGCAACTGGGCGAGTGCCAGGGTCCAAGCCCCCATCGACATCACAATGTTGAGGTCGATGTGCTGAGCGACGGTGTTTCCGAACACGTTGACGCTGTCCTTGGTCTTGGAAAGGTAGGCGTCGCCCCCGTTGTACCAGCGGCGGTGGAAACCAGCCATGCCCTGAACGAGCATCGGGAAGAAGATGACGTTCATGCAGATCAAGCTGGGCCAGAAGTGAAGGTGGGCCAACTTGCGGCTCAGGAAGCGACCGGTGATCTTCGGATACCAGTGATAGACTCCGGCAAAAAGGCCGAAGAGGATGCCTGGTGCGACGACATAGTGGAAGTGGCCGATCACGTAATAAGTGTCGTGCAGGTGAAGGTCAGCCAGGTTGAAGGCCAACGGCAGCCCGGTCAGGCCGCCGATGCCGAACATCGGGATGAAGGCGCAGGCCCAGAGCATGGCGGGCTCGAACTTGATCGAACCGCCCCACAGGGAAATCAACATGGCCGTGATCAGGATCACCGACGGCACGGAGATCAGCACGGTGGTGGTTTGGAACCAGGTCGAAACCGCTGCGCCCATTCCAGTGAGATACATGTGGTGGGCCCAAACGATGAAGGAAAGGAAACCGAGGACCAACACGCCGTAAACCATCGACTTGTAACCCCAAAGCGGCTTGCGGGTGTAGCAGGGAATGATTTCCGCGACGCAGGCAAACGCTGGAAGCAGGAGCACATACACCTCGGGGTGGCCGAGGAACCAGAAGAGGTGCTGGAACAACAGCGGTGAGCCACCACCGGAAAGTTCCGCCAGTCCTTCGCTCTTGGTGTAGAGACCGGAAGGCATGAAGAACGACGAGTGGAAGGTACGGTCCATCAACTGCATGATGCCGGCCGACTCAAGGGGCGGGAAGGCAAGGAGCAGCAGGAAGCCGGTCACCAGCATCGCCCAGACGAAGAAGGGCATGCGCATCCAGGTCATGCCGCGGGCACGCAGGTTGATGATCGTGGTGACGAAGTTCACCGAGCCGAGCAGCGAGGAGGAAATGAGCAGCACCAGACCGATCAGCCACTGGGTCTGACCGGCGAGCCATTGGTTGACGATCTGGCCGTCGGCGAAACCGGCGAGCGGCGAGTAGTTCGTCCATCCGGACTTGGCGGCACCCGACTCCATGAAGAACGAGGCGCACATGATCAGGCCACCGGCGAGGTAGAGCCAATAGCTGGCCATGTTCAGTTTCGGGAACGCCATGTCCGGTGCTCCGATCTGAAGAGGAGTCACGTAGTTGCCGAAAGCACCGAAGCCAAGCGGCACGATTCCAAGGAACACCATGATCGTGCCGTGCATGGCACCGAACATGTTGTAGGTGTCACCCGTGACTTTGCCGTCGGAAAGCCAGCGGGCCTTCCAGTTGTCATTGAACAGGAAACCCATCCACTCCGGCAGCGGTTGATGCGGGTAGGCGATGCTCCAGCGCATCACCATCATCAGGTAGAATCCGAAAAGCAGGAAAAGACCAGCGGTGATGCCGTATTGAAGGCCGATCATCTTGTGATCGGTCGAGAAGACGTACTTCGCAAGGAAGCCCGGATTGTGGTGGTGATCATCGTGATGATGATCGTCGTGGGCGTGATCGGAGTGGGCGTGAGCGCTCATGCGTGGTGGCAAAAGTTTGGTGTTTCCTTACTTGGCCACAGCCGGGGCGAGGGTGACCGGATCGACGAGAGTGGCGGGATCGAGCTTGTCGCCCGGGATATCTTTCTTGTGGTCGGCTTCGAGTTCAACGGCATCGACCTGTTGGCCGGCCTTAGCGCGCTTACCGGAGGTCTCCATCGCCGCCTTGGCCATGTCCACCGTGACGATGTCGCCAACGGTGTTGCCGAAGTTGTTGCGAACGTAGGTGAGGACGCCTGCGAGATCCTCAGGTGAGAAGGGGCCGCTGCCACCCCTCGCGGCCATGCCGGCCCCACCGTAGTCCTTGCCGGTGCTGGTCGGACCGTGGAGACCGTTTAGCACCACCATGGCGAATCGCTCAGTCGGGCCTTTGACCCATTCGGAACCAACTAAAGAGGGGGCACTGGCGCTACCGCGTGCGTCTGATAGGTGGCAACCATTGCAAACTGTCGAATAAATCTTCGAGCCCTTGGTCGAATAGGCTGCCAGAGCCGTTTTCGGCTCCGGACCCGCTTCCTTCTTACCCGGTGCCGGCTTGCGCACGTAACCTTCACGGAAAGTTGTCCCATAGGCGAAAAGACTGCCACCGCTTCCGAGGACTCCACCGGCAATGATCAGCACCACGGCCAAGGCCAGGAAAAGCCAAAGCGAAACCGGTTGGGTGCCATGCTCACCGAGCTTGTTCTCGCGTGCCGCTGCCGCCACCTGGCGGGCGATGCGACCGTGCGTCTCGGTCACATTGATCGAGTCATCGAGGTCGGGCTTCTGGATTGGATCAGTCATGTCGGACTAAAGTAACGTGTTGGAAAGTTTCAACCGTCGGCCTTCTTTTTAGCAGGCGCGAAATTCAAAGCTGCAGGAACCGCGTCGTCTTTTTTCAGGGACAGCAGGTAGGACACCAAGGCCTTCGCCTCAGAGCTTGGCACGATCTCCTTGCCCTCCGCCACGGAGAACGGAAGCGCATCGGAGGAGCGGTTGCCCTTGATCTCGCGTTCCTCGAACAGGAAGCGGAAATCCGGACAATCCGACTTGCGACGCTCCACCGGACCGCGCGGGTTGTAGAGGTGGTTGTAGAGCCAGGCCTCCGGGCTCTTGCCTTTGGCGTAGATCGACTCCACGCGGCGGCCGAGATTCGAGAGATCCGGGCCAAGTCGGCTCACGCCGATCTGGGCGAACTTTTCACCCTGGAAATCGTAGGCATTCGTTTCGCGGCGGGTATCGATCCCCTCCCCGTTGTCCTTAAGACCACCCCAGTCTTCACGATAGAGGTCGTTGCCCGCATAAGTCGGACGCACGAGCTGGGTGTGGCAGAGGTAACAACCGTTCGCGGCGTAGACCGTGGCTCCGTTGGCCACGCGACCCGCGCGCTTCGGGAAATACAGGCCATCCTTGCCGTCGGTCGCCTCAGTGAGGACGATCGGCTTGATGGCACGCATCTTGAAGAAGGGGTAAACGACCACCAACCCCCAGGCTAGGGAGAAGCTGGCGAAAATGCCCAGGAGGAAATTGCGGAAGCTCATGGCGTGGAAATTGCGGAAATCAGTGGGCGGCAGCAGCGGCGGAAGGAGTGCCGGGTCCGGCGTTGTCGATATCCCCCTCGGGGCCATGCGGACTGCCGTGATGATGAGGGTCGACCAGCAAGGTCGGATGCGACGAACGGCGACCGAGGCGCAGCCACATCAGGGTCAGGTGCATGAAAAAGAAGACGTTCGAGAACAGGATGAAGCACCAGGCGATGGTGATTGCGATCGAATAAGGAAGGGCGCGGTCAGCCGCATTTTCCCAAACCATGTTGAACTCTTCCTGACCAATGCCCTGCTGGAGGCCACCAAAGAGAGCCACCAAGGCCACCGTCACCACTCCGTAGACGGAGAGGAAGAAGTGCATCTTGATCAGACGACGGGAAAGCCACTCGCGGCGGGTGATACGCGGCACGATGAAGTAGATCGCCCCAAACATCACGAGGCTGAAAAATCCATAGAGCCCGAGAATGTCGAAGCCGTAGCCGGAAAGGCTGAACTGGGTCAGAGGCAGGGTCGAGTCGGGGAGATTGAGCATCACCGCCGAACCGCCGAAGAGGGCGAGGCCGACAAGGCCGGCGAGAGTGAAGCGAAGTGACGGGCTGTGCGCCACCGTTTCACCGGAGGACATTGCCGTGGCGATCAGGTTGGCGGCGATCGTGAAGGCAGGAATCGCGATCATCACGGTGGCGGCTGCACCCAAATACGGGAGAAAATAGGGAATCGGCGCGCCTGCCAGCTTCTGCATGCCAGCCCAGGGAGCGATGATTGCCAGCGACCAGAAACCGATCTGGGCAAGCGTGTAGCTGTAGATCGGCTTACCGGTCACCTTGGGAACAAGATAGAACGCGGTTCCGATGCCCACCGGCAGGAAGAACAAAAGCAGCATCGCCGACTTGAACCAGGCGTTGATACCCGCCGCCATCACAGGATGGCCGCTCATGCAGTGAAGGAGCACGTTTGCGGTGAGATAAATCCACGGGAACCAGATCATCGCAGCCACGATGAACCACTGGGTAATGTAGGTGTGTTCGCTGCGGCGCACGCGGAACTGAACCAGCGACCAGATTACGATCAGCGTGTAGCTGAGCAGCAGGACCGGCCAGGCGAAGGACGGGAATTCCATCCATGACATTCCTGTGCTGTGACCGGAAAGGATTCCAAGCACTCCAAGCGAGACGCCCAGGTTCCAGACGTGCCCGGCGGTCAGGATGGTTCCCGCCGCGCGGCATTCCTGACGGGAAAGGCGGGCCATCAGCCAGATCATGGTGCCGAAGGCCGCCTGTGCGCCCCAGCCGTAAATGAGGGCGTTGATGTGGGCGGGAAACACGCGACCGTAGGTCAGCCAGGCGCAGTTGCCCATGAAGTCAGGGCTGTGGTTCTTGGCCGATGCAATGATGCCGAGCACGAGCGAAACGGCGAGCCAGGCGGCACCGCTGGTGAAGAAGAACATCACCGGGTGGCGCAGCGAGCGGTCGATCGAAGCACGCACAATCGCGTCCTTTTCCGGGCTGTTGGAAGTGTCTTGGGACATCGTAAAAATGGTTCGGAAGGAAACGCGTCAGGGTTTCTTGAGTTCAGCGGCGGTGACCTGCGGCTTGCCAACCTCGGTGCGGAGGGCGGCAACCTGCTCAGGCGTCACGGCGGGAGCCTTGTTGCCGAAGCTGTTGCGGACGTAGGTCAGGACAGCGGCAATCTGCTTGTCGTCCTGATAGGCCATCGGAGTCATGCCGCCGGGGACGTTGTATTCCTTGCCCTTGACGGTGATCGGTCCGACCAGGCCGCGGAGCTGCATCGAGATCAGGTTGGAAACCGGACCCGCCACCCATTCGGAAC
>JANOBS010000025.1:0-4962 GCA_031411755.1 Luteolibacter sp. | reverse complement strand
TCGCAGTCGCGGCCGAGCCGGACCAGATCTGCCGGGCTGTGGAAATGCTGCACCCGCTCGACCTCCTGCTCGATGATCGGGCCGGCATCAAGTTCGCTGGTGACGTAGTGACAGGTGGCGCCGATCAATTTCACCCCACGCTCATGGGCCTGCTTGTAAGGATTCGCACCGATAAAGGCGGGCAGGAAGCTATGGTGGATGTTGATGATCTTCCCGGAGAATTCCTCGCAGAACCAGTCGGGCAGGATCTGCATGAAGCGGGCGAGCACGATGAGCTCGACTTGTTGCGCGACGAGCTGGTCGCGCAGCTCGCGAAAGCCCTGCTCGCGGCGCTCGCCGTCCATGTCGATGAGGCTGAAATTGAATCCGGCCCGCTCGGCCACGGCGCGGCAGGCGTCGCGATTGCCGATGACCGAGGTGATCTCGACGGGCAGCTCGTTGAGTTCGGCTCGCCACAGGACCTCCTGGAGGCAGTGGTCGGTCTTGGTGACCAGCACGGCGGTGCGCATCCGGAATGGCATGCGGCGGAAATGCCATTCCGCTTTCAATGAGCGGCCGAGGGTGCCGAAGCCGTCGATGAAATCCTCGGTGTCGACATCGAGTTCGGAGGTCTCGATTTCCAATCGCGCGAAGAACTTGCTGCCAAGCTTGTCGGAGAACTGGGCAAACTCGACCAGGTTGCCGCGATGACCGGCCACGTAGGTGGCGACTTTCGCGACGATGCCCGGTTGGTCAGGGCAGCTCAGTTTCAGGATCAATCCGGCTCGGGGCATGGCCCGCAAAGCATGAACGGGTGCGCTTGCTCCCGTCAACCGGTCAAAGCACTCAGGGAGCCAACAACGATGCGGACGCCACGGCGGGCTGGTCTTCGGGCGCGATCGGGTTGGGATCGGCCACCCGCAGCGGCTTGAGCGGCGCGGGCTTCGGGATTTCCAGCAGGCCGGTCGCCGGAGCAGGGCCGCTGGACATGGTGAAGAGCACGGTGGCGAACATCATCGTCGCCGCCACTCCGGCCAAGGCCGGGATCCACCAACGATGGCCAATGCCGCTTCTGCGCATGACTGACGACTCCCATTCGTGGAGTTCAGGCGGCTTCGCGCGGGCGATCACCCGGACAGGCGTCGACGGAGCAGGTGGCGTGGAAGCCACTACTTCTGGCCATTCAATGACCGGAACGAAACGAGCCGGAGCCGCTTCGGAAAGGTTCGGCCTCGCGGCACCTGCGAAATCGTCATCGCTGGAGGAAAGCGCCAAGTCTGAGATGAGGACCGGCAGACGGGAAATCGAGCCGCCCGCCACGACCTCATAAACCGCTTCCTGCGTCACGAAATCCTGCCATCCGGCGCTGACCGGCTGTGGGGATTCTCCTTCTGGGCCTGAGACAGGGAGCGGCGACAATCCTAGTGGTACCATGGCGTTCGAAAGGCGAGATTTGCGCAGTGTTTGGCTGAACTATCGGGCTATGTCAATGATCAATGTTTCCGAAGTAATGAGCTCACGCTCCGAAAAGGCGTGCCGTTCGTCCTCATTCCGTGCCTTGATGGTGCCCACATGAAAACCTATCTCGTCATGACCGTCCTCGGGCCCGACCGTCCGGGACTTGTCCGCGCCCTTGCCTCGAAAATCGCCGACCTCGGCGGCAACTGGCTGGAAAGCCGGATGGCGCGGCTGGCCGGTCAGTTCGCGGGCATCCTGCGCGTGGAATGTGCCGAGGCGGATGCGGACAAAATTATCGCCGAGCTCAAGGGCTTCGAGGCGGATGGACTGTCAGTCGTCGCCGTGCGCGAAAAGGCCACCGACTCCCCCGCCCTGCGGACGCTCACCATCGACGTCGTCGGCAACGACCGTCCCGGCATCGTCAAGCAACTCGCCGCCGCGATCGCCGGAGCGGGTGGCAACGTCGAGGAACTCGTCACCGGCCTGGAAAGCGCCGCAATGAGTGGTCAGCCGCTGTTCCGTGCACATGGAGAAGTCTCACTGCCGGAAGGCGCGGATGAGGCGGCCCTGGTCGCGGCGATTGAGAAGCTGGGGACGGATCTTTCGGTGGATGTTAGGTGAATGTCGAATGACGAAATCAGAATGACGAAGGGAGAGATCCTGCACTAACTGCCTTTATGAAGCTTCGAGAAGATTTCCAAAATCTACTGCCGGAATCGGCGCAGGAAAATTTCGTTGTCGTTCCAAAGCGTTCGCTTCAGTTGGCTTTTGCGTCGATCTCGATCCTGGCACTTGGCATTGGTCTCGCGATGGGCACGCTTCTATTCGGATCAATCCTTGGTGGACTTGCCATGGGCGTCTGTTTGATTGCTTCGCTGGTGCTTGGTAAGATCATCAACAAGCATGAAACCACAGCACTAAGCCACCTCGAGAACCGCGATGAAGTTTCTCGTGTTGATTAGAATTTCAGGAACGTCTCCAGGATCCTCTTCCCATCCTGCGTGAGGATCGACTCCGGATGGAACTGGACTCCGTGGACGGGGAATTCCTTGTGACGGAGGCCCATGATTTCGCCTTCCTCGGTCCAGGCGGTGATGGCCAGGCAGTCGGGCAGGGTTTCGCGTTTCACAATCAGGGAATGATAGCGCGTGGCCTCGAAGGGATTCGCGAGTCCGGCGAAGACACTCTCGCTGTTGTGGAAGATCGGTGAGGTCTTGCCGTGCATGAGGCGTGGGGCGCGGATGACGTCGCCGCCATAGACCTGGCCGATGGCCTGATGGCCGAGGCAGACCCCGAGGATCGGGGTGCTGCTGCCCATGGCCGCGATGAGATCGCAGGAAATGCCAGCCTCATTCGGCGTGCAGGGGCCCGGTGAAATGCAGATGCGCTCCGGCTTCAGGGCCTTCACGTCCTCCACCGTCAGCGCGTCGTTGCGGACGATCTTCATCTCCGCCCCAAGCTCGCCGAAGTACTGGACGAGGTTGTAGGTGAAGGAGTCGTAGTTATCGATGATGAGGAGCATGGCGCGCAGCGAAGTTCCAAGTGAGAAGTTCCAAGTTCCAACAAATTCCGATCAGCCTTCGAGCGTGCGGGCGAGCGCGATGGCGCGGAGCATGCCTTTGGCCTTGTTGACGGTTTCCTCGTATTCGTAGGTAGGGTTGGAGTCGGCGACGACCCCGGCTCCGGCCTGGACGTAGGCGTTGCCATCCTTGAGAAGGCAGGTGCGGAGGGTGATGCAGGAATCGTGGCCACCATCGAAGCCGAAGTAGCCGACCGCGCCGGCGTAGGCGCAGCGCTTGCTCTTTTCGAGTTCGTTGATGACCTGCATCGCCCGGATCTTCGGGGCACCGCTGACAGTTCCGGCCGGAAAGGTGGCGCGCAGGACGTCATAGGCGCTGTGTGCGGGATCGAGCTCGCCGGAGACATTCGAGACGATGTGCATGACGTGGCTGTAACGCTCGACGATCATGAAATCATCGACCTTCACGCTGCCGTGCTTGGCGATGCGGCCGACGTCGTTGCGGGCGAGATCGACCAGCATCAGGTGCTCGGCGCATTCCTTCGGATCGGCCAGCAGATCGGCGGCGAGCGCATCGTCCTCCTCGGTGGTCTTTCCCCTCCAGCGGGTGCCGGCGATCGGGCGGATGTCGATGCGACCGCCGATCGAGCGGACATGGACTTCCGGCGAACTGCCGACGAGCGAGAACTCACCGAGTTCGAGGATGAACATGTAAGGCGAAGGATTCACGTGCCGCAGGGCGCGGTAGAGATCGACCGGCGAGCGATGGAACGGCGTGGAGAAACGCTGGCTCGGGACGAACTGGAAGATGTCCCCGGCGGCGATGTATTCCTTCCCGGCGAGGACCATGGCCTCGTATTCGGCCTGCGTGGTGTTGCTCTGGGCTTCGACCGCTTCGATGGGACGCATGCCATTGAGGGCCGGAACATGCAGCGGCCGGTTGAGCATTTCCACGATCGCGGCGATGCGGCCACGGGCGTCGGTGTAGGCTTCCTCGAGGCTGGTGTGTTCGGCGGGAAAGGCGTTCGCGACGATCTGGAGGCGGTGCAGCTTTTGATCGAAGACGATGATCGTGTCCGCGAGCATGAAGACGGCGTCGGGGATCCCGAGTTCGTCTTTCGGAGCAGGTCCAATGGTCGGCTCGAACTGCCGGATGGCGTCGTACGACATGTAGCCAAGCAGGCCGCCGCAGAACGGCGGGAGATTGCCATGGCGGACCGGCTTGAAGGGGGCCATTTCGCGCTCCAGCGCGGCGAGCACGTCGTCCTCGGCGGTGAAGCTACGGGTGGCGAGTCCGGAGCGGACGGTGATTTCCTTGCCACGGGCCTCGTAAACGCGTCGCGGATTGGTGCCGAGGATCGACCATCGGCCGCTCTTGTCCGTGCTTTCGGCACTTTCCAAAAGGAACGCATGCCGGCTGTCGCGCACCTTGAGGTAGGCGGACAGCGGGGTTTCGAAATCAGCCGCGAGCTGGGTGTAAACGGGAATGACGTTCCCCTTTCCTGCCAGCTCGGCAAAGGCTTCGAATGACGGCTCAACCGGGATGGAATTCACAACGCGCGGGAGCATGGCGGGAACCGTCCCGAGGGCAAGCGAGGAAGCCTCAGGGCTTTTCCGGCTTCGGCGGGTCGAATGAGACATTGTCCATCACCGAGCCGGTGACCTCGTTCGACTTGTAAGCAGCGGCGGGCAGGCCTTTTTCCAGAACGATCGCGGGCACCGAGCCGGCCTGGACGATGTTTCCGGAAACCACGACCTTCTGCGCCAGGGAGCGGATCACCAGACCGCCGAGGAAATTCCCGGTGAACGCGTTGCCCCGCACCTCGCCGGACGCCGCGCTGGCCAGGACGAGGCCGAACTCCCGGTTCGCCTTCAGTTGATTTTCCGTCACGGTGACGGCGGTCGACTTCGCATCGATCTGGATGCCGTTACGGCTGTTGCCTTCGCAACGGTTGCCGGTCAGCGAACCGCTGGCTCCGTCCCAGAGATCGAGGCCGTGCTCGAAA
>JANOBS010000024.1:0-17550 GCA_031411755.1 Luteolibacter sp. | reverse complement strand
ACTTGGAACTTGGAACTTGGCGTTTCCTACGTCGCCGCGCGGGACGCATTGGGATCGAGGATGGTCAAGATCACCTCGCGGGTATCAGCCTCTCCGATGCGGCGGCGGATTTCTGCATTGGTGAACATTTTCGCAATCGCGGCGAGCGTTCTGAGGTGGAGGTGGTGGTCCTTGCTCGGCACGATGAAGAGGAACACGAAATGAACCGGCCCGCCGTCGAGAGCTTCGAAGTCGATCCCCGATTTCGAGCGACCCAGTATGGCGATCACTTGGTCGACGTTTTCAGAGAACGCGTGAGGTATGGCCACACCCGAGCCGATACCGGTGCTGACGAGATCTTCTCGAACTTTCAGGGAACCGAGAATTTCCTGCTCCAGAGCGTCATCGATCTTCCCCAGAAATCGCAGATGCTCGACGAGCTCCACGATCGCGGGCCAATGATCTTCGGCCCGCATCTCGGGGAGGATCTGGTCGGCGCTGATGAGATTGCTCAGTTTCATGCGAGGATCGGCGGCACGGAGCTGCCGCGCAAAGGGGACGCCGATTACCGTTGTGGCCGGACCTTGGCAAGCGGATTCGCGGTGGGAAGTAACCCGATTGAACCTTGCCCATCGGGTGTTCAGTCCCATACAATCAAGCCATGATTCGTGCATTCCGCCACCTGTTCCTTTTGGTTGCAATCTGTCCGCTGCTCACCCAGTGCGGGGATTCGCTGGGTTCAGGCAACATGGGGGGGCCGACCGTGGAGGTTCGAAATGCCAAGATTGCAGCAGAGGAAACGGGGGATTTCTTTTACGGCCGCCGCTATTTCGTGAACAAGACCCGGTTCTGGGGCTATCTCAAGAAGCCACGCGAATCGTGGAGCCGCGCGAAGCTGGTGATCATCAATGAATCCCAGAAGACCAGTCCGGACCGGATGTCGGAGAACGGCCCGCCTGGCCAGCGCTACGCGTTTGACCAGAATTATGAATACAAGATCCGCGGCTCCTACACCGGCCGCGAGGTGTATGAGCCGAACAGCAATCAATTCCTGCCCGAGTTCAGGCTGACCGGCTACGAAGTGGTGGATCGGAATCCCGGTTGGTTGTTCCGCCCGGATGACCGTTATGATTCGGTGCGCATCACGTTGACGCCCCGATAATTCATTTTTTCCGCTCCGCATCCCCCATCAACATGCAGATCCGATCTTTCCCGAAGCCACCGCGTGGAGGGAAACCCGACGAGGTCAGGCCGGTGTCTCCGGACCTGCAAACGGCCAACTGGGATGGAACTCCTCTGCGTCGGAAAAAAAAGGACCGGTTCGATAAACGGCGTCGCGAGACCCTTTTCAGGACCATCGCCATTGGAGTGCTGGCCTTGATCGGGATGGCTTTGATCGCGGTGATCGGACTGAATCGGGACCGTGTCACGAACGAAGCGGTGTGGCGTGATCCCTCAATGGATAGCTTCGTTCCTCCGATCCAGACGATGCTTCCGCCGACTGAGGAGGAGGCCCTGGATCTGGTGCGGACGGTGCTGGCCATGAGGACGACAGGTGAGTTCGGAGCCCGGGTGCGGCTCAGTGGGATGACGGCGGAGCAGGCAGTCGATTTCCTGCAGCACCGCGAGGAGCGCGATGGCAAGATGAGGCGCATGGATTGGATCGGCAACATGGATGCCAACGGAATCCAGATCGAAGCGGTTCAGATTGTCTTCGAGAATGAACTCATTCCGGTGAGAAGGGCCCTGCTCACTCCCAACAAGAATGGAGATTGGCAGGTCGACATGGCCTCACTGGCAAACTGGAGCTCGGTGCCGTGGGATCGCTTTCTCAGCGAACCTGGTCGGGAGGCTGATCTCAGGGTAGTGGTCTCCCGCGACAATTACTTCAACGGAGCCTATTCAAGTGATCGCGAATGGAGCGCCTTCCGGTTGGCGAGCCCTGAATCCCAAACCCTGCTGATCGCTTATTGCGAAAAGGATGGCAAGTCCCTGACGGCCCTCTCCAACCTGTTGAAGGAGTCGCCCTATGCCCGTGTGGTCCTGCATGTCAGGAAAGCCGAAGAGCCCGGAAACAGGCAGTGTGAGATCCTCTCCGTTCTGGCGGAGGACTGGATCGTCACGGAGACCCCGTTCGAGGAACGGTTTCAGAGAGGCCGCTCATTGAGCGGGGAGTGAGACGGGAGCGTCAGGCCCCGTAGGAAGACTCAACGCGCTGCGCCACATCGCGGTAGCCGTAATCGACCTCGTAGATCTGCTTGAAGCAATCCAAGGCGGCATCCTTGTTGCCCATCTCGGCATGAATTTCGCCCTTGTCGTAAAGGACTTCCTTTTTGATGTTGTCCATGCCGTGAAGGTCCGCGAGGGCGTCGCTTAGCTGCTTGATGGCAAGGTCGAACATCCCCTTGGCTCGGAAGGTGCGGCCGAGAAGGAGCAGCACCTTGGTCCGGATGTGCGGATTGCGCGTGGCCTGTTGAAGGTGGGGGATTGCCCCGCTGTAATCACCGATATCGTAAAGCGCGATCCCCAGCTCGAAACGGAACTGTGGGTCGGTCGGATTCTGGTCGACGCGGCGCTTGGCCTCTTCGACCTGCTCCGCCATGCGGGTGGTCTTCCTCGTTTCAAGGGCCGCCTTCAGTTCCTCATTGGACGGATCCAGCGCCGCGGCTTCCTCGAGAGCCTTCATTTCGGCCTCCAGAGCACGGTTGTTCATCTGCTGGGCCTTGTTTTGGAGCGCCACGTCCCCATTGCTCAGCGAATGCGCCCAATTGAAGAACGCGCTCGCGTTCGCCCAGTCCTCGAGTTGCTCATAGACCGCAGCGAGGTCCTTCACGGCCGCTAGATTGTTGGTGTCCTCGTTGTACTTGAGGATCAGGCGGTCGCGACGTTCCTCCAGCTGGTCCTTGGTGAGGCCGGTGCGGGAGGCTTTTTCCATTTCCTCCGACTCGGCGCTGTTGCGCATCAGGCTGCGCATGTCGGAGTTCTCGTCCCACTTCTGCTTCTGCATCGAGGCGCGGGCCGAGCAGTCCTTGGCCCCCTTGATCGCCTCAGAGTCCGTGGGGGCAATCTTGATGATGTCGTTGTAAACCTCCGACGCAACCTCTGGCATGTCGCGGGACAGGTAGTGAAGGGCCAGCTTGTGGAGCAGCTTGGGGGTCTCAGGGGCACCTTTGCGGACGGTCTCGAGGGCGAAGGCGGCGCTGTCCGGCATCTCCAGCTTCATGAAGCATTCGAAGAGAAGATCGTTGGAAGACTCGCTGAAGGGGTCCTTTTCCAGCTCCTTTTCGATCAGGAGAATCGCTCCAGCAGGATCTTTCTTGGCCTGGCCACCGTGCTTGCTGCCTCCGGAAATTCCAAACAAGCCACCTTTCTTTTTTGGTCCTCCGGTCTGCTGGATCTCCACCTTGCGGAGCACCTTGCGGCCATCGAGAAATCCGGGAGAGTCCTTCAAGAGGGCCTGCAGCAGGCTGATGGCGTAGGGGAGATTCTGCGTCTGGATGGCGCTGAGAGCTTTCAACCAAAGGGCCTTCTGGCTCTGGGGCAGATCTTTTTCCGTGATTTCGGGCATTGTCGGCGTTTTTGAAGGTTTTCGCCGCCTGCGCTCAGCGCGCACGAGCGGAACGGGAAAATGGGATGGTCTGTGCGAATTGGCAAGCGCTCCCTTCGGGTGGGGAATCATCCGGTTTTTGGGATTGATGCCAGACGTGGAAAGGGCATCATCCACTCCCGGGGACGTATTGGTCCCTGATATCCGTTTCATCGACCACCCATGCCTCCTCGTCCACGCAACACATCCTCCCGCCGCAAAAATCAAGGCCGCTCAGCTCCAGGTCCCCGCCGTGGAAACAAGGAAGGTGAGGAAAAGGCGGTTGAGGTCGATGGCGAAGTCTCCTCGGTTCTCGCCGGCACGATGTTCCGCGTGAAGCTGGCCAGCGGACACGAAGTTCTCGCACACATTTCCGGAAAGATGCGCAAGCGTTTCATCCGCCTTGTGGTGGGAGACAAGGTGAAGATGGAAATGTCCCCCTACGACACTTCAAAGGCGCGGATCGTTTTCCGCCTCGGCTGAGCTGGGATAATCATTCGGCTTCCTCGAGTTCGCTCGTGGAAACGGCACCAGGAGTGCGGCGCTCCACCTCGATGTCCCCGAGCAACTGGGCTTGGCGGATGATGAATTGGTTGAGCTTCATCAGCTCCAGCACGGCCAGGAACGTCACGATCACCTCGGCCTTGGTCGTGGCTCCCTCGAAGAGATCCTCGAACTTCCGTGCCTGGCCGCAGGCGAAGTGCTTGAGCAGGAACTCGATCTTGTCCGCCACGGTGTAGCGGTCATCGATGATGTCTCCGAAGTCGTGGGATTCCTCGAAACGCTTCAGCACGTTCTGGAATGCCCGGATCAGGTCGAAGATCGATACCTCCGCGAGAGGCGGGGTCGCTTCCACCGGCAGTTCGGTGACTTCCGCCTGATGCGCAAAGCTGCCTTCCTGCTCGATTTCCTTCAGTGAGAGGAAACCTGCCGCGTCCTTGAACTTCTTGTACTCGATGAGCTGTCGGATCAGCTCCCAGCGGGGATCGTCCTCTTCCGCATCCTCCTCAGGTGGCTGGTCTTGTCTTGGCAGCAGGGTGCGACTCTTGATGTACATCAGATTCGCAGCCATCACGATGAACTCGGAGGCGAGGTCGATGTTCAGAAGCTTGAAGGTGTCGATGTAGTCGAGATACTGGCGGGTGATCCTCTCGATCGAAATGGTGTGGATGTCCACCTCATCCTTCTTGATGAGGTAAAGGAGCAGATCGAGAGGTCCCTCGAAAATCTCAAGTCGTACTTTGTAGTCAGCGGCTTCCACGGCGGTTTTGGTAGGGGATCAAGGTGACGGGAGCGAGGGAAATTTCGGCTCGCGTGACAGGGCCTTGGGAGATTGAATTTGATCCTCTCACCGGGAATTCATGGAAAGCGAACAACTTCAGTCATTCAACGAACGGCTCAGCCAATGGATTTCGAGTCAGGGCTTCTGGTTCCAACTGCGATTCTCCATGGCTGGAGGAAATGCCAGTACGGCCCTGTATCACCTGCTGCGCATCGGCTTCCGCGTCTTCCTCTTTCTGCTGCTGGTCGGCGCTGGCGGATTCTACTACCTGATCAAGCGAGTCGAGAAGCCGGAGTTTTCCAAGCAGCTGACCGGTGCCATCGGCAAGCATCTCGATGCAGCAGAGTGCAGGATCGAGTCGTTCCGACGTATCCAAGGTGAATTCAACCTCCGGCGCATTGCCTGTGCAGGTGCGCCGAATGCCTTTTATTCGGCATTTGAGGCGGCCAACATCACCTGCCGCATGGGCTTGCTTGATGGCCTCACCGGGGTCTGGAAACCGGGGCCGATCCTGATCAAGCGGCTCGACATGGAAGTGCGGACGGGCGCGGACGATCCGGACTCCGCCGCGAGGAGGGCCGAATCATTCCTGAGGGACTTCCCGGAATTTGATTTGTCCACGGTCGAGGTTTCAGATGCCACGATCCGTTGGGGATTCTCGAAAGTGTTTGATCCACGGATTCGTGCCGGCCAGGTGGAGCCGGCCAAGGGCGAAATCAAGAACAGCCGGATGACCGTGCTGCGCACCGATGGAGGTTACCGCCTCCAGTTCCGCGGCGGCACGTTTTCACAGAACTGGTTTGAGAAACTGGAGATCGTCGAACTCAGTGCGTTCATCGGCCCGAAGGGGATCCAGATCGAAAAAGGCGAGTTCATCGCCAGGACTGATGGCTCGAAGTCGGTCTCAGGCACGGTTTCATTCATCGGCGTAAAGGTCGGCGGTGGCGATCGGCCAGCGGTTAGCGGCATGGTCCGCTTGAGCAAGGTGCCGCTTGAGCTTTTGCTGCCATCGCGGGTGGAAGGTTTTGTCGAAGGCTCGATTTCCTGTGATCTGAAAATGTCCGGCTCTACAAACACCTCGGACGGCATCGGCTTCGAGGGCCTCGTGGTGATGAACGGCGAGGACTGCATCACGATCCGGGACCGGATCCACATCTTCAAGGCTCTCTCCGTCGTCGATGTCTTCAACAACTACAAGAAACTGGATTTCCGTGAGGGATCGTTTGTTCTGAAATCAAGCGCCGGCCTGCTTTCCGTTTCCGAGGTCAACCTGAAGTCCACAGACATCATCACGCTGCAGGGCGCGATGCGGGTCCGGCTGCCGAACCAGGAAGAGGTCCAGAACGCCGTTTCAAAGCGCTCGACGGGTGAGCTTGCGCCGGTCTTTGCCGGTGACAATACGGTGGACGACCTGGCCATCACCAAGGACGACAGCGGCGAAAACGAAATGAGCCTGAAGCGGGCGGCCGAGAGCGACAAGGCGGCGGAGGGCGGAGTCTCCAGCGGGGACAGCGGACTCTTCAAGCAAATGGCGGACAGCGCAATCAGCCGGCAGGTGATCCAGCAGGGGATGGAGTTGTTCTCGAAGAACCTCCGTTACGAGGGCAAGTTCCGGCTTTCGATTCCAGGCGACTCATTCGAGCGGGCTCCCGATCTCAAGCAGATGCACCCGCCCGACCCGACGACCGGACGCATTTCCATCGACGTGCCGATCGAGGGCAACATCTACGAAATCACGCTGAGCCAGGCCGAGGATATCTACGTCAAGGGCCGCCGCAGGGAATAAGTCTCAGGCCTTTCCGGTCGACAGACCAAGTGAGGCATAGATTTCACGGGTCACGCGGCTTTTGTTCAGCGTGTAGAAATGGATGCCGTCCACCCCCGCATCCAGCAGTTCCGCGCACTGCTGGGCGGCGTAGTGGATGCCCACGCGCTCTACCGCTTCCGGATCTCCGTTGGCGCGATCCAGGGCCTTCAGCAGCTTCGCGGGATACCTGGCTCCGGCGGCGAGCTCCGCCATGCGCTTCATGCCCGAGGTCGTGGTGACCGGCATGATGCCCGCAATGATCGGCACGTGAATACCCAACAGGTCACAGCGCTCACGGAAGTCGAGGAAGTCGTGGTTGTCGAAGAACAACTGTGTGCAGATGTAGTC
The DNA here is from genome assembly GCA_031411755.1 of Luteolibacter sp. GTDB lineage: Bacteria > Verrucomicrobiota > Verrucomicrobiia > Verrucomicrobiales > Akkermansiaceae > Luteolibacter. The sequence goes on along the minus strand of JANOBS010000024.1, from coordinate 10,548 downwards.
CGCCCCCTCGTCGATCTTGGCCTTCAGGTAGTCGAGTTCCAGCAGCCGGTTCGGCATGTCGGGATGCCCTTCTGGAAATCCGGCCACTCCGATCCCGAAGCCGCGCGGATCCGGGTGGCGTCCACTTTCGTTGAACTCGCGGATGAAACGGACCAGATCGGCGGCGCGGCGGAAATCCCCCTTCGACCAGTCGTAGTCCGTCTCGCCCTTCGGCGGATCGCCCCGCAGGGCGAGGATCGTATTCACTCCTGCCGCAGCGTAGCGTTCGAGCAAGGCATCGATCTCCGCGCGCGTGTGGCCGACACAGGTCAGATGCGGCACCGGTGGAATGGCGGTTGTCTGCTTGATCCGGACCACCAGGTCATGGGTGAGTTCACGGGTTCCGCCACCTGCTCCGTAGGTGACGGAAACGAACGACGGCGCAAGCGGCTCCAGATCGCGGATCGTCTGGTAGAGTTCTTCCCAGCCCACGGGCGTGCGTGGTGGAAAGAATTCGAAGGAAAGCGACGGTCTGCGGGCGCTGAGGATGTCGAGAATGTGCATCGAGGTGGTCAAAGTGGCTGGAAATCCGTGCGAGTGTGAAACTTCCCGGGGTTTTCGGAGTTTTACTCCTCGAATTCCCTGATCGCGGGAATAGAAAAACGTTGAACCACCATGAAGACAATCCCCGTTTCGCTGGTATTCGCCGGTTCCCTGTTGGGCGCCTACGCCTTGCCTGGCCCTGATCGTCCCGAAGGCGGCCCGGCACCCACGGAGCGGCCCAGCTCTCCTGGCGAGGAGCGTCGTGGTGTCCCCCACCAGTCAATCGAGTTCTGGAAGCACGCAGACACCAACGGAGACGGGAAGATTTCGCGTGATGAATTCCTGACGCTCGAACGGATCAAGAATCTGCCTGAGGATAAGCGTGACAAGTTTTTCAGCCGCCTCGACAAGAACGGTGATGGCGCGGTTTCGATCGAGGAACTCCGCATCATGTCTCAGGGTGACAAGGAGGGCGGACCACCAAACGGCATGCCGCGTTTGCCTGAGCTGGATACCGACCACAGCGGAGGTGTCAGTCTGGATGAGTACAAGGCGGCTCCCTTTATTCAAAAACTGCCGGTCGACCGCCAGGAAGCACTCTTCAAGCGTCTGGATCGTGATGGGGATGGGCAGATCACTCCCAAGGACCGCCCAGAAGGACCGCCGCATCGCCCGGAGGGAGGAGACTTCCGTCCCGATGGAGGAGGAGACATGGACCTGCGCCAGATGCTGAAACGGCTTGATGCCAATGCGGATGGTGCCGTCACATTCGACGAGTATCAAAAAGTGCCCTTCGCTGCGAAAATTGGTGAGGATGCCTTGGAGGATCGCTTTGAGAAACTGGATCGTAACGGCGACAAGAAACTGACCGCCGAGGATGCCCCGGAACCCGGCCCGGATCGCCCCAGATCGCCCAAGCAGGACGGTGGAGACCGTCAGGGGCCTCCGCCCACCAAGGCTGAGTGAGGGCCTGCATCAGGAGGATGGAGTCGCGCCATCCTCCCAGGATCGGCTCAGAAGTTCACTTCGAACCAGATGCCGCCGAAAAGCCGCTCGGTTTCCGGGCTGGCGTCCATCGGCAGGGAGACTCCGATGAAGGGTGTCACGGAAACGGACTTGCTGATGGCATAGGTGAATGACGCGCGACCGTAGACATCATTCCAACCACTGCGTCCGTAGTAGTCGTCGACCCAGCTCGTGCCCGCTTTGAGGGACACGAAGGAAGAGTCCGTCACTGGCTTCGTCCACTCGGTTTCCAGCCAGACATAAGGAGCTTCCGCGCCGGTGTCGTAGGCGGCCCCGAAGGTGACATCGAGGTCGTTGGTGGCGTGCCAGGAAATGCTCGGTGCGATGTCGACACCGTCCTGAAGAATCGCGTGATCAAAGCTGTGCAGGGTGACCGAGACGCCGGCCGAGAACTGGTCGGCGTCATACATCAGGTCGACGAAGAAGGAGGATTCGGAGAAATCCCCATCACCCGTTTCGGTGGCATAGAAGCCGCCGGTGTCGATCCGCCACTCGTTGCTCAGGGCGATCTCGGCCTGGAGTTGAAAATCGAGGATGCCGTTACCGAGCTTGAAACCACGCCAGATCGACTCGGAGCGGAATCCAGTCACCGCCTCGAGACCGATGGGGATTTCCTTGTCAGCCTCGGACGGGGTGACCTCCGCGCTGGCGGGAAGGGCGGCGGCGATCAGCAAAAGGGGAACGGCACGGAACATGGCGGCATCGTGGCGCTCCCCGGGCACCGGGTCAACCCGGAGCTTAGTGCGCGGATGGATTGACCTCGGCGGCGAGGTTGGAATCGAGGGCGTCGGAGTGGATCTTGCCGCTCTTACCCTTGCTCCACCAGAACACGATCGGCGAGGCGACGAAGATCGACGAGTAGGTGCCGACCACGATACCGATCAGGATGACCAGCGAGAAATCGCGCAGGGCTGCACCACCGAGGACGGCGAGTGAGAGCACGGAGACGAGCGTCGCGGTCGAGGTCAGGATCGTCCGGGAGAGCGTGGCGTTGATGGCCTCGTTCATCATTTCGAGCAGAGTGCCGCGGCGCTCATGGAAGCTTTCACGGATACGGTCGAAGATGATGATGGTGTCGTTGATCGAGTAACCGGCGATCGTCAGGATGGCACCGACGTGGATCAGCGAAAGCTCGCGGCCGAAGAGGACGACGAAGCCGGCGGCGATGACGCAGTCGTGGACCAGGGCGACGAAGGCTCCGATCGCGAAGGAGAACTCGAAGCGGGCCGTGACGTAGATCAGGATGCCGAGCAGGCCGAGGCCAAGAGCGAGCAACGAGTTGGTCAGGAACGTGCCACCGAGGTAGCCCGAAACCTGCTCGCGGCTGGCGTCGATCTTGTAGTGCGTGCCTTTCTCGTCGGTTACCTTTTCGCCGAGGACGGGATAGGTTTCACGAAGCTTGGCCTCGACGGCATCCGCGTCGCGGCTGTCGCAGCGAATCGTGAGGAGTCGGCCGGAAGTTGGGTTGGTCTCATCCTGCGGGAAGACGGCCTTGTTCAGCTTCACGCCTTCGTTGAGGACTTTCTCAACCTCAGTGGTCGAGATCTGCGAGTCGCCCAGCAGGAACTGGACGCGTGTGCCACCGGTGAAGTCGATGCCGAGTGCCTTTTCCTTTTTCCATGCGAAGGCTCCGACGGCGGCCAATATCATGGCCAGTGAAACCAGCATGCAGGGAACGCGCTTACCGAGGAAATCGAAATTCTTCGAGCTGATCAGGTTGAGGAACGAAAGGTTCTTCAAAATGCCCAGATCGAGGCCCCAGCGGAAGAGGACCCGCGTCGCGAGAATGGCGGAGAACATCGAGCAGAGCAGGCCGATCGTCAGAGTGACGGCGAAGCCTTTGACGCTGGCACTGGCGAGCCAGAAGAGGATCACGGCGGTGATGAGCGAGGTGATGTTCGAGTCGAAAATGGCGCTGAAGGCCTTTTCGTAGGCGGCGTTGACGGCGGCCTTCAAGGACTTGCCGGCGGCGAGCTCCTCGCGCAGACGTTCGTTGATCAGCACGTTCGCATCCACCGCGACGCCGATGGTCAGCACGATGCCGGCGATGCCGGGCAGGGAGAACGGGAATCCGAACATCGCCATGACGCCGAAGAGCATCACGCAGTTCAGAATCAGGCCGACGAGAGCAACGAGACCCGCCGTGCGGTAGTAGATGAGCACGAAGATGAAGGTCAGCCCGAGACCGAGCAGACCGGCCCAGACGCCCTGCTGGACGACGGCGGCACCGAGGAGTGGGGAAACGGTGCGCTCTTCCTCGACGACGAGCGCGTTCTCGAGGGGGTTCATCAGCGCATTGGCGAGGCTCTGAGTCTCACCGGGCTTGTCGAGACCGTTGACGACGAACTGCTTCCCAAGTGGGACACTTTGAACAACGGGTGCGCTGATCACTTCGCCGTCCAGAACGATCGCGATCCGGTCGACCCGTTCGCGCATGTCCTTGGTCAGGGCGATCATCTTGTCTTCACCAGCGGAATTCAGCGTGATATCGACCGTGCCGATAGCGGTCTGGGAAGGGAAGGCATTGGAGATGTCGGCACCCCCGAGAGCGACGCGCCGGCTGAGCAGGATGGGCGTGCTGTAGTCGTTGCCGTCCTTATCCTTGCCCTTGAGGTTGAAAAGCTTGTAGCCCGCCACGAAATCCTTCGAATGGGCGAGTTGGTCGTTGTCAGGGTGGACCTGGCGGAGCTCGAGCTTGGCGACCTTCTCAAGAATCGAGCGGATGCGCTTGGATTCCTCGGGATCGATGCCGGGCATCTGGAGCAGGATGCCGTCCTTGCCCTGCTGGGAAATCAGCGGCTCGGCATTTCCCATGCCGTTGAGGCGCTGCTCGATGACCTTCTTGGCCTGTTCGATTTGGTTGGTGGTGACCTCTTCCTTGTCCACACCATTCTCGGCAGTGCGTGGCTGCACCCGCAGTGAGAACGAGGAGCCCCCGACGATGTCAATGCTGCCCTTGAGGCGCTCCTTCGGCGGATACACGGCGAGGAAACAAAGCGCGGCGACTCCGAGGACCAGAACGGAACCGACGTTGCGCTTGCGGTTTTCGAGTTCGGTGGCGAAGTACCAGCAGAACAGGATCATCAGGACCATGCCGATCGCGAAGAGCGTGAGCGGGTCTTTAAAAAAGGCGGCGGCGAGCATAAGACTTGGCATAGGATGAGGCGCGTGGAGCGCGTGGGTGAAATCAAAAACGGGAAAAACCGATCACTTCTTGGTCTCGCCGGAATCCTTCGGTTGGACGCTGGCGATCGCGGACTTTTCAAACTCGATCGTGGTGCCCTCCGCGACCTTGATCACTACGGTGCGTTCCTTGATGGAATGAACAAGACCGTGGATGCCGGCGGCGGTCACCACGCGGGTGCCTGGCTGGAGTGCAGCGATGCGGGCGGCCATTTCCTTCCGCTGGCGCTGCTGTGGGCGGATCAACAGGAAGTAGAACATCACCACCAGGGCGAGTGGCATGACCAGGCCGCTGGAGAGCAGTTGCTCGATGAAATTCTTGGGAGCGGGGCTGCCGGCAGGAGTTCCAGCGGCAGGGGTGGCTTGGGCGACGAAGGTGAGAAAAGCGGTGAGGGCAGTCATGCGTGATCGGTCTTGGAGTAGCGGCGGATGAAAGAGTCTTTGAATTCGAGGAAGTTCCCGGCTGCGATGGACTCTCTGGCCCCGGCGACGAGGGACAGGTAGAAATGCAGATTGTGGTAGGAAAGCAACCGCAAAGCGAGGATTTCCCCGGCCCGGAAAAGGTGCCGGACATAGGCCCGTGAGAAGCGTGCGACGTGGGGCGGGGAGCTTTCACAGATCGGGCGCTCGTCGCGCTCGTGGATCTTGTTTTTGAGCTGGATCGGGCCGTCCAGCGTGAAGGCCATCCCATGCCGGGCCACACGCGTGGGCATGACGCAGTCGAACAGGTCCACGCCGCGGGCGATCATTTCCAGGATCTGCGGCGGGGTGCCGAGGCCCATGGCGTAGCGCGGCTTGTCGTGAGGGAGGAAGGGCACGGCATTCTCGATGGCGCGGAACATTTCCTCCTCGGGCTCACCGACCGAGACCCCTCCGACGGCATAGCCATCGAAGCCGATGTCGACCAGCTCACGGGCGGATTGCTCGCGGAGATCCGAGTAGATCGAGCCCTGGACGATGCCGAAGTGGCACTGGCGGCCGTCGCCGGAGCGTGGTTGGTGGGTTTCCACCCAGGTCTTGCAGCGCCGGGCCCAGCGGGTGGTCATCGCGAGGGATTTTGCTGCGTAATCCTTGTCGCAGGGGTAGGGCGGGCACTCGTCGAAGAGCATCGCAATGTCCGAGCCGAGTGCGCCTTGGATCTCCATGGAGAGCTCCGGAGTGAGGAGCATTTTCGAGCCGTCGAGGTGGTTGTTGAAGCGAACACCCTCCTCGGTGATTTTCCGCAGTTTCGCCAGCGACCAGACTTGGAATCCGCCGGAATCGGTGAGCATCGGCTTGTCCCAGGTGGTGAACTTGTGGAGCCCGCCGAGATCGCGGATCAGCTCGTGGCCGGGCCGCAGCCACAGATGGTAGGTGTTTCCCAGGATGATCTGTGCTCCGAGTTCCTCGACCTCCGCCGGGTGCAGGGTTTTCACGCTACCCTGGGTGCCGACGGGCATGAAAATCGGGGTTTCCACCGTGCCATGAGCCAGCTCCATCGTTCCGCGACGGGCGGAGGAATGGGGATCGGTGGCAAGGACAGTGAACATCGGCGGGCGCGCTGAATAGGCGCTCACACCCGAAGTTCCAAGCGCCAAGTCGGGGAGGACTCGTCCGGGGGGCGAAATTTCGTCGCGGCGGGCCTCGGTTTGAGATTGCGCGGAGCGAACGCGACGGGAATGCTGGCGGGAGATCACAAGGCACGTGAAGTGCTGATCTGACACCTTATGGCGCATTGGTATCACGGAGATAACGGTCAGCAGAACGGACCGCTCGATGACGACGGGATCCGCCAGGCGATTTCCGATGGAAAGCTGACTCCCTACACGCTGGTCTGGCGTGAGGGCATGGCGGGCTGGATGCCGCTTCTCCAGGTGCCGGAGCTTTCCGGAGGCTCGGTGGTGCTGGGGTACTCAGGCCAGGCCCCGCCCCAATATGCTGTGCCCTATGGCGCAATGCCGGGCGCGACTCCCGGTCTGGCCATCGCCAGCATGGTCTGCGGGATCGTCGGGATTTTCTTCTGCTACCTCTCCGGGCTCCTCGGACTCCCCGCTGTGATCTGCGGCCACATGGCGCTCAACCGGATTTCCCAATCGCCGGTCCCCCTCGGGGGCCGCGGCATGGCGATCACGGGACTGATTCTCGGCTACCTCGGCATTCTCGTTTCCCTGGCGTTCGTCGTCATCGCCGTGGTCGCCATCACCAATTCCAAATCCTACCCCTGACCCCCAGACCGCCATGCAATGGTACTACTCGAAAAACGGCACCCAGCTCGGACCCATCGGCACCGAGGAAATCCAGAGCAAAATCGCCTCCGGTGAAATCGCCCAGAGCGATCTGGTTTGGAAGGATGGCATGGCCGATTGGCTGCCGGCGGGTCAAATCCCCGAGCTTCGTCCGGTGCTCCAGGCGACGTCTCCAGTTGCTCCGGGTTTCTCGTCTCCGGTTGTAGAGAGTTCCCCATACTCTCCGCCATTGGCCCCCCCGGTGGGTCCTGTTTCCCACACGGGAGTGCCAGTCTCACCAACCTGCGGCAAGGCAACGACGGCCATGGTGCTGGGGATTTGCGGACTGGTGTTCTCGTTTTGCTGCGGCCTGATCGGTTTGGTCTGCGGCATTCTGGCGATTGTTTTCGGGAATCAGGCGAAGCAGCAGATCGCCCAGAATCCGATTTGGGCCGCTGATCTCGGCAAGGCGAAATCCGGGGTGATCATGGGTTGGATTGCGATCGCGTTGTCGATCATCGTCACCGCTGTAAGCATCATCTTCCAGGTCTCGGCTGCTTCTCTCCAGAACCTCAACCAGTAACCATGAGCGTTCCGGCTTCGTCATCGACGAGCCCGAGCGGCCAGAAATCCCGTCGGCATGGGCTCTGGGGCCTGTTGCCGTTCATCGGGGCTGTGGGAATTCTGGGATTGGCGTTGCTGGAACGGCAGGTGTTCTCCTTTGGGCCTCCCTGTGTGTTTCGTCATGTCACGGGGCTGAATTGTCCCGGCTGTGGAGGCACCCGGGCTTTTTTTGCCCTTGTTCATGGCGATCTGCTCCGGTCGATTCGCTACAATCCCATGACCTTGCTCCTGCTGCTGGGACTGGGTTTCTGGTTGCTCCGATCCTCGGTCCGGCTTGCTTCTCCCGGCCATCGTTGGGCGAAGCTCCCGGTCATTTCAGAGCGGTTGATCTGGTGGGTCGCGGGGCTGGTCGTGTTTTTCGGTATCCTCCGCAATCTGCCCTGCTGGCCGTTCACGCTCCTGGCTCCGCCCGTTTGAGGGCAGGGGAGTTCGCGACGAGACGCTCGACGTATTTCGCGAGCAGGTCGGCTTCCAAGTTCACCGTCTGACCGGCTTCCGCCGTTTTCAGATGAGTGTGGGAAAAGGTGTGCGGCGTGATCCAGAAGACCGCGCTGGTTTCAGTCAGCTCGGCGATGGTGAGGGAAATGCCGTCGACGCAGAGCGAGCCCTTGTCGATGCACAGTCGGTGGATTCCCGGAGGCAGCGCGACCTCGAAGCGATGATCCTGACCGCTGGCTTCCAGCGAGAGAATCGTGCCGGTGGTATCGACGTGGCCCTGCACGAAATGCCCGCCGAAGCGCGCTCCGGCCTGCATGGCGCGTTCGAGATTCACCACCGATCCCGCTTTCAATCCACCCAGCGACGTGACCTTCAGCGTCTGCATCAGCAGGTCGAAGGCCGTGCCCTCCGGAAGAATCTCCGCCACCGTCAGGCAGCAGCCGTTGATCGCCACGGAATCCCCCAGCGCGAGCTCATCCTGGAATGGAGGTGTTAGAATCAGCCGCGCCTGATCGCCCTTCGGCTCCAGCGAATGAACGGCGGCGGTGGCTTCGACGAGTCCGGTGAACATGGGTTTGAAGAAAGCGCGAAATTCTAAATTCGAAACTCGAAACGAAGAATCAGTGTGAAGGCTGCACGATGGGAGCGGGCAGTTTGTCCTCGCCGAGTTGCTTGTGGGCTTCCTTGTCGGGGATTCCCATGAAGAAGGCCATCACGATGATCGTTGGAATCAGCGCGGCCATCAAGAGTTTGAGCGGGGAAACGCCGTCGCCGAAGAAGCGGGCGAGGATCGCCTGGCCTGCCGGATTCGGAGCGTTGGCGATGACCGTCAGACCACCGCCACTCACCGCACCGGCGAGCACGGCGTATTTCAAGGCCGGGGAAAGCCCCTCCACCTGGCTGGCCAGGAAGGTGATCGCGGCGTTGTCATTGAATGAGGTCAGGACGGTCGATCCCAGATAGAGCGGCCACTCGGTGAGGCTGGAAATGATTGGCTGCAGCCACCAGCCTTGAAGCCCTCCGTGCACCACCAGCCCGCCGAGGAAGAAGCCGACGAGGATCGGGCCCCGCAGTGCGATCGGATTCTGGTGATGGCGTGTCGCCATCGTGAACGCGAGAAAGAACAGATACCCGCCGATGAACAGCGCCGGCTCATGGGCGAACACTACCGTTAGAAGCATGAACAGCAGGTGCACCAGCGTCACGAACAGGGGCACCCGGTCCTCGCGCGCCGACCAGTCGGACACGCCGTCGCCGTCCGTGTCCGGCACCTGGGATGCCATGGCCTTCAGGTCTTTCCGGAAGAAAAGGAAGTAGGCCAGCGTCGAGAAGAGGATCGCGAGCACCGCCTTGTCGCCATAGTGCTGGAGCATGTAGAGGCTGCTCAGGTCCCACTTTTTCGCCACCATCAACACCGGTGGCGCGGCGAAATTCGTCAACACTCCACCCACGGAAATGTTCACGAACAGCAGGCCGAGCGTGCCATACGCGAACATCGGTCGCGGCTTGAGATGATAGAATTTCCGCGCCAGCAGCATCGCCGCGATCGTCATGGCACCGGGCTCGGTGATGAAGGAGCCGAGGATCGGCGCGATGATCAGGATCGAGAGCCACCAGGCCGCAGGGGTTTCTTTTCCAAAGCGCGCGAAGAACCGCAGGCAGGCCTCTGCAAAACGCAGGATCGGCCGCGTCGAGGCCAGCGCCATGATCACCACCACGAACATCGGCTCGGTGAAATTCACCCCATGCGAGATGTAGCCCTTCATCGCATCCAGGCCGTAGAAGCCGGTCATCGCGATCAGCAGCACCAGCGCCCAGATGCCGAACACCGCTTCCACCTCGCCAAGTAAATGCAGGATCGTGCCCTTGAAGGACACCATCTTCAGTTCATCCGGTCGCTCGTGATGCTCCTCCGCAAGATGCCGGATCTTTTCGTCGTGCTCGTGCTGCACCCGGTGGGCCAGCTTTGTGATCGGCACGGCGACGAACGTGTGCAGGATCGCCAGCACGAAGATCACTGTGGCAATCGCCAGAAACGGCACCTCTTTCGCGCGGAACTGGATCTTCTCCCACACTCCGGTGATGCCCCGTTCGGCCTCCAGCCTGGGGAAATCCGCGGCCTTGACCACGAACTCCGGCACCTCCACGCCTGCCGACGCGAAAGCTGGAGCGGTCAATATCGCCACAGTCAGCAGAAGGAGCGCGATTCGGTGGAGGAAGGCCATGGATTGCCAATGACTAAAGAGCCCTCCCTCCCTGTGGGCAAGGGCGATCATCCTCCGCAGAAACCCATTCCGCCGCCTCCTTGGAACTTGGCGGGCGGCTTTCGGCGCTCCATGGTGTCCCCCATGATTCTTCGCCGCCTCTCCTCGCTAGTTCTGGCCCTGCTGCTGGTTCCCTCCTGCGCGCAGATCGGCGGACTCTTCGGTTCGCGAGGGAAAGCGGAAAAGGAAGATCAGCCCTTTGGCCCCACTGGTATCCCGCAGGAGCTTCGCGGAGGGGGCAACGAAGGCACTCCCATTGTCGCCGGGGGCAACCGCGCCTCCGCCAC
>JANOBS010000023.1:0-2078 GCA_031411755.1 Luteolibacter sp. | reverse complement strand
CGGCATCCCAACATTTCCCACCAGATACGGCGAAAGGTAAGGAATGATGGTGAAGTGGCCGAACACCATCGCGCTCATCAGGGCCAACCCACGCCAGGCGTTTCCATCCTTCAGCAGGATCAGGAAATCCCGCACTGACTTCGACTCGCCATTGAGGTGCCCGCGCACCGAGGGCAGGGCTTTCCACAAACAGACCCACACGACGCCCGCCACGGCGGCCACGACCAGGAACGGAGCCTCCCAGCGCCACCACTGCGCCATTTTCAACCCCAGCGGCACCCCAAGCGCAGCCGCAGCAGAAAACGACGTCATGATCACTCCCATCCCGCGAGCCCGACGCTCCGATGGCACCACATCGGCGACGATGGCCATGATCGTGGCACCGCTCACGCCTCCAAACGCCCCGCACAAGGCGCGGGCAAAGAGCAACATGCCGGGAGTATGCGAGAGTCCGCAGATCAACGTCGCGATTGCGAAACCCGCGTAACAAACCAGCAGCAGGTTTTTCCGATCGTAGCGATCGATGAACGGAGCCGCCGCGAGCCCCACCACTCCGGCGGTGATGGCGAATGAAGAAATCAGCGCCCCGAATTGCTGGGGATTGATGCCCAGCTCCCGCATCAACTGAGGACCCAGTGGCATCATGATCATGAAGTCCATGATCTGGGTGAACTGCACGGCCGCGAGCAACAGCAGGATCCACCGTTCGGAGATTGCGGGTTTACCTCCTGCCACCGGCTGGTGATTTCCTGCATTCATGGTTCAAAATAGAAGACGGCGTCCACTCGGACGCCGTCGAAATCAATTCGGGATAAGATTCCCGGAGAAATCATGGAGCTTCCAGAGCATCCATCTCCTCCTCCATGCGCTCCATCAGTCGCTGCATGTCCCGGACATTGCGGCGCATGCGTTCCACTCCCTGCGCATCCGGCACAGGCCGGGCGCGGGGAATCCGCTGAGGACCTTGGCCTTGTTGCAGGACTGGCTCATCGCGGGTCACCTCCACCCTCGCCACAGAAGGATCCGTCGCCGGGCGCTTCAGCATGGCGATGACTTCAGCTGCCGGAAGAATGAAGCTGCGGGTCCGGTCGGTGCGTGCCACCGATAGACCGATGACCTCGCCTTTGAGATCAAGGACCGGTCCGCCACACTGCTGGGGAGTGATCTGCATGTCAGTCTGGATGACCCGGGAAAAGCCATCACGCACCCGGCTGACCGCGCCACCCATTTGCTCCATCTGCTTGAGCCGCTGGTTGGTCGGCTGCGCGATGTGGGGACGACCTCCGAGCAACACCTCCACCGTCGCTTCCTTTCCTGCACGAGAGTATAGAACCGACACCCGGTCGCCCGGCTTCTTGTCGTTGAGGGAATTCCGCAGTTCGAGCAGTCCGGAAACCTGGCGATCCCCTACTTTCAGGATCACGTCACCCACTTTCAGACCCGCCGCCGCAACGCCGGTGTTCGGCTCGATCGTTTTGACTTTCGCGCCAACGCCCTTGTAGTCGATGTCGCCCATGAGGCCGAGATAGGCCTGTTTCGATTCTCTCAACGAGCGGTCCAGCACGCTGACCACTCCGAATCCAGCGGCCTTGCCATCCGGACGGGGAGCCACCAGGAAATGCCCCAGTGCGGGATCTCCCTCCGCGTTCCATTTCACCGCAGGCAGGGGTGTGCCCTCGATTTTGAGGACCGCAAGATCCTCCTCCTCATAAACGCCCTCGATCTTCGCAGAACGGGTTGTGCCAGCGGAGTCGATCACCCGCAGCGGTTGGCGGCTGGCGATCACCTCGCTCCATTTCGAGAGCACGTGGTTGCCATCGCCGATCACGGCACCGTAGCAGCTCTGGTTGGGTGATCCAGATCCGACCGAGACCACCGATGAGGCGGCGGTGCGGACGATCGGTTCTAACAGATTGTAGATCTCAGCAGTCTGCGCTTGAACGGCAGCAGCCTCCCCCGGCAGGAGCAAGGGAATGTCCTCCTCCTGGGCGGCCGCACAAAGCGGCAAGGCGAGCGCCAGTGCGAGACTGCGCGACAGAATCTTAGCTTGTGGGTTCATCTTGTTGGAGAGTGGGTTC
>JANOBS010000022.1:0-19459 GCA_031411755.1 Luteolibacter sp. | reverse complement strand
TCGAGGTCGTCGCCGCTTTTGATGCAAACCCGGACTCCGCCCGCACACGGGTGGTTTCCATCCCGGTCTTTCCTGAATCGGATCTCGATTCCTTCGTCCGCGAGCACTCAATCAAGCTCGCCATCCTTTGCGTGCCCGCCGAATTCGCCCAATCCGTCGTGAACCGCCTCGTCGCCGCCGGCGTGCAGGGTATCCTCAATTTCTCCCCGCTCCTCCTCGAAGTCCCGGCGGATGTCACTGTGAACAATGTCGATCTCGCCCTTGAACTCGAACACCTCAGCTACTTCATCCGCTGAGCCGCCGGAAAATTCCTATATGGAAACCAACGACTCCCCCGTTCCAGCTCTGAAGACCGCGGCGCGACGCCCCGGACAGCCGATGCAGGAAACGCGCGAACAGTTCATTGAACGGGCCTTGGCCGACTACGAGTCGCCACTGGTCGGCTACGCCATGAACATCGTCCACGACGTCGAACGCGCCCGCGACATCGTCCAGGACACCTTCATCCGCCTCTGCCAGCAGGACCTGGGAAAAGTCAGCAGCGGACTGAAATCCTGGCTCTACACCGTCTGCAAGAACCGCGCGCTCGATGTCCTCCGCAAGGACCGGCGCGTGGAACCGCTCGACGACGTCCGCTGGAAACGCATCGCCGGACCCGACTCCGCACCCGACCGCCAGCTCGATCAGGCCGAGCGTCTGCGGCTGGTCATGCTCAACCTCGACCGCCTCACGCAGAACCAGCGCGAGGTCATTCTCCTGAAGTTCCAACAAGGCCTCAGCTACCAGGAAATCAGCGAGAAAACCGGCCTCACCTCCGGCAACGTCGGCTTTCTCATCCACACCGGCCTCAAGCGCCTCCGCGACCTGCTCCCTGCCGATCTGATGCAGGACTAACTTCCATTTCCACCTCCATGAAACTCCATCCCGAAGATCCCAGACTCACCGCCTATCTGCTCGGTGAATTGTCACCGGACGAAGCCGCCGCCGTCGAGCGTGCCGCCGATGCCGATGCCACGGTCCGGACCGCCTTGGATGAAACCTACAAGGTCCAGCGCCTCCTGATGGGTGCCCTTGCCCCGGACTCCACCGCCCTCCTTCCACGCCAGAGGGAAAACATCCGCCGCGCCGTTCGTGAGAGCGCAAATGCCGGAGAGATCGTTCCTTTTCCGGTTCGGAAGAAATCACCCGCACCCTATCTCATGCCCCTTGGCATCGCGGCGGCCATCGCCCTCATTTCGTGGATCGCATTCAGAAAGCCAGACACTGTGGCGGCACCGATCGCCAGTGCCCCGACCACGCCGCCAGCCGAATCGGACAAGAATTCCGCGCAGCAGCTTCCCTACTCCGTCGCCATCCTTCCAGCCCCTGGCCCGAAAGTGCCCGGAGCCACGGCCTCACCACCGCCCCTGAGAAACCAACTCGCCGTAAACGCCAAGGCACTCGACGAGGCGCTTCAGAACGCCTCCGGGCAGATGCTTGAGCAAATGGCGCAGCAGCTTTCCGATGCCCCGCTGCCCGACACCTCGACGCTGCCCGACCTCGTCTCGCGCGGAGCTGTTTCCACTGCAGTGGCGCATGAACTCGATCTGCCCGTGCTCGCCGGTCGCGCCAGCCTCGGGTGGATTTACAAGAGCGTGAAGGACCAGGGCCGACGCCCGGATGCGCGGACGGTCCGGCTTGAAGAAATCCTCAACTCCTTCGAACTCCGTCCCAATGGCACCGCTGCCATCGCAAAGGGCACCAGCCTTTCCGCAGAGTCACTGGCCTGTCCGTGGAAGCCTTCCGCCACCCTGCTGATGATCCATTTCCAGGGAGCTGCAAGTGGCTCGCGCAAGGTCGAAGCCGTCCTCAACGTCGATCCCACCGCCGTCGCCAGCTATCGTCTGCTTGGCTTTTCGCCGATCCGCGGACTCGAAAGTGGCCCGATGCCTACCCACCTTCCGGAAAAGACCAGCACCACCCTGCTGGTTGAAATCGAACCGCGCGCCAGTGCCTCCAATCTCGGTGAGATCCGCTGGAAGGTCGAGGGAGCCGATGCCGCTCCGCTTCCGATCCTCCGCAAGCCCGAGGCCGAGCCCTCGGACGATGCCCGCTTTGCCGCCCTGCTCGCGTCCTACTCGCTCTGGCTGACGAAGGACCAGGTCGACAGCATCGACACCGAACTCGTCTCCGGCCTCGCCCGCGAATGCGCCGCCAGCGATCTGCCCCTCAACCGCCGGGAATTGCTGGTGCTGATCGGCAGGACGATGGAATTGGAGAAGTGATCGTTCTTGGTGGGGAATCTACATGCCCCGGCAGGGGTGGCGGACATTGGCCGGTGTGCGTGAGCCACCGGTTCAAGACCCAACCTGGGGTGGTCGTCGCGATCGCTCCTCGAGCCCGAACCATGGGCTCTCATCCCTTCAGGATTAAAATCGGCGCAAGACTATCACTCCGATCCTGAATGGG
This sequence comes from Luteolibacter sp., assembly GCA_031411755.1. GTDB lineage: Bacteria > Verrucomicrobiota > Verrucomicrobiia > Verrucomicrobiales > Akkermansiaceae > Luteolibacter. The sequence continues at coordinate 17,011 of JANOBS010000022.1, read as the reverse complement.
CCTGCCCTTTCAGGAAACGCTCAACGCTTCTCCACCTCCGCAGCCATCTTCTGATAGAGCTCGAAGGAGCTGCGGTAGTGACTGTCCGGCTTCTTCATGAGGCCGAAGGTGTGGAGGATGATGGGTCCCTTGAAGTGGTTGTCGCGAAGCACGCGGAGCAGGATCTTCGGATCGAAATCGCCCTCACCGAGAGGCTTGATGGCGTCGCTCCAGTCGGTGCTATTGTCGTTCGTCTTGCGATCCGAACCACAGATCGTGACGAGGTCGAGATGGGAGCCGATGGCCTTCACCACCTCATCGAGCCGATCGATGTTTCCGGCCCGGAGTTCGTGACATTGGTGGAGACTGATCGTGAGGTTCTTGCGTCCGGACCTATTGAGATACACGAGGGCCTCCTCAGCGGTCTCGATGGCGGTGTTGTCGTGGGGATAGAGGGAAACTCCGACCTTGAGACCCGCCGCCAGATCCGCCACCTGGTTGATGACGGAGAGGATCTTCACATCATCGCCCTTCGTCCCTCCGACGATCAGCCAGAGCTTCGCGTTCATGGCGGCAGCCTTTTTGGTGGCGAGCCGCAGGTGCTCCATGGGCAGCGGCTTTTCGGCCTGGAGATGCATTAGAGCGGCAATGAGTTTCAGGTCCGGCTTCGCCTTCTGATAGGCTTCGAGGCGTTCGAGATCCTTCGGCGAATTCAGCGGCATGGCGATGCCATCGAAGCCGATGCCGTCGAGGCTGTGGATCTGCTCCGCCGGGGTCGCGCCACGCAGATTGAAATCGAAGACGCCGAAGGGATTTGCCGTTGCGAAGGTGCAACCGGCGATCGAGAGCAGGCAGAGGCGGAGGAGAGGCTTCATGGTCATTTGGAAAATTCAAAGGCACCCAGGTCGGGAGCTTTTCCCTTGAAGGGGAGGCCGGTGTCCACGCCCTTGTCGATGGCGGGATTTCCGCTTTTCAACTTCATGAACGGCACCAGCGGCAGGTCACCGTTGGGCTGGCGGGGCTTGACCAGATCCGCCTGGTCGAGGCTCTCGAAATCGCGGTCGGTGAAGGCGAGCTTCAGATCGAAGGAATTCGCCACCACCACGCACTCGGAGGTGTTGATGTTAGAAACCTCGGTGCGCCCCTTGTAGCCGAGGTTGTTCTTCAGCACATGTCCGTAGCCCGGCACGTCTGCGGTGTGCTCCTTGTTGCGGCCGAGCAGGTTGAAATTGGTGCCGTTGAGGTAGGCAGTGTTGTGGATCATGTCGATGCCGCCGGGCTGGTGGTTGGCATAGAAGCCGGAGGCCTTGTTCCTCACCGCCAGGCTGCCGCGGATGATGTGGTGCGGGATCTTCCTTGGCAGCTCTCCACCCTGCACGCCATAGCCGCCGAGCTTGAAGCCGTTGCCATCGCCGAGGGATTTGAAGTCGGTGCCGAAGCCATTGTAGAACGACCAGCAGTTCTCGATGAGCAGCGACTCATGGGTGTTGATCAAGTCGAAGCCGTCGTCGCTGTTGAACCAAGCACGGCAGCCACGGAAGACATTGCCGACACTGCCCGGCTGGACATGAAAGCCGAAGCCATCAACGTTGCCTCCGCGCTTGTTTTCCGAGGTGTAGTCGTAGTTGCGGAAGGCATCGCAATTCAGGACGAGGTTGTTCGAACCATCTCCCAGCCAAAAACCGATCGCCTGGCCGTCGTGCATTTGGAGTTGCTCGTAAATGTTGTGGCTGCCTTCGTTGTCGAAGCAGATCGACTGGGTGTGGCCGGTGACGGTGACCTGCACGCCGACGACGGAGATGCCCTTGAAATGCAACCATGAGCCCGCGACGTGGAAGGCGGTCACGCGGGAGCCAGGCGGCTTCACCTCGGTAAAATCGAAGACCGGCCTTTCATCCCGAAAGGCGAAGTAGCGGATCGGCTTTCCCGGTGTCCCGCTCCTGGAAAGATAAGTCACCTGGGAGCGGCCCCGACCGAGTCGCGCGATCTGCGACTGGGCCACCTTGTAGGTGCCGCCGTGGATGAGGACGGTGTCGCCCGGCGATACCGATTTCTCCGCGCGCTGGACGGTGGCGAAGGGTGATTCCTGCGTGCCGGAATTCGAGTCGCTGCCATTCGGCGCGACGTGAAGCTCCGCTGCGGAAACCGAGAGTAAAGCGGAGGCGAAAAGCCCCGCGAGGATGAGCGTTCTGAAATTCATGGTGAAGTGCAGGCTCATCGTCGCGGGCGGAGCCGCGAATCAATGGCCGGGTGTGGAGCCGATGTAGTTGCCGTAGCCAACGATCACGGTGGAAAGCACCAGGATCCCCAGACCGGCATAGAGCAGGCCCTTGGACTTGGGACTCGCACCCTTCCACTCCCTGAGGGCGAGACCCCAGATCGAGCTGAAGATGATGATCGACGCCATGTGTAGCGTCCACGAGCTGAACTTGTAATCACCCATTTGGGTCTCCCCCATCGAGTAGAAGAAGAACTGGAAGTACCAGGTGACACCGGCGAGGGCGGAGAAGAAATAGTTGCGGAGGCGTGGGATGCGAAGGCTCCCTCCCTTGCTGCCGAGGCCGGAATGCTCGGCCATTTCGATACCCGGGGCGTCGATCGGATTCTCAATGGTGGACTGGTCCTTGCCATGTGCTGGATGCCGCTGTTCAGCCGCGAGATACTCGTAACCCGTCTTGTTCTTCACGTTCAGCATCACGCACCAGATGAAGTTCGTGGTGAACCCACCGAGCAGCACCACGATGAGGACCGGAAGGCCGGACCAAATGTCGGCGGTGCCGTGCGCCTTGGAAATCTCACCGATCTTGTCACCGGCCGAGAGACCGAACGCGAAGCAGGCGCTCATGATGCCGGAGAAGGTGGCGACGAGGATGCCCTTCTTGAAATTGAACTCCTTCACGGTCTCGCGCTTTTCCGTCTCGCTCATCTCGCTCTCCTTGGCGCGTCCGGCCAGGGCGGTGACCACGATGCCGATGACGCAGACCACAAGTCCGGCGAGCACCATGCGACCATTTGGCTTGTCCAGGAGTTTCGCGGCGAACTCACCCTTGAAAAGGGGAGGGATCAGGGTGCCGAAGACCGTGCAGTAGCCCAGCGCCACCGCCATGCCGAGGGACATTCCGAGGTAGCGCATCGTCAGGCCGAAGGTCAGGCCGCCAAGACCCCAGAGGGCTCCGAACAAATAGGTATAGCCCCAGACGTCCTTCGGGGTTTCCGAGAGCGTGCCGATCACATCCTTGGCATTGAGCATCGCGAAGAACCACGGAGCCACGAGCCAGGAGAACACGCCCGCGACGAGCCAGGAGGTTTCCCAGGACCAGCGTTTCACGCCGCGGAATGGAACGTAGAAGGAACCGGAGGCCAGGCCGCCGAGCCAGTGGTAGAGGACGCCAATGATGGGATTCATGGTTGGATGGATTTAGTTGGGTTTGAGTGAGAGTTGATGAGAACCGGGCAGCAAGGCAAGCACAGGCCTGCCGTTTTCCGTCCGGAGAATACGGGGCGCACCGGAGGAAAGCTTCAGCGATCCATCCTCATGCGGAGGCAGATGAAACTCGGCCGCGCTTCCGGTTGGTATCGTGACGTCCGCCTGCCAGGTGGAGGCGTTGGGATGTCTGATGGAAAGCAGGATAGGTCCTTTCGGCGAGGGAAAGCGGATGGCGGCTTTCGTCAACGAACCCGTCTGAGGACAGATGCTGACTTTTTTGAATCCGGGCTCGATCGGCTCGATGCCCATGAGTTTTCGCGGGATGAGATTGGCCGGTGCCGCGCCCCAGGCGTGGTTCCAATCGAGGTTCGGCTTGAGGGTCGGGTCCCAGGCTTCGAGCGTGATCGTGGAGCCGACCTTTTCAGTCATGTTCAGCCACGAGCGCTTCTCGCGGGAGGTCAGCAATTGCAGCGCGAAGTCCCCTTCCCCGGCGTCATAGAGGGCGTCGAGGAGGAACTGCGAGCCATAGACGCTGCACACCATGCCCTTGGTTTTGAGGAACGCGGCAACGCGCTTCACCCGGTCCTGGGGCACGAGTCCGAGAGCCAGTGGGAAGAAATTCGCATGCGAGGAGGCGTGCGTGCTCGCCTTGCCAGTGGCGGGATCGAAGGCGTCGACGTAGCAGCCGCGCGATTCATCCCAGAGCTTGTCGTTAACCGCCTTGCGCGTGGCCTCCGCGAGGGCGGCGAACTTGTCTGCATCGGCGGCCTTTCCCAGATGCGCGGCGATTTTCTGAAGCAGGATCAGCGAGTGATGATGGAAGGCGGTGACGACAGTCTTCACCGGTGGGTTCATGTCGTAGCCATCGCGCTCCGCCGCCGGCCAGTCGACGATGTCGCGGATGTCGCCCTTGTTGGTGCCGAGGAAAAATCCTTCCGGGCTGCGCTTGTCGATCATCGCACGGCCCTTGAGCGTCTCGTAGTGTTTGCGCACCGAAGTATCATCGCCGGAATAAAGATAGTCGTGCCAGACGAGCATGAGCGTCTGCAATCGCCACTCGGTGGGCCAGGTCGGCTTTTCCAGGAGGAAGTCGTTCGTGAAACGTGCGGTGTCGTAACGCGCATCGACGCAGTAGTGGGAAAGCTGGTTGATGAGGGCATCGGCCTCGTAGGGCGTGCGCTCGCGATCACCGTCGACGTAGAGCCCGAGAAACGAGGTGGCCTTGATGCTGTATTTGCAGAGTTTCCAGACGGCATCGAGGTCCGCGCTGGAGGACTCGAACGACGAGGCTTCTTCATCAAAGGGCACATGCCAGGAAAGGCGCTTGATCTGATCGGCGGCGAACGAGGCAGGGAGATTCTCAAGCTCGACGTAGCGGAAGGGCGCAATTTCGCCGGACTCCTTCGGCGTAGGCACCCAGACGCCAGGCTTCATCCACGACATTTTCTCCCAGGTGATGGTCGGCCTGACCGCCGTGCGGGCCTTCAGAATCACCTGCTGGCTTTGATACCGGACGGATCCACCCGGCTTGCGATTGACCGAGGAGCCGGTCGAGGCCTCACCGAGGTGAACGGTCACCTTCGTGTTGGCCGGGGCATCGGGCGAGGTGATCTCGACGTTTCCAACCGCCGCGGTGCCGAAGTCGATGAACCAGTGACCCTCACCGATCTTCTCGGCCTTGATCGGAGCTTCGCTTGTCGACACGACCGGACTGCGCTGCTGAGCAGACGCGAAGGAAAGAGCGAGAAGGTAAACGAGGATCAACTGGCGCACGCGGGCCGAATGAAACGATTCTTAGACCGGCTTGTAAATAGCGCAACTAAGGGAATCAAGGAGCATCCCCCATTCGGGCCAGTACCCGGACCGGCCCTAACAAACCGGACGGCATCAAGGGAGTCTTCGCCGTCAGCGTCCGGATGTTAGTGCGGGTGAGTCGCTGATTTTCCGGCAAGGAGGCGTCGCCAATGATCCGGTTCGGCCAGAAATTGACGACCTCCACCTCCAACTCGTTGTCTCCAAGTTTCACCGCGCTGGAAATGTCGCTCCGGAACGGCGGGGCCCAGAGCGTGCCGAGTTCTTTGCCGTTGAGTCTGACGGTGGCGATCTCCCGCGCGAGCCCGAGATCGAGAAGCAGACCGCCTTTTCCCGTCGCGAGCTGATCGGCGGAAAGCTTGAAGCGGGTCCGGTAAACGGCGGTGCCAGAGTAGTATCGGATCGCTGGGTCGGTGTGGGTCGACCAATCGACGAGGGTCGGAAACTCCACCTTCGCAGGACCACCCCATTTTGGATCGAAGGCGACGCTCCAGGGTCCCGATATCTCCATCACCGGAGAAAGCGCCGGGGAATTGCTCTTCGCCATCGCCGGATGCGCCGCCGCCGGGCTGCGGAAAACGACAAACATCGAGCCGCAGGCAGGCAGATCCAGTGGCAGGGTCACGCGTCCGCCTTTCTCCTCATACGCAGCCGCCGGGTGACGGTCGCCGCTCACGGCGTCCCAAAGTTCGGGTGCCTTGCCGCTGACCCGGAAGGTTGCCCGGATCGAGATCGGCTCCTTGCTGCGGCTGGCGACAAAGTAGATCTCTGAATCGCCATCCGTCCGATGGATGAAGTTGATTTGACCTGCCTCGGCGGTGCATTCGAAATCGGGCTGGATGCCATCGGCCAAGAGCACCTCGCGGGCGTTCCTGTCGGCAACGACGCGTCCCGCAGATGGTTTCGCAGTCCATAGAGCATCCGCGATGGCAGCGACCTCAGTGTCGGACTTCGGAAAGCCCCCCAGTCCCGACGCCATTTTGGGACGTGGCCCCACGACTGTTGCTCCTGCCTCGACGAGCTGCCTCACCTTTTTCAACACCGGCAACGAGATCGCCGGATGGTCCGGCAATACGAGCAGCCGATACGACATGCCGTCTGGAAACACGAGCTGACCGTCCTTCACTGAAAGCCGGGTGAGGATCGCCTCCTCGGTACCCACGTCGTAGTCGTAACCGGGCCCCAGCTTCCCCGGATCCGAACTACGGGACTGAGCGTAGTTCGGCACGTGATCGCCATAGTAGACCAGCGCATCGGCATGAAAGAGCCCTCTCTGAAGCATCATCTGGCAACGATCGAGATAGCCCAGAAACGCAGGACTGCGGTTCCACCAGGTGACCTTCGGATTGAAGTGGGTGCCCGCGAAATATTGCTGGCCAGGGACGCCCGTGTTTTCCGGGGAGCAGACGAAAGCATGCCAGACGAGACGGTTCAGCCCTTCGGTGCAAGCGAAGTCGAACGACGGCTTGAGGTTGTCCCATAGCGTTTCCTGCCAGTGTGGTCCCACCGAGGTGAAACCTTCCGCCGCCACGTATTTGCGAGCGTTGGTGTGGGAGGCGGAGGCCGGCTGCTTGACGAAGAAGCGACTCGTATCCGTGGTTCGGTGAGTTTTCGCCTCCGCCCAGAACTCGGACATCGGAATCGTCGAAAACCCAAGCGCACGCTGGGCATCGATCGTCGTGTAGTGTGGGCCACCCGCCTCAGGGTGGATGCCCAATCCGTGTTTCGCCGAGAGTTCGAGAAAAGGCCGGTAGTGGTGGTCGATCGCGAGATCGCCGAGAGTCTTCCGGAAGTCGGCGAGGAAACGTTGGCTGGCCTCGCGACTCTCCATGACGTTGCCGGTCAGAACCGGCATCCACGGCAGCAGGTCATAGCCGCGACGCTTCTTGAATTCCGCCGGCAGGGTCGGCGTCCAGTTGAAGATCTCCACCTCCCAGGAGTCGGTGTGAAGGAACTTCAGCGACTTTCCGACATTCGCCCCACCGGATGTGAGGATCGGCTCGACCACCTCATTCCAGTAACGCTTGAAGGCTCCCTCATCGAGCGGATCGAGCGCAAACCCCTTCCATTCGCCACTGCTCGTCGAGACCTTGTTGGAGTCACCGATCGTCATGCCGAAACGCAGGACCTTCCATTTGCCTGGAGGCACGTTCCAGACGAGTTCGCCCTCGGGCGAAAGCGACCGGCTGAGATCCACCACCTCCGAGAGCAGACCATGCCGCTCGTCGGACTTTCCTGGATCAAGCTGCAGAAGGGAGAGCGTCTTCGGTGCCGAGGACGATCCCATCCGATCGGCTCCGGGCACCTTGATCGGCTCATGCAGCGCCCGTTGCCGCCAATCGAACACCGAGCCAATCCCTTCCGTCGCCTCGTCGAGCTTCACCGCCACAGTCGCTGTATCCCGGAAAAATCCTGCCGTCACCGGTGGCTGCGGCAGCTTCATCGAAAGTCGCTTTCCTCCCATCAGGATCACCTCGGACCAGGTGACCCGCTTCACCGCATCCTCCGGCTTGACCGAAGGACCGCCGAGATTCCAACCGCTCTGGATGTTGAGGCTGAGCTCCAGATCCAGCCGCGCGGCTTCCTTGAGCGCGTGGGCAAACAACTCACGCCATGCAGGAGAGCCGAACAATGGACCTGCCGGCACCCTTTCATGTCCGCCCTGGGAGGAGCCGTCGGCATCGAAAATCACTGCGCCGCCGAAGCCCTTTGCCTTCATTTCCTCGAGGTCGTGCGTAATGGCCGCCTTGTCGACGTTGCCATTCAGCCACCACCAGTAGGCCCGCAGTTTCGCTTCCGGTGGAGGATTGAGCCACGGATCCGGCACCTCCGCAGCACAGATCGCCGAAGTTGAGAGGAGCAGTAAGGCAAGAAAATGGGCCAAGCGAAACATGGTGCGGTGGTGAAATAATCCCAAGACCGACGACGCGATCCGGAACAACCATGGTCGGCGAACCCAACCCTCTTGTCGAGAATCCCCCATCCAGTCGTTTCGGGGGGGATTTCCTACTGCATCTGCTGTCTTGCTCCTTGATTCCTGCCCGGTCGCTGGTCTTGCTCCCTGCATGCCGACTGTCGCCGTGGATTTGGGAAATCGCTCTTACGAGGTGCTCGTGGAGCCGGGACTGCTGGCCCGCACGGGTGAGCTGCTGGCGAAGACCGGATTGAAAGGCCGAGTCGCGCTGATCAGTGATGAAGTCGTTGCCTCCTTCCACGCCGAGGCCGCCCTCGCCTCGCTGGAAGCCGCCGGCTTCTCCCCCACCCTGCACACCATCCCCTCCGGCGAGTCCTCGAAGTCCCTTTCCCATGTCGAGGAACTCTGCCGCTCGATGACCCGCGCCGGACACGACCGGAAGTCGATTGTCGTCGCCCTCGGCGGCGGCGTCACCGGCGACCTCGCGGGCTTCGTCGCCGCGATCTTCTTTCGTGGCATCCCCTTCGCGCAGATCCCCACCACCATCGTCTCGCAGGTCGATTCCTCGGTCGGCGGCAAGACCGGCGTGAACATCGCCGAGGGCAAGAACCTCGTCGGAGCCTTCCACCAGCCGAAGCTCGTCGTCGTCGATCCGGAAACCCTCCGCACCCTGCCCGACCGCGAGTTCCGCGAGGGCTTTGCCGAGGTGATCAAGCACGCCGCGATCCGCGATGCCGCGATGCTCGATGAACTCCTCACGCTCGACCCCGATTCGCGCGATGTCCCCGCCGATCTCATCGCGCGGAACATCGCCATCAAGGCCCGCATCGTCGAGGCCGACGAGGAAGAGCGCACCGGCGAACGCGCCTTGCTGAACTTCGGTCACACCATCGGCCACGGCATCGAGGCCTCCGTCCCCTACGGCGAGATGCTCCACGGCGAGGCAATCTCCCTCGGCCTCCGCGCCGCCGTCTTCCTCTCGAAAAAGCGGGCCGGACTCGGTAACGCGGACGCCGCGAAAATCCTCGGCCTGCTCGCTCATTTCCGCCTCCCAGTCGTACTCACGGATGCCATCACCACCGAGACCGTCCTGGAAAAACTCAGCCGCGACAAAAAGTTCGAGAGCGGAAAGATCCGCTTCGTCGTCATCTCCGCCGCTGGACAAGCCTCTCTTACAGACTCGATCACGCCCGACGACCTCCGCGAGGCCATCGACCACCTCCGCACCCAGCCATGAATCCAGACATCTACACCGGCGGCTTCGTCCAGACCAACGCCTACCTTCTAACAGGACCCGCAGGCGATCTCCTCATCGACGCTCCTGCAGGCGTTTCGAAATGGCTGAAGTCGAAGGGCATCACGCCCGTCGCCGCCCTGCTCACCCACCAGCACTACGACCACGTCGAGGACGCCGCCGCGCTTCAGGAAATGGGTGTCCCACTCTATTCGTTCGCCGCCTACTCAAAGGACCTCACGCTCGAATCCGTCGCGCGGAACTGGGGCATGCCGATCTCCGTCGTGCCCTACACCATCGACCAACTGCTCGATCTCACGCAGCCGTTTGAAATCGCCGGCCGCAGCTTCCAGCTCGCCCACGTTCCCGGACACTCCACGGACAGCGTCACCTTCCATCTTCCGGAAATGAACCTCGTTTTCTCCGGAGACACCCTCTTCGCGGAAAGCATCGGCCGCAGCGACCTCCCCGGCGGCAGCGGCCTCCAGCTCGTCCAGGGCATCGAAAAGCACCTCCTTTCCCTGCCCGATCAAACGAAGGTCTATCCCGGTCACGGCCCCTTCACGACCATCGGCCACGAGCGTGCGAACAATCCGTATTTGGATTGAAGCATTTTCGGATCACCGATCACCGATCACCGATCACCGATCCCATCCGAAACGCCCTCCACGCCAGCACCGCCGCCAGCAGCGACACCACCGCCGCTCCATAGAACGGCAGGCCGGGGATCTTCATCGAGCGTTCCGGCGCGATCGCCCAGGAGAACATGGCGGTCCAGATCAGCGGGGCCAGTACGCCTGCGATGCTGGTGATGCTGTTCAGCGCACCCTGCACCGCGCCTTGTTCATCCGCAGGCACCGCCTGGGAAATCATCGACTGCGTGGCCGGTGAGCCGATCCCCGCCAGCGAGCCGATCAGGATGATGCCGAAAAGCATCCAGCCCTGCGTCGCCGAACCATAGCAAGCCATCGCCACCGCCATTGCCAGCAGACCGACATACACGCCGCGTTTCTCGCCGATCACTTTCAGGATGCGTCCCGCCAGACCGCCCTGCACGACCGCCGCCATCACGCCGACCAGTGTCAGCGACCAGCCGACCATCTTGCTGTCCCATTGATAGCGCTCGCCGGTGTAGAGCACCCACAAGCTCTGGTAGATGTTTCCCGCCAGCATCGTCAGGAAATACGTCCACGCCAGACCCATCACGATCGGCCAGCGGCCTAAAGCTGTTAGAGCCTTGATCGGATGCGCGCTCGACCACGTGAACGGCCGCCGATTTTCCGGAGCCAGTGACTCCGGCAGCACGAAGGCGCCGTAAAGCCAGTTCAGCAACGTGATCCCCGCCGCCACCAGGAAGGGCATGCGCAATCCATAGGTGCCAAGCAGACCGCCGACCGCCGGACCTGCGATGAAGCCCAACCCGAAAGCCGCGCCGATCATCCCGAAGCCCGCCGCGCGCTTTTCCGGAGGCGTCACGTCGGCGATGTAGGCGCTGGCCGCCGAGAAATTCGCTGCCGTGATCCCGGACACGATCCGCGCCAGATACAGCCAGCCGATCGTCGGTGCCCAGGCCAGCACCAGGTAGTCGATCCCCGATCCGAACAGCGACATCAGGATCACCGGCCGACGCCCGAAGCGGTCGGACAAACTCCCCAGCACCGGCGAGAACACGAACTGCATCAGCGCATACAGCGCCCCCAGCCAGCCCACCGAATGGGTCGCCGCCTGAAGGTTGTTGCCCTGAAGTTGCTCCACCAGCTTCGGCAGCACCGGAATGATCACCCCGATCCCGAACACATCGAGGAACAGCGTGATGAAAATGAAAATGATCGCGGGCTTCGGTCGGGCCATGCGCGGACGCTAGCGGGAGGTCTCACTGAGTGGCGATCTTTGAATCACGAATGAAAGAACCCTTGAAACGAATCTTCATGGATTCGTGGTTTCCAGCACGAGGAGGGCATGGGACCCACCGGCAACCCAGGACGGATCGATCCGCCGGTCAAAGGTCACCAGCTTCCCGCCGCGCTTCGCCGCGAGAGCCAGCAGGTAGCAGTCCGTAAGGTGTTTCGCCGAAGGAAGATCCGGGAAATTGGCGGAATCGCAAAGGCTCAGATCATCCGGCCAGAACTGGTGGCCGGGAATCGACTTCCACTGCTGGATGGTCTCGCGGGCCGACTGGCTGCTTCCTGGACCACCGGGAAAGCGAGGGTGTCCAAAAATCCGGAGAAACCCATTTTCAGTGATCGGGCAGGTCGCCCAGCCTTCGATCGAGGCCCGTTCGAAAAACGATTTCGCCGCCAGATGGAACGGGCTCGAGGGATCGGCGAGGAAAAGCAATGCATTGACGTCCGCCAGAAATATCATTGCCCGAGAGGGTTGAGAGCTCGTTCCATATCCTCACGGTCGATTTCTTCCTGAATCGCGTCGATTTGTTCGAGAGTGATTCCAGGCCCTCTTCTCTTCAGCACCAACATGCCCAGCTCGTTCAATTCGAACGGGCTGTCCGCCTCGAGTTTGACCGCCGGTGCGATTTCCCGGCGCAGCGCGTGCTCGACCATTGCCTTCAGCGTCGTCCGACGCCGCGCGGCCACAGCCTTCGCCTCGATCAGCAAATCGTCCGGCAGATCCAAGGTGGTTTTCATGACAAGGTCACCCTACAGGAATATGGGTGGGCAGCAAGCTTTCGAAGGAAGGACCTCAAAAGGGGCATGGGCGGCTCGCCCGTGTGTTCCAAATCGCCCGTGAATCCGCCAAACGGGCGAAGCCGCCCGTTCCCCTCTTGGGAGGAGAACTCCCTCTTTTGCAATCTGCCCGGGGTTCCCAGAGCCCTGACACCGTGATTGCCCTTGGCGATTCCTATTTCCACAGCTACTAAAGTGTTTCGAAACTTGATGGTCACTGCTCTCCAGGCTGCCACTGAAGGACTCGGCGTCTATTCCGTCGCCGAAGCGGCACGCTATGCCCGGATGCCAATGGCGACGCTGAACCGCTGGTTTTTCGGCACGAAATCCGTCGAGCCGATGAGTCGCAGCGGAATCACCGATGACCGGAGCAAACGGATCAACTTCACGGACTTCGTCGAGGCCCTCGCGATTCGATCTCTTCGGGTGGATCACGGAGTCCCACTTCAGAAAATCAAGGAGGCGATTCACAACGCACGCGAAAAGCACGGCATCGAGCATCCCTTCGCACGAAAGGATCATCGCACCGTGTTGATCGGAAAGGACCTCCACATCCTTCTCAAGGAAGACGGAGAGAACCAGGTAGGCCTCACGGGCAGGGATTTGGGGCAGAAATCCATGAAACCCTGCATCGAGGCCAACATGAAGGATCTCGATTATGATGCCGATGGTCTAGCGGTGCTTTATCGAGCGTTTACCTACAGAGATCAGGAAATTGTGTTGAATCCGAAAGTCCGTTTCGGCGCACCGACTGTCGCAGGTTCCGGGTATTCCGCAGAATCCCTATGGCGGGCATCGTTCACCGAAGGCAGTCTCGAAAAGGCCGCCGAGCTTTACGAAGTGCCGGTCACTGCCGTGGAAGCCGCCTATCGCTATTGGAATCAGGAAATCGGTAATGCTGCATGAGTTCTAAAAGGTTTTGTTGCTCAGAAAAATGCAATCGTCGGCGTGTGGTATCAGTTGTTTCCCCTCCACCGCTTACCGCCAGGTTCCCAAGTGAAGCTCGGAGAATCCAGTCAGAAAGGCGAACTCACCGACTTTGAACTCAGAGTGAACCAAAAATCCCTGATGACCGTGCTGCGAGAAATATGCCCGGCCGACGGATGCCCTCCACCGAAGTTGAGTAGCCATAAGGAGGGTGGACACTCCTGTCCACCAAGCCAATGAAATGTGTAAGAAGAGCGCCGTAAGCTCTTTTCTTACCGCCTCTCATTGACATCCGCGACAGGAATGTCGCGGCTCCTTATTTTTCCTCTTCACCCCAGATGCGGGCGAGGGTGGCTTGGATCTTTTTCTCGAAGCGGGTGATCAGCTCGCGGTTGGCGGCGACCAGCGCTTGCTCGGCTTCGATCTCGCCCACGATGGCTTGTTGCGTAGCGAGGGTTTCTAAGCAATATCAAACTCTTTACAGAGGCTAAGGTGGAGAGCCTCAATGCCGGCAAGGTTGGGATGAATGTCAAATTCGTCGGCGATGTCGAAGGTGGCGCAGATTTCGATATCTTTCTGCGATAGATAGTGAGTGTGAATGAGCGTCTCCCTAATTTGGTCCGTGTTGTCGGGATACTCTCGGTCGTCAGGATTGTTGCTATCTGCGAGAAATCGGGCGTAACAACGCTCGATGGTCGAGGTCGAGTGGGTCTGAATCTCGTCCACTACGCGGAGGATCTCCCGAATCTTGATGTTGAGGGCAGCTTGAGTGCTGAAAAAGATATTTCCGTTCGGGTGGGCTGACTCATTGCGGTCGTCCACCAGTTTGGCGTAGGTGCCGATTTTGCTATTGTCGCAAGCGATGAGTTTGAGAAACCGCAGCATGGTGCGCTCCGGTACCACGCTGAATGAGAATGGCGATGTAGCAGCGAGCAGCCCCTTCTCAACATCCTTTCCAAATCCAATCAGCCCTTTCTCAAAATCCCAAGGGACACTCTGCTTGATCTGCCAAATGTTGAAATAGACAAAGCTCATTGTGAGCATGTGATAGGCGAGGAAGGCAAACTGGTATTTACCATGAGTGTAGTTCGTCTCGAAGGTGTCCCATAAAAAGTTGATGTATTCCTGTTCCTTCGGAGTTTTGAACGAAAGCGGCAAGTATTGGGCGAGTTCGGTAGCTTCTTCCATGGCTCAACCCTCCGTTTCGGTAGGTGCATCTCCCCAAACATGAGCAAGGGTGGCTTGAACATTGTTTTGTTCATTCAAAATTTGAATCTTCAATCGTGAAATTTCCGCTTGATAGCCTCCTATCTCTGCCACGATCTCCTTCTGCACCTCCAGTGGAGGCAAGGGAATTTGAAGTTCGCAAAACTTGGATTTAGAAATCTCAGCGAATGTACCGCCTGTCGCCCACGCCTCCATTGTCGGCACGAGCTTCGTAAGCGCGAGCGCCACAAACTCCGGCAATGCTCGCGCCAAATCTTTGATCACGATATTCTTGAAGCCCTGATTCGTAGCAATCGGGACACGGTTAATCGCGATGCGCCCAATCGTTGCTCGTGTCGAGACAACGACCGAGTTCGCCGGAATCATCTTCGCGGAAGATTCACGCAATCCTTTCTCGGAAATTGTCCGCTTCGTCGTGGTGATTTCGGAAATGAAATCAGTGGCTGGAAGATCGACGAGCGTTGCCCAGGGAATCCCACCGCCCCAATATTCCTCTACGTCTGACTTCGGTGTGCCGCCACTTTCGACTCGAAACAGGCTCTCATCGCCAAGAAAGATAAGCGGGAAGGAATGATTACTCGCGATACCATCTCGATACCGCTCGCCGCTGAGATTGTAGTCGCCATTCGCGGCGATCTTATCTTTCGGAACGATCTGGGCAGTTGAATTCACAGGCAAGATGCCTGTACTCCCTTCTCCAGAGCGGAGGGCTTGGAGGTAGGCCGCAAGTTCTGCCTGGACTTGCGGGAGGTCGTTTTTCTCGATAGCACGCCGCTGGGCACCGAGGCCGAAGCCGTCGTTCTCGATCTTGAAGAATCCAACAGTGTCGCTCTGCCGGGCGAGGGATTTGTCGAGGATGAGAATGGACGTTTTCACCCCGGAGTAGGGATTGAAACAACCCGCTGGCAGCGAGACGACGGCGACGAGGCTGTTTTCCACGAGCAACTTTCGCAGCTCCTTGTAGGCGGTCTGGCTCTGGAAGATGATGCCCTCGGGAACGATGATGGCGGCGCGGCCGGTTGGCGTTAGATGCTCGGCCATGTAGTCCACGAAGAGAACTTCGCTGCGCTTGGCTTGGATGGAGAACCGATTGTGTGGCTTGATACCGCCTTTGGGTGACATGAAGGGCGGATTGGCGAGAATGACGTCGGCGAATTCGTTCCACCGATCCTGTGAGGTGAGGGTGTCGTATTCGTAAACATGTGGCTCGGTGAAGCCATGCAGATAGAGGTTCACCAACGAAAGCCGGACCATATCGGGCGAGATGTCGTAGCCGAGGAAGTTTTTCGCCATCCGCGTGCGTTCATCGGGTGTTAGAGTGCTGTTGCCTTTGGTGTCAGTATTGGCTTTGCGAATGTGCTTGTACGCGGAGATGAGAAATCCGGCAGTTCCACAGGCGGGATCGAGGATGGTATCGCCTTTCTGCGGAGCGAGGATTTCCACCATGAAGTCGATGATGTGGCGCGGGGTGCGGAACTGCCCTGCATCGCCCTGCGAGCCGAGCACGCTGAGCAGGTACTCGAAGGCATCGCCGAGACGTTCGCTGTGATCGTAGCTGAACTCGTCGATGATCTTGAGGAATGCCTTGAGCGTCTCGGGATCGCGGTAAGGGAGGTAGGCGTTTTTGAAAATGTCGCGGAAGAGCGCGGGGATGCCGGGGTTCTCGGGCATTTTGGCGATGCCCTCGCCATAGAGTCCTAACATTTCATGGCCGCCGAGGGAGGGAGCCATGAGTTTGGCCCAGCCGTAGCGGGCGTATTCTCCAGTGAAAAAGGAGCGCTCGCCGCCGAGTTCCTCGGCCTCGGCGTCCATGTCGTCCATGAACTTGTAGATGAGAGCGATGGTGATCTGCTCGACCTGGGACTTGGGATCGGGGACTTTGCCCACGAGGATGTCACGGGCGGTGTCGATGCGGCGTTTGGTATCGGTGTCTAGCATGGGAAAGTTAGAATCCGGACAACGTGCTAGGCCGCGAACTGGTTGAGGCTGACGTAATCCTTGATGTATTCAGGAATGATCTTCCGGTATTCGGGCGGAACGGCCTTCAGGTCGGCGATCGTGAAGGACGAGGTGGTGTAAAGCGCGGTCAGGCGCCTGGGATCGTCGATAATGGCGCGGACCTCGCTGTTGGTGGCGTAGGCTTTGAAGAACTGCTTCAATGCGGGGATGATCTTCGCTTCCTTCGGTTTCCGGTCGGCGACGAATTTCGAGAATTCCTCTTCCAACAGCTCGTCCTTGGATTTGAAGCGCGGGATAAGTCCGAAGATTTTCTCGAGGATTTCCCGTAACGTGAGCCGGCGATCCACGGCGGCGGCTTTCCGGAGTTTCTCCAGGGTGTAGAACTCGGAAGGTTTATCGAAGACTTCCTTGTTCACATAGTCGATGACGCGATCCCACTGGCCGGCTTCGATGCTGGAGGCGATGAATTCGTTCTCGCGCACGGTGTCCTCGAATTTCTCGTAGAACATGCGGTCGATCTTCATGCCATCGACGCCGACGGCTTCCTCCTTAAGCGAGGACAGGATATCGTGGCCGAGGTGGTCGTAGTTTCCGACGGTGCCGCCACCACCACCGCCGCCTTCCCCACTATCAGCTTTGGGTTTCGGGAGCTTGCGGACCTCGTCGTATTTGAATTCCTTCTCGAAGTATTCGCAGTTGGCGAAGAAGTCGAAGAGCTTGAAGGAGGACTTTTTCGGCTTCCTGACGCTCTCCCTGATCGATTCGTCAAAGAGCTGTTCTCGGAAGTCATGCTTCCGGGTGCCGCGACCTTTGATCTGGATGAAATCGGTGGGCGAGAAGATCGGGCGGAA
>JANOBS010000021.1:0-3182 GCA_031411755.1 Luteolibacter sp. | reverse complement strand
CGAAGACTCCAGTAATCCACCCTGATATTAAAGTCAAAAAGCTAGAAATCTTTGGTATAACCCGGGGTGGTCGTCGCTGTAGCTCCTCGACCCCGGGCTACTGGCTGTAATCCTTTCAGGATAGAGATTTCAGGCACTCCGGCCGTATCTACTCCGCGATGAAGGTCACGTCCTCGCTTTCGACTTTAAGATGATCGGGCAGGCCGGCGGGATCGAGTTCGATTTCGAGGTCATGGGCACCGGCCTTAAGCTCGACGGTGGGTGACGGCTCGCTGGCGATGGGCAATGGGGATCGGTCAAGCCAGGCCTTGCGGGCACCCGTGAGGTTGAGCTTGGCTTTTCCAGCGGTGGCCAGGGTGAAGCGGGTGCGCGCGTGCAGGCTGCGGGTGCCCGCAGGAAGGAGGGTGATCTTCTCGGCAATCATGTCGCGTGTGAGGCGTCCGTCGACGAGGGTGAGGGCGACCAATCCCGGGCTGCGTTTGATCATCGGAAGCTCCTCGGCGATGGGGCTGGGGCCTGCGGGCCAGAGTTCCCACTGACGGGCGACGTTGGCTTTGGAGGAGTCGAATGCGCCGGGCTTTCCGAGGGTGGAAAGGAAGGCAAAGAGGTCGAGTCGCTCGCGTTCGGTGAGTTGCTCGAGAAGGCCTGCGGGCATGAGGCTGCCGAGATTTTCGCGGGCCGTGACGCCGGCTTTCGGCACCTGGAGTTCGTTGCCGAGGGTGTCGCGGAGGATGAATTCATCCGGATTCTCACGGACGAGCACGCCGCTGAGTTGCTTGCCGTCCTTCTGGGTGAGGAGGATGGCGTTGTAGCCTTCCTTCACCTTGGCGTTGGGCGCGATCATGCTCTCGATGAGATAGTCGAGCGGCGCACTGGCTCCGATGCTGGAGAGATCGGGGCCGACCTTCCCCCCGGCGCCGCCGATGACGTGGCAGGTGGTGCAGACGAGGGAGGCGCGGCGATAGACCAGCTCGCCACGGGTGGCGTCGCCTTCGGATTTGGTGCGGGCCAGATAGCGGCTGGTGTCGACCGGAGCCGCTGCAGGCGACGTCGCGGTCGCGGAGAGTGAGGTGAATGCCTTCACAAGAGCCTCTCCGCGTTTTCCAAGTTCCCGGGCGGCTGCGAGTCCGGCGGTGACGGCTGGCTTTGGCAAATCCTTCGGCAAGGCGGCGGCAATCTGCTCGGGGGTTCCCTTGATGGCGAAGAGGGCCCGCCAGAGGGTTTGCGCGGTCTTTTCATCCTGCGCACCGATGGCGGGAAGGACGAGGTCGCGATAGGCCTTGAAATCGAGCGTGCCGAGGGCGGTGGCGGCGGCCGCGCGGATCGGGGCCGGCTGGTTCGCCGCCACAAATTCCTTGAGAGCATTACGAGCAGGCTCATTCGCGATCTCGCGAAGTGCGCCGATGGCGGCGGGACGAGCCGCGTCGCTGGTGCGCACCAACGTGGCGAGCGCAGGCACCGCCTCGGCGACTTTCCAGGCACCCGCCAGGCGTGCAGCGGGCAATTGCAGCTCGGCAGGTGTGCCAGCGCCGAGGTGGTCGAGCAGCACGGCGGTCGGAAGGCTTGGCCGCGCCTGGCGTTGTTCGTCCGCGTCCGCCAGGGCGGTCAAAGCTCGCGCGGCGAAGCGGGGATCGGCGCCTTTCTCCGTGGCGGCCTGCCACAGAACATCGAGCTCGGAGGTGCTGCCGGTTTTCCCGATCAACTCGATCCACGGGCCGCTGCCATCGGCGGGAAGCGGGCGCGGAATGACTTTCGCGAGGACTTGGGAAGCTTGCGCGGGTGGCAGGGTTTGCAGGGCGTATTCGAGCTGCTGCGGGTGACCTTCATCAGTGGCTTTCCACTTCCCATCCAGCACGCTCTGAACCCACGCGGCACCGATGTCATTCACGCTACGCCAGGCGGCGAAGGCGTAGAATGGATCGTCCTTGGGCGCGTTCACGGCGGCGGCAAGAATCAGCGCTGCGGTCTCAGCGTTGGGTGTGCGGGCGAGGGTGCGCATGGCTCCGATGCGTGTCCGCGGACTTGAGCTGGTAATGTCTTTTCCGGTGTAAACAGGCGTCTTGCCAGCGACAGCGCGGGGATCCAGAGGACCGATCGGACCGCCCTTGTAGGTGACACGCCAGATGCGGCCATTGCTGTGATCGCGTCGCGGATCGCGGAAATCGACTTCACCGTGATTGATGATCGGGTTGGTCCAATCCGCGATGTAGAGAGCACCGTCAGGACCGAGTTTCACATCGATGGGGCGGAAGGCCAGGTCGTTCGTCTGAACAAGGACGGGGAGCGCCTTGGTGGTGTAACCACTGGAAGCCTGATCCTTGGCGAGGTCGATAATTTCGAAATGCACGACCTTGTGGGCGCGGAAGTCACAGGTGACGGCGCTACCTTGCCAGTCTGCGGGAAAGTTCGGCGAGTGGATCAGTTCCAGCCCGGAGAACTTCGGATAGCCGCCGGGGCTGATGCTGGCCATCGTTTGGCGAGCGCCTTCAAACGGGGCAAAGGTCGCGCCGGGAAATGCCCACGAGAGTCCTGTGGAGCCTGCGCCGTCGGTGAGGAAATGTTGGCCCGCCTTGTCGATCTTGTGGCCCCAGGGATTCCAAAGCCCTTTCGAAAAGACCTGGGTGCGCTCGGTCCGGGGATCGTAGGAGAGAACCGCGCCGCTGTTCACGCGGACGATGCCCCACGGAGTTTCCAGGTGGGAGTGGGTGTAAATGCTCTGGTCGAAATACAGGAGTCCGTCCGGCCCCCAGTAGAGCGTGTGGATGTTGTGATGGGTGTCTTCCGTGCCGAAGCCGCTGAGGACGATGCGTTTCTGGTCCGAGACGCCGTCGCGGTTGGTATCGCTGAGATACAGCAGCTCCGTGCTCGCGCCCACATACGCCGCCGCTGCCGGGCCGCCTTTTGAAATCTCAGGCTCCACGCAGGTCGGGAGCAGCAGGTCATCGGCGAAGACGGTCGACTTGTCCGCCTTTCCATCATGGTCGGTGTCTTCGAGGATGTAGACCTTGTCGCTCGCGACCTTCCCCGGCTCGATCATCGGGTAGATCGGCGTGCTGGCGACCCACAAGCGGCCTGCGGCATCCCAGTTCATGTGCACCGGCTTCGCCACCCTCGGAGTCTCGGCCCACAGCGAGATTTCTACGCCATCGGCCAGCGTGAATTCAGGCAGCGGCAAGGCGGCG
>JANOBS010000020.1:0-16343 GCA_031411755.1 Luteolibacter sp. | reverse complement strand
GGTAAAGGTCCTCATAGGCCTTCACGTCGGCGTTCGGATACTTGTTGTGGAATTTCTCGTTGAGCTTGTCGGCGAGCGAAAGCCGACGGTCGAAATCCTCTTTCGGCACCTCGCCGGGTCGCTTCGAGTCCTGGAGTCCTTCCGAGGCATTGCCGATCGGGGCGGCGGAATATTTCGCGCCAAAGAAGCCACCGCCGGACTGGTCAGCGGAAGTGTCGATCGCAACAAACCCTGGAATGTCCTTGTTCAGGCGGTCGCCGAGTTTCAGAACCCACGCGCCGAGGGCGGGGTGCTTCACGGTGCCGCGCAGCGCATAGCTGGTGTGCATGATGTAGGAGCCCTGCTCGTGCGCGCCCTGGGTGGAGTTCATCGAGTTGATGACCGTCACCTTGTCCATGATCGCGGCGGTCAGTGGCAGGTGCTGGCCCACGAAGATGCCGTCCGCTTTGGTCGGGATGGCTTCGAGGGGGCCCATGACATCCTTCTTCTTCGGCTTTGGGTCGAAGGTGTCGAGGTGGCTCATCCCGCCATTCATGTAGAGGTAAATGACATACTTCGCCTTCGAACCAGCAGCGGCCCCGGCAGCGGCGGGCGCGGCGGAGGCGACGGAGTTTCCAAACATCGGGAACAGATGCACGCCGAGGTAAAGACGAGCGGCGTTCGACATGAAACGACGACGCGTGAACTCGTCGTGGCGGGTGAGATCGGCTGGGTTCATTGGAGGAAGAGGAATTCGGAGGACATCACGAGCGAGGAAACGATGTTGCGGTAGCCGTTCGACTTGGAGGCCTTCACCTCGTCGAGCATCCAGCCCATTTCCTCCTCGGACGGAGGACGGCTGAGAATGGCGACATACAGGCGGCGGATCTTTTCCTGATCCGTGCTGGCGCCTTCGAGGCTCTTGTAAAGGTGGGCATCGGGATTGTTGACGAGCTGGCGCTGGACGAAGCCGTTCATCAGCGAGAGCACCTGGCCGACATTCGGCTCGCGGCTGGAGGCGTCCACGACCTCGCGATCGGATTGCCCGAAAAGATACAACAGGTGGTCGCGCGGAGCAGGGGAGGGCAGCTCGGAAGCTCGGACCTGGGCGTCCTTGTTGTAGGTCTTCACGCTGCTCATCATCATGCTGTCGCCGCTGCTGCTGCCTCCTCCGCCGCCCTTGATGTCGGCGACGAATTTGTTGAAGTAGGTGCGGACCTCGCCCTCGCTCTTCAGGGCCAGGACTTCCTGGGAAAGCTGGGGCATGGTCTTCTTGCCGACGAGCACCGGCCGGCCACCGACGTAGATCCGGTCATCCAGGGTGCGGCGTGGCTTCTTGTCGGGGTCGCCGCTGGCCAGGGTGATCAGGGAGTCCCAGATCTGTTCGGCGCTGATGCGGCTGATTTTCCGGCCATGGAAGTCGTCTCCGCCCTCGACGACCGAGGTGTCGGGATTGGTGGCGAATTGGTAAGTGCGGGTGGAGAGCAGGACCTTTTGAAAGGCCTTCTGATCATACTGGAGCTCGACCATGAGCTGCTCCAGGTAAGCCATGAGTTCGGGATAGTTCGTCTTCGCGGCGGGAATGTAGATGTCGGCGGGTTCAAAGACCGCCTTGCCCATCACGCGCTTCCACAGGCGGTTGGCGATGTTCCCGGCGAACTGCGTTCCAGTCTTCGAGACAAACCACTCGGCGAGCTGAGCGCGTCCATTGTGCTCGTCCTTTTTCTCCGACATGCGGACCCCTTTCCCGAAGGGTGTCTTCGCGCCGACCAGATCGCCCGGCTTTCCATCGCGATACTGGTAGTCCTGCGGGAGCTCGATGCGTCCCGCTCCGCCACCGGAAAGGCTCATGCCATAGACGCGGTCCCAGATGACCTGGGCCATGCCGTATTCAGGAGAACGCTGACCGTCGGTCTTGGTCATTTCGTCCCAGAGCGGCCGCATCAGGTCCTGCCTGACGGTGCCCTGGCCATGCGTGAAGGCGGCGAGCTCGTAGAATTCATGACGCTCAGCCCCTTCGAATGGATCATCGTGGCATTGCGCGCATTCCATCCGGGAGCCGAGGAAAATCCGCATCGAGTTCGCGAGATTGTCGAGCGGCATGCCGCGGTCACGCGTGTAGTAGCCAACAGCGGCGGTGCCTGGAGCCCAGCCGTCACCCTCGGCCGAGATCA
Organism: Luteolibacter sp.; assembly: GCA_031411755.1. Lineage (GTDB taxonomy): Bacteria > Verrucomicrobiota > Verrucomicrobiia > Verrucomicrobiales > Akkermansiaceae > Luteolibacter. Next base: position 14,190 of record JANOBS010000020.1, on the reverse strand, counting down.
TGGTGTGGACGAAGCGGTCCCATGGCATGTTTTCCGCCACCGCATTGCGCACCCAGTTCCGATAGGGCTCGTTGTTCGCGGTGGTGCCGATTTTTCCATCCGCGAGACGGAGGAGGTCGAAGGTCCAGTTGGTGAGATGGCTGGAGTAGCCGGGAGATTCCAGCAGGTAGTCAACAAGCTGAAGGCGCTTGCCGGCATCCGATATCTCAAGAAAGACCCGTGCCTCCTCGGCGGTGGGAATGCGGCCAGTGGCGACGAGGAAAGTCCTGCGCATGAAGGTCGCATCGTCGGTTACGGGGGGAACCTCCAGCTTCTGGCGGCGATACCAGGTCGCGACGTGCTGATCGATCGTCAGAGCGGCCTTCTTGATGAAAGCGGGATCATCCTTGGGGGCCTTGACGCCTTGGGCGACGGCAAGCGGCAGGGTGATCAGCAGACAGAGGCCCGACAGGGCCCAAGCGGATGAGGGTTTCATGGGTTATTTCGAGACCTAGGAAACTACCCAAAGGATCGGCTGACGTCAACGTGCTCCTGCGTAACGGTCAAAGTAGCCGCATGCCGTCGGGCTCGATCCGGATTTTTCGTTTCCGGAAAAGCGCGCCGGAGGCCTCTTTGAAAGCGCGCTTGCTGACACCCAGTGCGGCATGAATCTGGGCGGCAGGCGCGTCATCGCTCAGCGCCCAGTAACCCCCACGCGATTGGATTTCCTCAAGAATCCGCGTTTCCAGATCTGAAATCCTCTCACGGCCGGGAGGCTCCAGGCTGAGGTCGAGCTTGCCGTCATCGCGCACGGTGAGGACGTAGCCCTTTGTCCGCTCCCCGGCCCGCAGGCGGCGGAAGACCTGGTTCGCGAACAGCAGGCCGGTGTGCTGGCCGTTGACGATGGCCTTGAAGCCGAGCTCGGTTTTTCCGTACAGAAGCAGGTCCACGGCATCCCCTTCCCGATAAGGCGGCGGAGTCTGATTGAGATAACGCGGCAGTCTCCGGCTCGCCACAATGCGGCCGGTTTCCTCATCGAGGTAGCAGCGCACGACATACGAGCGGCCGATTTCCAAACGGTACTTCTGCTCGCGGAACGGAACCAGCAGGTCCTTCGGCAGGCCCCAGTTGAGAAAGGCTCCGACGTTGGTGATCGCGATGACTTCCAGGTAGGCGAACTCGCCCGGCTTCACCAGCGGCTCCTTCAGCGTCGCCACAGGGCGGTCCTCGGAGTCGCGATAGATGAACACGTCGATCTCTTCGCCGACCTGCCACTTGGCCGGCATCTCACGACGCGGCAGCAGGATTTCCCCGAGATCGCCGCCATCGAGAAAGATCCCGAACGGTTGTTCCCGGAGGGCTGTCAGCTTCGCGCGCTCACCAATCAATGCCATGCCCGATCCTTCCGTGAAATCGTCCGCCGCGTCGATCATTCTCCGTCGAGCGGATCCGGGCAGCGGTCGCGCAGGCGACATTTCCCGCAGAACTCGCCGAGAAACAGCTCGTCCACCCAGCCGCTCAGGCGCTTCAGGTCGTCCGGCTCGTCCGTGAGGAACCCTGCCTCGAAATTGCGCTTGTCCTTGTGCTTCGCACCCATGCCCGCGCCGGTGAGGTTCGGCGATCCGATGAAGGCCCGCTTGCCATCCGCGATGACCGCCTTGGTGTGGACGCGTGGGCAGAGAACCCGCTCGAACAGATCGCTTTCAACCAACACAGGATGCTTGTCGAAGTCGGCCCGGAACCTCGGGCCAGGTTCCTTCGCATGGATCAGCCGCACCGCCACACCGCTTTCGACCAGCTCCGCAATGACCTTGAGAAACGGCACCGAGCGTTTTCCCCGGATCACGTGCAGGTCCTTGATGTCCGCCGTCACGATCCACAGGAACCGCTTCGCCGAGGGCACCAGGTCCTCGAAGATGCGGGGGTAAATTTCTTCGTTCAGGAGGAGTTCGCGCATGGGGGAGGGATACCCGCCCGCCATCATTTTCCCACCCGAAAGAACGAAGCTTGAATTGCTTTGCATGTCGGTCATCATGTCGGAAATGAAAGCTGCTGCGATTCCGGTATTCACCATCCGGGACATGAATCGGAACACATTGGCCGTGATGAATGCCTGTCGGCTCCACGGGCAGGTGATCATTCGCGGGCGAAGCGGTGAGTGCTTCAAGGTCGAACCCTTCGAGCCCGAGGCATCGGTCAATCAGCCCAGTCCATCCTTTGTGGATCGTCTGAAACAGCACCGCAAGCGCGTTCAGGCACTTGGGTTCGGGCGTCCCAAGCCCGCTGATCTGAAGCGGCTCAACAGACTCATTGCCGGCGAGGAATGAAGGTCTTCGCCGATACGAATTTCTTCACGGCCATGTGGCTGGATCTGGAAACCACCAGCACCGCGCATGCGCTGCTGTCCAGGCTTCAGGGATTGGGCGGCAGCCTGCCCATCACCCGTCTGATCCGGATGGAGTTCACCAACGCGTTGCAGCGATTGGTTTATGAGGCAAAACATGGCTCGCAGATCCTCACGATGCCTCCTGAGATCGCGATGCTGGCGCGTGCTCAATTCGACGAGGACCTCGCCATCGGGGATTTCCTGAAATGGTCACCGTTGCCCGAGGATGAACTCGAACAGGCCTTTGACATGCTCTCCTTTCGCCACACCGCGAAACATGGCTTCCGCACCTACGACATCCTTCACGTGTCTTCGGCGCTGCTGCTCGGTTGCGACACCTTTTGGAGCTTCGATGTCAAGGCACGGAAGCTGGCGAAGCTCGAAGGATTGAAAACCAACAGCCTTTGATCAGGTCACTTCTTCCTTGCCCGGCCCTTCGGATACTTGATGCCGCCTTTCGGTTTCTTTCCTTCGTCGGACTGCGGGCGGCGTCCCTCTTTCAGTGCCGTGATCTGGTCGCGGAGATGGGCCGCGCGCTCGAACTCCAGCCTTGAGGCGGCCTCGCGCATTTCCTCCTCCAGCTCGGCGAGGACGCGGACCTTGTCGTAAACGGCCTCGTCCTCCGCGACCATCGAGGAGTTGAGCTTGTCGGCATCCTCGCGCTGGTGGGAGTAAACCTGGAGACTTTCCTGCACCGCCCGCTTCACGCTCATCGGCGTGATGCCGTGGAGTTCGTTGTGCTCCCGCTGGCGGGTTCGGCGATACTCGGTGACGTCGAGCAGCTTCTGGATCGAGTCGGTGACGACATCGCAGAACAGATAGCACTCGCCGTTGAGATGCCGCGCGGCACGACCCGCCGTCTGGATCAGGCTCGTTTCATTTCGAAGAAAGCCCTCCTTGTCGGCATCGAGGATGCAGACGAGCGAGACCTCCGGGAGGTCGAGACCTTCACGCAGGAGGTTGATGCCGACGAGGATGTCAAAGGTCGCCGCACGGAGCTGGCGGAGGATTTCCACGCGTTCGACGGCATCGATGTCGGAGTGGAGATAGCGGACCTTGAGCCCGGTGCCCAAAAGGTATTCTGTTAGATCCTCGGCCGTTTTCTTGGTCAGCGTGGTCACCAGCACCCGCTCGCCGATCTCAACCCTCTGGCGGCAGAGCTCGATCGTCTCATCGATCTGCCCGCGCAGCGGCCGCATGTGGACGACGGGGTCGAGCAGGCCGGTGGGACGGATGATCTGCTCGATGATCAGCGGCGTGCCGCGTTTTTCGGGATCGAAGTCGCCGACGCTTTGATGGCTGCCGCTGGGAACGATCTTCAGTTTTTTCAGGTCGATCAGCTTGTTGCCGCGCGAATCCTTTTCGTTCACCGGGATGAAGGTCTTGTTTTCCGGTCGCGAGTTCACCACCTCGAAGGCCCCCGGCGTGGCGGTCACGTAGAGCCGCTGGTCGGTCATGTCGATGAACTCGTCGAAGCGCAGCGGGCGGTTGTCCATCGCGCTCGGCAGGCGGAAACCATGATCGACCAGCACGGTCTTGCGGCTCTTGTCGCCCTCGAACATCCCACCGATCTGCGGGATCGAGGCGTGGCTTTCATCGACCATCAGGATGAAGTCGCGCGGAAAGAAATCCAGCAGGGTGTAGGGCCGGGCACCGGGCTCACGGCCGGTCATGTGCCGCGAGTAATTCTCGATGCCCTGGCAGAAGCCCATTTCCTGCATCATCTCGAGGTCATACTCGGTGCGCATCCGCAGGCGCTGCGCCTCGATGAGCTTGCCCTCCTTCTCGAACTGATCGATCCGCGCGTCGAGTTCCTTGCGGATCTCCACGACTGCGCGCTTGAGCTTGTCGCCCGGCGTGACGAACTGCTTGGCCGGGAAAAAGGTGTATTGGTTGACTCGATCGATCGTTGCACCTGTTAGAGTGTTGATCGTGGTGATGCGGTCGATCTCGTCGCCGAAGAACTCCACGCGCACAGCCGTTTCATCGAGGTAGGCCGGATGGACCTCGACCACGTCGCCACGCACGCGGAATTTCCCACGACCGAAGGCGATGTCATTTCGCTCGAACAGCATGCCGACCAGCTGCTGGAGGAACTCATCGCGCCGGAGTTCCTGGCCGACCCACACCGGCACCATCATGTCCTTGTAGTCGTCGGGCGAGCCGAGGCCATAGATGCAGGAAACCGAGGCCACCACGATGGTGTCGCGCCGGGTCAGCAGCGAGCCCATCGACGACAGCCGCAGCCGCTCGATCTCGTCGTTGATCGACGAATCCTTTTCAATGTAGGTGTCGGTCCTCGGGATGTAGGCCTCGGGCTGGTAATAGTCGAAGTAGCTGACGAAGTACTCGACGGCGTTGTTCGGGAAGAAGTTCTTGAACTCGGAGTAAAGCTGCGCCGCCAGGGTCTTGTTGTGGCTCATGATCAGCGTCGGCCGGTCCATCTGCTGGATCACGTTCGCCATCGTAAAGGTCTTCCCGGAACCCGTGACGCCGAGCAGCGTCTGGTGGTGGTTGCCGGCACGGATCGACTTCACGAGCTTCGCGATCGCCTGGGCCTGATCGCCTTGCGGGGAGTAGTCGCTGACCAGTTGAAAGGGCACGCGCCTTTCTAGTCCGTGTTGCTCACCGCCGCAAGCGATGCCCGGAAATCACCGCCGCTTCTTCATCGCGCGGACCGTTTTTCCCATCACCCACTGGCTCGTCACCTGCGTGGCGATCGCCCGCTCCGGCACGCCTTGGTCGCCGTGATGGATCATGGAAACGAGCAGGTCCACGGCAGCCTCGCCGACGAGATCATTGCGCTGGTTCATGCCGGCCCAGTGGGGACGCTGCGAACGCCATTCATACTGGATCAGCCCGATGTCCTTCGGCGCTTTCAGGTTCGCTGCGGAAAGCCAGCGCTCGACCTCGTGATAGAGCGTGAAGAGGACATCCGGCTTCGTTTCCTGCAGCCATTGGTGGAAGCAGGCGGAATCCTTCCGCGCTTCGGCGATCCGCGTGAATGGCGGGATCGGGTCCTCGCCGCCGCGCCATTGCTGCTGGCCGATCATGAAGCCAGCGGAGAACCGGCCATCGATCAGCGAGTCGATCACCGGATCGAGCACCAGAGCCGGTCGTCGATAGCCCAGCTGCCAGGCGTGCTCGTAGGCCTTCAGCGCGAGGCTGTATTGATCGGAACCTGCGAAAGAAAGCTCTGGCGAACGGGTTCGGACCCCGGTCACCACGGCGGGAAATTCCTCCCACAGCGCTCGCATCCGTTCGGGCAGGCGATTGGTTTGCAGCAAGCCCACGACGAGCATACCACGGATGCCGCGCGCTCTCAAAATCGAGGCCAGCCGCTTTCCGCTGATTGCCGGATCATGCAGCCAGAATTCATCGAGCCCGTAGCCGAGTTCCGCCGACCGCTTTCGCGCACCGGCGACGTAAACGGGGACGGTCGGGTGTTTCCGGAAGGCCTCGGGATCCTCGTTCGCGTTCAGAAGCGCCAGCGTGGCCTCGAATCGCGCCGATCCGCTCCGCCGCAGCTCTGCCATCAGCACGCCGACCGCTGCATTGCGCTGGTAGCCGAGCGCCTTTGCCGCCGCCTCCACCCGCTCGCGCGTCTCCGCCGGGATGCGCGGGCTGCCACGCAGCGCCAGGCTCACCGTGTTCTTGGAAACCCCGGCGCGTTCCGCCACCTGGGCCATCGAGGGGCGCTCCATGCCGTATTACTGTCATACGATCCGGAAGGATTGCAAGCGCCGTGGCATCCCCTACATCTCATCCGGGTCAACGCTCCGCCGCGATCCATTTCCGCAACCACACAAGCCCACCACCATGAGCCATTTCCCTGAGATCCCGGTGATCCGCTACGAAGGCACGTCGAGCGACAACCCCTTCGCCTTCCGGCATTACAACGCCGCTGAAAAGGTCGGCGACAAGACCATGGCCGAGCACCTTCGCTTCGCCGCCGCCTACTGGCACGTCATGCGCAACGGCCTCTCCGATCCCTTCGGCGCGCCCACCGCCCTGATGCCCTGGGACGATGGCTCCGAGTCCCTCGCCAACGCCCTCAACCGCGTGCCCGTCTTCTTCGAGTTCCTCGAAAAGTCTACCATCGGCCACTACTGCTTCCACGACCGCGACATCGCCCCGGAAGGCGCGACCCTCGCCGAGACCCACAAGAATCTCGAAAAGGTCGTCGATGCCCTCGAAGCCCAGCAGAAGGCCACCGGGAAAAAGCTCCTCTGGGGCACCGCCTGCCTTTTCTCCCATCCGCGCTATGCCCACGGCGCCGGCACCTCGCCATCGGCCGACGTCTTCGCCTACGGGGCCTCGCAGGTGAAGCACGCCCTTGAAGCCACCCACCGCCTCGGCGGCGAAGGCTACGTCTTCTGGGGCGGCCGCGAAGGCTACGCCACCCTGCTCAACACCGACATGAAGCGCGAACTCGACCACCTCGCGACGCTGCTTCACCTCGCCGTCGATCATGCCAAGAAGATCGGATTCAAGGGCCAGTTCTACATCGAGCCCAAGCCGCGCGAACCCTCCACGCACCAGTACGACTCCGACTCCGCCGCCTGCCTCAACTTCCTCCGCGAATACGGCCTGCTCGACCACTTCAAGCTCAACCTGGAAACCAACCACGCCACCCTGGCCGGTCACACCATGGAGCATGAAATGGAAGTCGCCATCGCCGCCGGAGCCCTCGGCTCGATCGACGCCAACCGCGGCGACACGCTTCTCGGCTGGGACACCGACCAGTTCCCGAGCGACCTCTACCTTACCACCAACATCATGCTGCGCGTGCTGAAGATGGGCGGATTCACCACCGGTGGCCTCAACTTCGACGCCAAGCGCCGCCGCGAGTCCCACGAGACCTCCGACCTCTTCCACGCCCACATTGGCGGCATGGACGCCTTCGCCTACGGACTCAAGGCCGCCCACCGCATCATCGAAAGCGGCCGGATCAACCAGTTCGTCGCCGACCGCTATTCGAGCTACGACGCCGGCATCGGCGCGAAGATCGAGTCACGCAGCACCTCGCTCGACGAGCTCGACACCTACGCCCAAGGCATCACCCCGCCGACCCTCCCCAGCGGTCGCCAGGAGCTCCTGGAAAACATCTTCAACGCCCAGATCTTCGGTTGATCAGTAGCGTCTGAACGACTCTAACAAAACGGCCGGAGGAGAAATCCCCCGGCCGTTTTTCGTGGCGGCGCTTTCCAAGCACCAAGCCCAGTAAAGCAATTGGGAAAATGCCTCAAGGAGCGTGGGCATCCTGCCCACGAGTCATCTTCCATCCATCCACGTGGGCAAGATGCCCACGCTCCTTGATTGATCAGCCTCGCGGGGAACCCACGTCGGACCTACTTCACTTCCTTCCACAACTCCCGTGCCCGCTCGGTGGTCGAACGCCCCTTGTCGGCGGCCTCCTGGACCTTGTTGACGCCTGCAGCCACGGCGCGGGCCTTTTCGGCTGCTGCGTGGCTGGCCTGGCGCATCTCGACGATCGCTCCTGCGATCATGAGCCTGGACTGGCGGACCTCCCAGGCGAGAAGCGCGAGGGCGCAGGCCATGGTCAAAAAGCAGCATCCGAAAAACAAACGTCCCTGGTCGGTTGTCATTCCGCACCATGAGGTCCGGCCCCGATCGTTGGCAAGTCAGCTGCTTGGCACTGACATTGGAGACCCTGGATTCCGTGCCTGGCCGTTCTTGCTGCGTTCGTCCAATGCCGAAGGCCGGATGGCGTTTCTCATGTTTCAGAACCGTCACACGAATCGAATCGTCGCCAATCATCCTGAAAAAGATGACGTAGGGGAAGCGCTTCATCAGTGACCGACGAATGTCCCGCTGCACCGCCATCCATCGGCTCGGCATCGCCGCGATCGTCAGAATCTGCCGCTCGAACTCATTGATGAAATCGGCACCCAAACCCGTCGAGCACTGTTCGTAATGGTCCCGAATTTCCTCCAACTCGGACGCGACCGCCGGATGGTAGTCGATTCTCATGCACGAAGATGCGCCATCAGCTCGTGGTGGGAGATTGCGGCAACCAATCCAGATTCCATCTCGGAATCCCGCTGGATCGCCAACGCAATGGCTTCCTCGTCACTGCAATCAACCGCCGGAGAGTATGGATCTCCGATACTCTCCCAAAGGGAAGACACCAACATCGCCCGCTCTTTCGGCGAGAGTCGCAGGGCTTCAGGGGCAATTTGATCGACCGTCATCAAGCATTTCTACTATCGAACCCATGATTCGGAAAGGAGGATTTGCGGGCTCTTCGGGGACTGATCGATCACTTTTCGGTCCAATCGGACAAAAGCTCCGCTTCTGCCGTGTATCCACAAACTCTAATGAAACCCACCACCCGCCTCGCCTGTTCCGCTCTCGTTTCCCTTTTCGCCACCTGCCCGGTTTGGGCAGTGGAGGCGGAGTTCACGATTGGGCCGGACTATGTGGATGCGCCGGAGACGAAGGTTCAACCGGGCGTGCCGCAGGGGAAGGTGGTCGAGTTCACGATGGAGTCGAAGGACAGCGCGATCTACAAGGGCATCGCCAAGAACCAACCGGGGGTGGTGCCTTATCAGCGGAAGGTGGCGGTTTACATTCCCGCGCAGTACAAGCCGGGCACAGAGGCGGCCTTCATCGTCGCCCAGGATGGTTTGGGCTATCGTGGCGTGCTGCCGATGGTGCTGGACAACCTGATCGCCACGAAACGCGTGCCGGTGATGGTCGCCATCCTGATCAACTCCGGCGGCGGCGATTCCAAGGGCAGCCAGCGCGGTCTGGAGTATGACACGGTGTCCGACACCTACACGCAGTTCATCGAGAAGGAGGTCCTGCCGAAGGTCGCGAAGGACTATCAGCTCAAGTTCACCCGCGATCCGAAGAACCGCGCGACGATGGGTGGCAGCTCCGGTGGCGCGGCGGCGTTCACGATGGCGTGGTTCCATCCCGAGCTTTACGGCAAGGTGCTGACCTTCTCCGGCACCTACGTCGACCAGCAGTTTCCGCAGGACCCGAAGACCCCACACGGGGCTTGGGAGTATCATGAAAACCTGATCGGCAAGACCCCGGCAAAGCCGATTCGCGTGTGGCTGGAGGTCAGTGAAAACGACAACGGCCACGATCGCGACGAGGCCTCGCTCCACAACTGGGTGATGGCGAACCAGCGCATGGCCGCTGAACTGAAGAAGAAGGGCTACGCCTATCGCTACGTCTTCGCGAAAGGCGCGGGCCACACCGATGGCCGGGTGACGAAACAGACCCTGCCTGGTGCGCTGGAGTGGTTGTGGAAGGATTGAATTCAGTGGCTAGAGCATTGAGCTTGCATGAAAGATTCCGCCGCGTGATTTGGTAAGCGTCCACCATTGCCCATGAAATCATTCCTAGCCTCCTCTCTGCTGGTTCTTTCGCCGCTTGTCGCTTCTGCCCAGGGTGACCTCCTGACTTATCCAGCCGCGTCCGGTCCCGGAAAGGGCAAGAACGTGGTGCTGATCGCGGGGGATGAGGAGTATCGCTCCGAGGACGGCATGCCGATGTTCGGCAAGATCCTTTCCCAGCGCCACGGCTTCAACTGCACGGTGCTCTTCTCCGTGGGTGAGGATGGGACGATCGATCCCAACGCCGGCACCAGCCTGACGCACCCGGAGGCCCTCGATAAGGCCGATGCGATCGTGATGCTGATCCGTTTCCGCAAGTGGCCGGACGAGGCGATGAAGCACTTCGACGACGCCATCAAGCGCGGCGTGCCGGTGATTGCGCTCCGCACCTCGACCCATGCCTTCCAGCTTCCCGCCACCAGCGGCTACAAGGCCTACAACACGTTTGGAAAAAAGGTGCTCGGCGAGCAGTGGGTGAGCCACTGGGGCAAGCACAAGTCGGAGGCAACGAAGGGTGTCGTCGAGACGGCAAATGCCAAAGAAGCGATCCTGCAGGGCGTGACCGACGTGTTTGGAAACTCGGATGTCTATGAAGCCGCGCCACCCGCCGATGCGAAGATCCTGCTGCGCGGCCAGGTGCTGAGCGGTATGAATCCGACCGATGGCCCTGCCGACTACAAGAAGAACACGGCAGCCAAGGTCGAGCAGGGGATCAACGATCCGATGATGCCAGTCGCTTGGACCCGCGAGGTGCCGAATGAGGCAGGCAAGACCAACAAGATTCTCTGCACCACGATGGGTGCCGCGTCCGATCTGGCCAGCGAAGGTCTTCGTCGCCTGGTGGTGAACGGTGTGTTCTGGGGCCTTGGCCTCGACATTCCAGCCAAGGCGGACGTCACGCCGGTCGGCACCTTTGAGCCGCTGATGTATGGATTCAATGGTGGGAAAAAGGGCGTGAAGCCGATGGATCACGCCCTCACCAGCAAGCCCTGATCCCGGGATGCCCTGATGTGATGAAATTCTGGATCTTGTCGATGTTGATGGTGGGTATGGCTTCCGCTGAGGAATGGGTGAATCTCTGGCCTGGCGATGCGCCGGGTGCCCCGCGTCCCCCGGCTGGCAGCGAGAAGATTCAGGAAGGTGGCCGCATGACTGACATCGAGGTGCCGCAGTTCACCGTGGTGCTGCCTGAAAAGTCGAAGGCCACCGGCGCGGCGGTGGTGATTTTCCCGGGTGGTGGCTACACGATCCTGGCGATGGATCACGAAGGCCGTGCCTACGCGAACTGGCTGGCCGAGCGTGGGATCGCAGGAGTCATCGTGAAGTACCGGGTGAGTGGGAATGATGCCTTCAAGTATGGCTTTCCAGTGCCATTCCTCGATGCCCGCCGCGCGATTCGGACCGTGCGGGCGAATGCGGAGAAGTGGGGGATCGACCCGAAGAAGGTCGGCGTGATGGGCTCGTCTGCCGGTGGTCATCTCGCCAGCCTGTGCACGACGCGTTTCGATGACAAATTTCCGGAGGAGGGAAAAGACGCGATCGATCAACAGAGCTGCCGTCCGGATTTCTCGATCCTGGTTTATCCGGTAATTTCCATGGTAGCCCCGCTGGCCCATGGAGGCTCCCGGAAGCGCCTGTTGGGGGCATCGCCTTCGGAGGAGTTGTCGAAGCGCTGCTCCACCGAGCAGGCGGTTGGCAAGACCACGCCGCCGGCGTTCCTGCTGACCACCTCGGACGACATGGTGGATTGCCGGAACAGCCTTGAATTCGCCATCGCGTGTCGTGCCGCCGGAGTGCCGGCGGAGCTGCACCTTTTCCCCAAGGGCGGGCATGGTTATGGGTTGAGTGGGCCCACTGCGCCGCCTGCATGGCCAGGACTGCTGGAACAGTGGCTCAAGGCGCGGACGGGTCCTTGAAAAAGGCGTAGCGCCATCCGCTGCCGAGGTCGATTTCGTTCTCGGCTCCGAGGAGCTTGGGTAAGCGGGTGCGAACCAAGGCACAGCGGTTGTCAAGGCGGGAATCCGTCCAGAGGATGACGCTGCCGTCGGGTTTGACCTGCATCGCGCCCAGCTCGAAGTAACCCGCCTTCAGCGCCATCGGGTGTCTGCCACGGATCAGGCACTCCGCAGTCAGATCGAGATCAGTCCTTGATGCCAGAAATCTCGCCCGAAGAGGAATCTGGGTGCAGGCAATCACGGACAGGACTGCGGCAAAGATACAGGACCAGACCCGGCTGCTGGTCACCAATCCGGGGCGTCCGATGCAGAAGGCACCGGCCACAATGGCAAACAGGGCTCCGGGCACCGCCAGCAGGATTGGCGAAAAACGCACCAGCCAGCCTTCCGCCGAGGCGATCGCGACCAGGAGGCAAGAGACTCCCCATAACCATGCGCCGATCTTCATTCAAAGCGACTGGCCACGATCATGGACTTGGTGGAAAGGCGGGAACCCGGATAGGATTGTCATCTTGATGAAGTGTCGACATGTTAGAAAATCCACATCATCAGGCAATCAATAAAATTGATATTTAAAAGTCGCAGCCGCCACAGTTGCCATGTGAGGTGTTTACATCATGTTTCCTGTTGGAATATGAGGATGACTTCGGAACGACTGCCTATGACGCCATCACGCGGGATGGCTCAATTCAGGGAGTCTGATCAAACCGACCTGTACGGCCGCCGATCGGCGGAGCAAGGAGTGGCTCGAGGCATTTCTCACACACGCTCGATCAATCGCCGCCGATCGGGCGTTCCTGGGATTTTTTGAGGCCGGCCCAGATCTTGATGAGATCGGGAAACGAGTCGCGACCGTCATATTTCATGCCGATATCGCGAAAACGAACGTCCAACTCCCGCCGGGTCCCTGCCGCGAGGAGGATCAGGGCCTCGCCCTCGCCCCGCACGACCAACCCCTCCCCGTCGGGTTCCACGTCCGATTCGAACGGCAGCACCCACACCCGCAGCCCTTTCGAGTCCAGCTCGCGGCGGTTTTTGATCCGAGAGGCACGGCTCAAGAGGCTGACCCGGAAGTTGAGCGCGCCGGGCTTGTCGGCCAGGAGGTGCACGACCAGGAGAGAGTCGGCTTTTGATAGAAGGACTGTTTCCGTGATCCGGGCTTCATTCCTCTGGAAAGAAGTGGTGGCGATCCCTTTGTCCCTGTCCAGTGAGCGACGGTAGCCGGTTTCCTGCTCGTGGTTCAGCCAATTCAGGATCAGGCAATCAACCTGCGGGCTCACGCTGTCGAATCCCGGACCTGCACGGAACATCGCGATCCGCTCCAGGCGGGTGCCGCCGAACACCCGGGCACCCCAGGGTCCGCCCCTCAGAGCGAAGGCATGACGCCAGTCCTCCGCAGGCTTTCGGTCCCATTGCTCGAACGGGTCCGCTGCCTGCGCGGTCAGCATCAGCAATGGGAAAGCGAGCCACTTCAGCATCTTGAGAGGCGGAATCTACGGGTCTATTTGGATAGAAATCCCGACAAAACCTCACTTTCGTCAGAAGAATCAGCGCCGTTTTGCCTTGCCAAGCCGGGCGTGGTCCCGTATTTCGCCCGCCCCTTCACTCGCCGCCAAAGCACCAACGGAAAACCAGAGGGGATCAACCATGCGGTGGGTTTTCCAACAATCGTCCGACCTGAATCAAGGCGGAACACCCCTATGATCAACGAACTCATCAGCGAAATGGTGGACGCCGGCGTCCACTACGGCCACCAGACCAAGAAGTGGAATCCAAAGATGAAGCCTTACCTCATGAAGGACAAAGGCGGCATCTACATCATCAATCTCGAAAAGACCGTCCAGCAGCTCGACAAGGCCTCGGCGTTCCTTTCCGACCTCGCCGGCAAGGGCAAGAAGATCCTTTTCGTCGGCTGCAAGCGCCAGGCTCAGGACGCCGTCCGTGAAGCCGCCGAAGCGACCGGCCAGTACTATGTGAATCACCGCTGGCTCGGCGGCATGCTCACCAACAGCGCCACCGTCCGCAAGTCGATCGAGCGTCTCCGCTACCTCGAAACCATCGAGAAGCAGCCGGAATACAAGGCGATGTCCAAGAAGGAACTCGCCGCCCTCGGCCGCGAGCGTGAGAAGCTTCTCCGCAACCTCAAGGGTGTTCGTGGACTCGATTCCAAGCCGGATGCCGTCGTCATCGTCGACTCCGCCCGCGAAACCATCGCCGTCGCCGAAGCCCGCCGTCTGGAAATCCCGATCGTGGCCATCGTCGACACCAATGCCGACCCGTCGATCGTCCAGTACCCGATCCCTGCCAACGATGACGCGATCCGCTCGATCCGCATCGTCCTCCAGAATCTGGTCGATTCGATCGTCGTCTCCGCCAAGGCCTGACCCTTTTGTCACGCGGGCGGCCTGGCAACCCCACGGCCGCCCGTTTTCATTTCCACCAACCACACGCATTTTCCCATGATCACCGCCACTCTCGTCAACGATCTCCGCAAGAAGAC
>JANOBS010000019.1:0-51441 GCA_031411755.1 Luteolibacter sp. | reverse complement strand
ACCCGGAGGTCCGGGGGTGCCAAGTGCCGATTCCGGGCTCAGTCCTTGGCGTCCGGCGGAACAGTTGGTTTCGGAACGGACGGACGCTGGGGCAGGGCACCTGATGGCTTGGCTGCGGCGAAGGCAGGCTTCGTGTTTCGGCGGCCCTGTTCGCGCTTCGGCTTTGGCTTGGGAGACGCGATCACCACCTCGAAGGGTGGGCGGATCTCGGACTGGGCTTGGCTGAGCTTTGAAATCAGTCGGATCGCCCAGAGGCTCGCGAAGCCCGTGAGCAAAAGCTGGCAAACCATCACCGCCGGGACATGGAAATCACTGCTCAGAATCCACACAGCGTTCATGCCCCACCACGCCAGCCACCAAGGTCGAATCAGCGGTTTGATGTCGAACTGCGCCAGGCGCTTTTCCGTGACCTCGACGATCTCCACAAGTTGCTGATACGGAGCGAAAAGATTCACCAACGGCATGAAGTAGGCTCCAACGGCGGTGGCGGGATTGAGTTCCGGGTTCGAGGGGGCGATCCGTTTGGCATTCGACGAGCACAGCCAGGTCCAGCGCAGGAACCAGATGCCGGCGATTACATACAGTCCGATCCGGATGAGCTGCAAGGTGTAGAGCCCACGGCGGTGCAGTTCGCCCTCCAGCCCGCGCCAGAACATCCAGCCCTCGAACAGCAAAAAACCAGTGGTCACGAGGGCAAAGGAAAAGATCGCCAGCATGGCCAGCCCGCCGGCAAAGCGCACCTCGCGCAACGGGTCATTCGCCGAGGCATCGAGCACCGCCGACTGAAGCGGATTCAGCGGCGAGGGCTGGGGATTTATCGGAGTTTCCGGCATGGACACTTTCAACCTCCCGAGATCCGGAGAAAATGCACGCGGATTTCGCCACTGGCTGACTTCAGTCACTGGCCGCTTGCCACTTCGGCCTGGCGCGTCTTCCCTATCGACGTGATTCCAAAGACTTTCCGTGACCGTGTGGTGGCGCCGTCCTTGCTGGCGGCGGATTTTTCGCGCGTGCGCGATGAGGTGACCCGTGCGATCCATTCCGGAGCTGACTGGATCCATCTCGATGTGATGGACGGGCATTTCGTCGACAACATCTCGTTCGGCCCGGCGATGGTCCAGACCGTCCATGAAACGAACGACGTCTTCCTCGATGTCCACCTGATGATCTCACGACCGGATCATTTCCTGCCGCGCTTTGTGGCCGCCGGGGCCGATCTGATCACGGTCCATGTCGAGGCCGAGCACGACGTGGCGGAAACCCTGCGCCGCATCCGCGAGGCAGGCTGCCAGGCCGGACTGGCGCTGAATCCGGCCACGCCCTTCGAGGCGGCGATCCCTTTTCTCGATCAGATCGACCTGCTGCTGTGCATGACCGTGGTGCCTGGCTTCGGCGGACAGGCGTTCATGGCCGAGGTGCTGCCGAAAATTTCCGCCGCGGCGACGTATCGTGCCGAGCACGGACTTTCTTACCACATCGAGGTCGATGGCGGCATCGTCACCGAAACCGCCGGTCGCTGCGGCGAGGCGGGGGCGAACGTGATGGTGGCCGGTTCCTCGACCTTCCGCGCTCCGGACATGGCTGCCGCCGTGGCGGAAATACGTGAGGCCTGATAGCATTCGGGAAATTTGGGAGTAATTGTAGCTCAGTTTCCAACGAGTGCTTCCTTGATTGCAAACGGTGCAGTCTCCCAGAATTCCCGAATATTGATCGGCTGGATTCCCAACCCTCAGTTCGGGGAAGCATCCTGAACGAAATCCGCATCTTTCTGAATGAAATCCTGTCGCTCCATACTGATCTTCTCTCTGGCCCCGCTGATCTCGCGGGGAGAGATCGATTTCGCCCATGACGTGCGGCCGATTTTCAATGCCAAGTGCACCGCCTGCCACGGCGGTGTGAAAGAAGCGGGCAACATTTCCCTCATTTACCACGACAAGGTGCTCGGCAAGGGCAAGTCCGGCGAGATCGTCGTGGTGCCAGGAAACCCGGACGCCTCGGAGCTGATGAAGCGCATCGTCAGCAAGGATGAAGACGAGGTCATGCCGAAGCCCGAACACGGACCACCGCTTTCCGACAAGGAGGTCGAAACTCTCCGGCAGTGGATCAAAGAAGGCGCGAAATGGGGTGAGCACTGGTCGTTCGTGAAACCCGAGCGCCACACGCCGCCGAAGGTTTCGATGCCGGACTGGTGTCGAAATCCCATCGACCAGTTCATCCTCGGTCGTCTCGATTCGGAAAAACTCAGCCCGTCGAAGGAGGCCGATCGCGCCTCATTGCTGCGCCGTGTTTCACTCGATCTGGTGGGGCTGCCTCCGACTTTGGAAGAGTTGGATGCCTTCATCGCCGACACCTCTCCCGATGCCTATGAGAAGCAAATCGACCGCCTGCTGGCCTTACCGGCCTTCGGCGAGCGCTGGGCCTCGGTGTGGATGGATCTCGCGCGCTACGCCGACTCGGAAGGCCTGGGCTCGGACAATCGCCGGGATACCTGGAAATTCCGTGACTGGTTGATCGACTCATTCAATCAGGACAAGCCCTTCGACCAGTTCACCATCGAGCAGCTCGCCGGCGACCTGCTCCCGAATCCCACCCTCGATCAACTCATCGCCACCACCTTCCAGCGGCTCACGCAATCGAACGATGAGGGTGGTACGGACGATGAGGAATTCCGCGTCACCGCTGTGCTTGACCGCGTCAACACCACTTGGGAAGTCTGGCAGGGTCAGACCTTCGGCTGCGTGCAGTGCCACAGCCATCCCTACGACCCCATCAAGCACGAGGAATACTACAAGTTCGCCGCCTTCTTCAACCAGACTCGGGACGCCGACCTCAGCGAAAACTATCCCGAGATCGCCATCCCGCTGGACCGCTCAAAGCACAACGAGGCGGGCAAGCTGCATGCCGAGATCATGCAGGCGGAGTCCACGTTGTACGGGATCCATGGTAATTTGAACAAGTCCACTGCCTGGCAACCGGTGAACAACCTCGATGCCACCGGCAAGGGCACGATGTTGAAAACGGCCGATCAGGATGGCTTCCGTGAATTCCGCACCACCGGCAACGTGGCCAGCAGTTCGACCCACCTGCTCTCGTTCCTGCCGCCTCAAGGCGCACCTCTGACCGCGCTGAAATTGGAGCTGCTACCCGTCGATGAGTCCGCCGCCCGACTCACTCCCGAGTGGGGTTCATTCCTGAAGAAAATCGAGGTCACCATTCTCCCGGCCGATGGATCGAAACCTCGGCCAGTCTCGCTCGCCCGCTTGGTTGGCGATGAGGAGCATCCGCTTTTCGATCCGGAAATCTCCCTGCGCGGCGGTCAGGGCTGGGGCCCCTACAGCAAGATCGACCGCACCCGCTGGTGCGTCGTGATCCCACAGGAGCCGATCATCGTCGAACCCGGCGCGAAGCTCCAGGTCTCACTGGCGAATGGCGGCACGATCATCGCCAGCTTCCCGATGGTGGCGAAACGCGGACGACTCGCGACCACCTCGGATCCGGTTTGGACCGCCCTGCTCACACGTAGCGATGTGACCGCGCTGCGTGAAGCGATCAGCAACTCCAACAAGCAGCTCAAGGCCATCCCCTCGACCACCGTCCCCGTGATGCGTGAGTT
The DNA here is from genome assembly GCA_031411755.1 of Luteolibacter sp. Lineage (GTDB taxonomy): Bacteria > Verrucomicrobiota > Verrucomicrobiia > Verrucomicrobiales > Akkermansiaceae > Luteolibacter. Next base: position 47,828 of record JANOBS010000019.1, on the reverse strand, counting down.
GGAGCCGGCCGCCCGTCGCGAGACCCACGTCTTCATTCGCGGCAACTGGCTTAACAAGGGCGACCTCATTGAAACCCCGGACGTGCCTGTGCTTTTCCCGAAGATCCCGGCCAACGCCAAGCACGACCGGCTCGGCATGGCAAAGTGGCTGGTCTCTCCCGAGAACCCGCTCACCGCCCGCGTTGCCGTGAACCGCTTCTGGCTGGAACTCTTCGGCACCGGCATCGTCGAGACCGCCGAGGACTTTGGCTCGTCCGGCGTGAAGCCCTACCACCCGGAGTTGCTCGACGACCTCGCGGTGCGCTTCCAGAGCGACTTCAATTGGAGCATCAAGCGCCTGTTGCGTGAGCTCGTCACCTCCGCCACCTACCGCCAGAGCGCGGTCATCGCCCCCGGCATGGCGGAGCGTGACCAGTCGAACCGCCTCCTCGCCCGCGGCCCCCGTCAGCGGCTCACCGCGGAAATGGCGCGCGACCATTCACTGACGGTGAGCGGACTCATCACCCAGAAGACCTTCGGCATGCCCACTCATCCGCCGATTCCCGATGGCGTTTGGAAGCCTTTCAATGCCGATCCCTGGAAAACTCCGATGCCCGGAGATCCGGAACGCTACCGCCGCTCGGTCTACACCTACTGGAAACGCAGTATTCCCTATCCGACCTTCGCCACCTTCGATGCGCCGACCCGCGAGATGTGCAGCAAGCGCCGCCTGGTTTCGAACACCCCGCTGCAGGCCCTGACCGTCATGAACGACCCGGCCTTCGACGAATGCGCCCGCGCCCTTGCTGCATGGATCGAGAAACTTCCCGTTCCCGCGATCGAGGAAAAGCTTTCCAACGGTTACCGTCGCGTCACCTCGCGCAGCGTCACCCCCGAGCGGCTCAAGCAGCTCACGGCCCTTTACCGGAAACTCGAAACCGACTTCACCCAATCCCCCGATCCCAAGGCCGGAGCCACGCCGCAGATCGCCGCGCTGGGAGTTGTTTCCTCCGTGCTGCTGAACCTCGATGAGGCGATGGTGAGATGAGGCAGGAATGTCGAATGACGAAATCCGAATGACGAATTAGATTCCAACATGAATTTACAGGACACCATCGCCCAGGAACGCCTGCGCCAGCTCACTCGTCGGCACTTTCTCCGCGATTGCACCACCGGACTCGGTGGGATGTGGCTCGCTTCGCAGGGAATCGCGTCCGGCTCTGGAAAGCCAGCGATCCTGCGCGATGCGAATGATCCGCTGATGGCGCTCACGCCCTTGATCGCTCCGAAGGCGAAACGGGTGATCTTCCTTCACATGGTCGGCGCGCCCAGTCAGCTCGACCTGTTCGACTACAAGCCGGATCTCAAGCGCCTCGATGGCAAGGAATGCCCGAAGGAATTCCTGGAGGGCAAGCGCTTCGCCTTCATCCAAGGGGTGCCGAAAATGCTCGGCCCGCAGTTTGAGTTCAAGCAGTACGGAAAGTCCGGCGCGTGGTTCTCCGACCGCTTGCCGAACCTCGCGCAGCACGCCGACAAGCTCTGCTTCATCAAGACGATGCAGACCGACCAGTTCAACCACGGCCCGGCTGAACTGCTCGTCCACACCGGCAGTCAGAACCTCGGTTACCCCTCGATCGGCTCCTGGGTGACCTGGGGACTAGGCAGCGACAACAACAACCTGCCCGGCTTCATGGTCCTCATTTCCGGTGGCCGCATCCCGCGCGTCGGCGCCTCGCTGTGGGGCTCCGGGTTCCTGCCTTCCGTCTACCAGGGCGTGCAGTGCCGCTCTGCCGGTGATCCGGTGCTCAATGCCGCGAACCCTCCCGGCATCACCCGCGATGTGCGCCGCACCGCGCTCGATGCGCTCGATCAGCTCGATCGCCAGACCCATCAGGAAATCGGCGACCCCGAGACGCTGACCCGCATTTCCCAGTACGAAATGGCCTTCCGCATGCAGGTCTCGGTTCCCGAGGTCATGGACATCTCGAAGGAGCCCGCCCACATCCACGAAATGTACGGCACGAAGCCCGGAAAGGAATCCTTCGCGAACAACTGCCTGCTCGCCCGTCGCCTCGCCGAGGCCGGCACGCGCTACATCCAGCTCTTCGATTGGGGCTGGGACACGCACGGATCAAATGAGGTCGAGTCGATCAGCGGCGGATTCGTGAAGAAGTGCGTGGACATCGACAAGCCGATCTCCGCGCTTCTAACAGACCTGGAGCAGCGCGGCCTACTGGAGGACACGCTCGTCGTCTGGAGCGGAGAATTCGGCCGCACCCCGATGCAGGAAAACCGCGGCGGCACGACCAACAAGTTCGTCGGTCGCGACCACAATCCCGGGGCCTTCACGCTGTGGATGGCGGGTGCGGGAGTGAAGCCCGGCTTCACGTATGGCGAGACCGATCCCGTCGGCTATTCGGCGGCGAAGGACCCGGTTCACATCCATGATTTCCACGCGACCATGCTTCACTTGCTTGGATTCGATCACAAGAAACTCTCATTCCCCTTCCAAGGCCTCGACCAGAAGCTCACCGGCGTGAAACCGTCGAAGGTCGTGACCGGCGTGCTGGCATAGGCGCGAAGTCGCGTAACTTTGCAAGTTGCGTGCTGGGAAGAGCGGACCGAAAAGAGCATCCGGAGATCATCCCACATGCGGACTCCACCCCCGCACACAAGTTGCAAACTTGTGCTACTTCACCAAACCCTCCGCCGTGCCGAACCAGACGGCGGCGTAGGGCCACTCGGCACCGTCCCGCCAGAGGAAGGCGAAAAATGGACGATCAAACCAGAACTTGCGGGGCACCGGACTCTTGCGCGTATCACTCGCAAAGGGATCCACCTGCATCTCCGCAGTGGCTTCGAATTTCACTCCGAAACCATCGATCTCCAGCTTCATGTCGGTCACGGCCTGGGTCACCAAGTAGGGCAGCTTCTCGTCCTTGAAATGGTAAGTCCCCTTGAAGTCATTGCCGAAATCCGCATGGCCCTTCAGTGAAATCTCCGGCACTCGCAGGTCGTCCATCTGATGAAGGACCTTGTCATCCCAGTCCAGATCGTCGCCCTCATGTTTATCCCATCCCTCACGCCAGGTCTTCACCCAGCGCATGGCCTCGATCATCGGCTGACCTTCTGCAGGTTGGTAAAGCACGAGGGTGTCATCGCCCACCTTCGCGAGTAGTTGCAGAGCCATGCAGCGCTCAAGCGGACGGTAGGCGAGAACCCGGACACTCCCGGAATAGTCACCCGCCACATCTCCCCTGGCTCCGAAGAACCGGACCGGCGTCTTCTCGCGACCCCATGACAGCCGCGAGGCTCCCGAGGGACTGAAGGCCAGCTTGAAAAGGAAATCGCGCTTCATTCCAACATAGGCGGCGCGACCTCCGGCAGATCCGTTGTATTTGAAAGGCATCGGACCTGCCCCGGCGAGGATCTGCCATTTCTGATTCGCCTCATCCGCCAGCTTCTCCGAGGCATCTCCGGTCACGGCAAACCATCCGTCCTTCGGCAGCACCGCGTCCTCCTTCCAGGAAAAGCCCGCCATCTTTGTGACCAGCGGATTCGGTGGCTCCACCCGATCCAGCGTCAACGAACTTTTCGCGCCGAGCATGCGATCAAAGGCCGCCTGCATCGCTCCGGTCCAGACCGTGGTGCTTCCCGCCGAGCAATCGACGCCGGGATGCGCCACGATTCCGATCTCCGCCCGCAGGCTTCCGGCGATCAGCAGCAGCAGGAAAAAGGAGTGCTTCATCGGGTGGGCTTGAGTCTCACTTTGACCACATCCGCCGTGACGATGACGAGCATCTTGCGGCTCGGGTCCGGCGTGCCATCCGCGCCTTTCGGCGTCAGGACCGAAAGCAACTGCGGCATGCCATCCGCCAAGGTGAGAGAGGTGTTGGTTCGCAGCATGTAGAAGTAGGGCATCTCGATGGCGGACCCATTTCCAAGCAGATCCTTGTGCACGTTCCATTTACGCCATGTGGTTTCGAAAACCATTTCAGGTACAGTACGCAGATCGATTGTTTGGTCATCATCGCCGATTGTTGGCTCGATCTCCAAGGTGCTGCCAGTGTTCCTCGTCTCAAAAGCGGTCGGCGTATTCGATGTCATCAAGGAAGTTAGGGTCTTGAGCTTTTCGGCACTGTCCATGGTTTCCTTGTCGACCTTGATTTCGCTGGGGATTTGGGGCGGCTCGTATTCGGTCGGGGAAATCACCTCGCGGACGGACTCGATCGTTGCCTTCTGGCCACTCCGGGCCACCACCATCATGGTTTCATAGAGGTCTGCCTTCTGTGCATCGACCAATTTCTGGAGTTCCTCACGCAGCTTGCTGCCGTCCTTCCCGAGCTTCTCCTTGTAGAGCAAGCGGGTGACTTCTGCCTGCGGTACCTCGATGAATTCCATGGTCACCTGAACCTGCATGGGTGCATTGGGAGACACATCGAAGTCCTCCAACTTGCCGAGGTCCCCGTTCTCAAAAGCCTCCGGGGCCGGACGTGGCGCGGGCTCCTGGGCGACCAAAGAACTGGAGAGGACAAGAAGGGCAAAAAGGGTCGGTTTCATGGTTTCTGCGATCAATGAGTGGCCGGATTATTTCGAAGGCGATGGCTTCACGACCTCGGCAGTCACGATGGCCATCAGCTTGCGGCTGCGGTCCGGCGCGCCGTCCGCGCCGGGTGGAGTCTGGAGGGAGACAAGTTGAGGCACACCATCGCTCAACTCCGCTGCCGTATTGAATCGGATGGAATAAAACAGCGGCATTTCAATGAAGAGATCGTTGCCCAGCGCATCCTTGCGGGCGTTGAACTTTTTCACACCCGTGTCGATGACCAACTCGGGAATCAAGCGAAGATCAATGGTCTTCTTGTCATCGGACAGGATGGCTTCGGACTCAATCGTTCCGCCGGTATTCCGAGTCTCAAAGGCGGTGGGGGTTTCCGGCGTCACCAGTGAAGAGAGCGCCTTGACCATGTCCGGACTCGCGGCGGTCTGCTTTTCCACCTCAACAGTCGTCGGGAGTTCCGCTGGCTCGTACTCTGTGGCGTAGATCACCTCACGGATCGACTCGGAGGTCGCCTTCTGGCCAGCCCGAATCGAGATCATCAAGGTTTCAAATGGCTTCGCTCGCCCGGACTCCATCATGGTCTGCAATTCCGCCCGGAGCTTGGTACCGTCCTTTCCGAGCTTCTCCTTGTAAAGCAGGCGCGTGGCTTCCTCCTGCGTGACTTCGATGTATTCCACCGTGACCTGAATCATCGGGTTAGGGACTGAAGGAGCAGGCGGCGCGGCCTTCACCATCAGGGAACTCACCACAAGCAGACACAGGGAGATACCGGATTTCATGGTCCTGTGAGACTGGGGAGTTCACAGGACTATTCAAGGAAAGTGATTCCATGCAGGGAATCGTTGGGAAATCCGGATTCCGCAGCCTCAGGGCTTTGCCAATTTCAGATACTCGGTGGCATAGCGCTGGCCGAAGGTTCGGAGATCGGCGGAGTTGAAATGGAGGGCTTTGTTGCCTAGGCCTTCCGAGCTGACCAGACCACTGGGGGCGACCTTCTTCACGGCATCCGGCAGCACCGCGTTGATGGAGTCGTTCTTGTTGTATCCATGACTGAGTTCGCCGACCAACACCGGCACCTTGTCGGCCCGGAGATCTCTCCGGAGCTTGCCGATCATCTTGGAAAAGCGATCCGCGTAAGAGTCGACAGTTGCCGGATTGCCGCTGTCGCCCTCGCCCTGATGCCAGAGGATGCCGACGAGCTTGCCGCTTTTCATGGCCTCTTCGGCCCGTGAGACGGCGTCTTTGTAAAGGGCTTCACCGGCTTTCCACTGATCCAGGGTGGTACCGCCGACTGCACAGGGGATGAGGCCGATGGTTGCAGTCGGATCCGCCTTGGAAAGCTCCCGCGCGAACTGCGAGCCGAGGCCGACCCCTGCCACCGGCTTATCGAAATGCAACGGGTCCTTGGCGGGCACCCACTTGAGATCCTTCGTCAGCATGAAGATCTTCGGATTCACCACCTGGTCCTGAGGCTCCACCTTGCCCCGGCCGGCCATATTCGACTGCCCGATCAGCAGGAACAATTTCATGTCTTTTGGAACGGGCTCCGCAAAGGCGCTCGTGGCGGCGAGCAGGCAGGCGAGCAAGGTCGAGAAACGTGGAAGGGGCATGGTGATGTGTGATTACGAGTGGATTCCGTCAAGTTTGCAAACTCCATTCACGATGAAGCGAGTGCTTGTGTTGGAGTCACCGCGAGCGTTCGTTGCCAATCCCATGAACTCCTCCTCACGCATTCCCTGGCTGCTGCCATTGCTCTTCGCCCTTCTGATTCTCGGCCTCGGAGGACTGGGCGGCGTCGCATTCGCTGGCGGCGGTCAAGGTTGGTATCAGTCACTGCAACGTCCGCCCGGCACACCGCCGCCGTGGGTGTTCGGGCCGGTGTGGTCGGTGCTGTATGCGATGATGGGCGTGTCGCTGGGACTGCTGGTGAGGGATCGGAAACAGGCCGGCTCACGTTTGGCCATCGCGGTGTTCATTTTCCAGCTCGTGCTCAATCTCGCGTGGACGCCCTTGTTTTTCGGAGCGCATCGCAGTGGTCTCGCGCTCATCGACATCGTCGCGATGTGGGTGTGCATCGCGTGGACGATCATTCTCGCCAGAAGAGTGAACGTGACCGCCGGATGGCTGCTGTTTCCCTACCTCGCATGGGTCAGCTATGCGACCTACCTGAACGCGGGCTTTTGGTGGCTGAACCGGTGAGCCCGTCTTCACGGGGCGGGTTGAAAAATTTCACACGCGCCCGCGTTCCGACCATGCTAGAGGAAGTCCAGCATGGCAGTGACCCGACGCACCTTCCTCAAGCGCACGACCCTGGCGCTTGGCGCAGTCGCGGCGGTGGATGCCTTGGGCGTGGAGCCGCGATGGCTGGAGGTCACGCGGCTGGACTTTTCCCACCTCGGGTTGGGCAAGACGATCGTCCATCTAACCGATTTTCACTATAGGGGAAATCGAGCCTGGGTGGAATCGATCCTTGAAGTCACCCGCGCCGAAAAGCCCGATCTGGTGTGCTTCACCGGTGATCTGGTGGATCGCAAGGAAACCGAGCATCTCGCGGAAGCAGCGGATCTTTTGAAAACGGCTGGCGCACCGGTCTACGCCGTGATCGGAAACCACGATCCCTACGATCCCGAGTCGGTGGAGGCCTACCGTTCCGTCGGCAAGGCGACTGGGGGTGCCTGGCTGTTGGACGAGGCGGTGGATCTCGGGTCCTTCGCCATTCACGGCACCGGCGGACTCTACGGGCTGAACTCCATCGAGCCGAAGCCAAGGATCCTGCTTTGCCACTATCCAGCGGTAGGAGATCAAGTCGTCGCAAAGCCCTACGACCTCATCCTCAGCGGCCACTCGCATGGTGGCCAATGCCGCCTGCCTCTGCTTGGCCCGCTTTTGTTGCCGAGTGGCGTGAACGGCTACGTCACCGGTCTTTACGACACGCCCGCAGGGAAGCTCTTCGTCGGCCGCGGGCTCGGCACCTCGTTCCTGCCGCTGCGTTTCAACTGCCGGCCGGAGCTGACGGTGGTGAGGGTTTGAAGAGGTAAATCGTGAGTTGTGAATCGTGAATGGTGGTAAGAGCAACCTCTTCCACCACTTACCATTTACGATTCACCATTCACCTCTTCAATACTCCCGCTCCAACAAATAGGCGGCGATCTCGTGGAGGCGATCGGCGTTTTTTCCAAGTGGCTTCAAGGCGTCCATCGCCTGCTTGGTGAGCTTGGCGGCTTCCTTGCGGGATTTATCCAGGCCCATGAGCGAAGGGTAAGTAGTCTTTTCGACAGCGGCGTCCTTTCCGGCGGTCTTGCCGAGGACTTCGGTGGACTGGGTGACGTCGAGGATGTCGTCGATCACCTGAAAGGCATGGCCGAGGGCGTGGCCGAAAACAGTGAGCGCTTCGAGCTGCTTCGGCGTGGCGTTGGCGGTCATCGCGCCGAGACGCAGCGAGCTCATCAACAGCGCGGCGGTTTTTGCTTCGTGGATCTTCACAAGCCGAGCCTTGGTGGCCTTCTGGCCTTCGCCTTCGAGGTCGAGCACCTGTCCACCGATGAGATGGCGGGACCCACCTGTCAGGGCGAGCTCGGAAACGTAGTCCTTCGCTGAGTAGCGTTTTGTCGCGGGAGTTTGCGCGAGGAAAAGGAAGGCTTCGGTGAGAAGGGCGTCGCCGGTCAGCACGGCCATGCCTTCGCCGTAGACCTTGTGACAGGTCGGGCGACCGCGACGCAGGTCGTCGTCGTCCATGCACGGCAGGTCATCGTGGACCAGCGAGTAGGTGTGCAGGACCTCGACCGCACAAGCCGGGAGCAGCGCATTCTCCGTCTCCCCGCCGCAGGCCTCGGCGGCGGCCAGGCAGAGGATCGGACGCAGGCGCTTGCCACCGGCGAAGACCGTGTAGCGCATTGCTGCGTGGATCGTCGCCGGTGCGGCGGACTTTTTCGGCAAATGCCGGTCAAGCGCGGCATCCACTTCCTTGGCACGGGTGGCGAGATAGTCTTTGAGATCCATATTGGACTGAGAGGTTGAATTCACCGCCAGGACGCCAAGTTCGCCAAGGAAAACCCGGCATTTCAAGACTTGGCGTTCTTGGCGACTTGGCGGTTCCCTGGATTTTCAGAGAATCTCGGCAATTTGCACCGCATTGAGCGCAGCCCCCTTGCGGACCTGATCACCGACGACCCAGAGGTCGAGGGCGTTTTCAAATACCAGATTCTTACGGATGCGGCCGACGAGGCAGTCGTCCTTGCCGGTGGTGTCGAGCGGGACGGGGAACACCTTATTGGCGATGTCGTCCATGACCTTGACTCCGGCCTTGCCTGCATAGGCGGCGCGGGCAGCGGCGGCATCCACCGGACGCTCGAACTGCGCGGTGATGGAAACCGAGTGCGAACGGTAAACCGGGACGCGGACGCAGGTGCAGGAAACGCGGAGGTCCGGCAGGTTCATGATCTTCCGGCCTTCGTTGAGCATTTTCAGCTCCTCCTTGGTGTAGCCGTTTTCCGTGAATGCATCCACCTGTGGGATCACGTTGAACGCGATCTGGCGGGGATACACCCTCAGCGTCACCGGTTCGCCGGCGTTGATGGCCTTCATCTGCTGCTCCAGTTCGACGATGCCCTGCGCGCCCGATCCGGAAACCGCCTGGTAGGTGGAGGCGATGATCGAGCGCAGCCCGAAGGCGTCATGCAGCGGCGCGAGCGCCATCAGGGAAATGATCGTGGTGCAGTTCGGGTTTGCGATGATCCCGCGTGGGCGAATCTTTGCGGCCTCGGGGTTGATTTCCGGGACCACGAGCGGCACGTCGGCGTCCATCCGGAACGCGGAGGAATTGTCGATCACGACCGCACCCGCCGCAGCGGCAGAGGGACCGAATTCGAGGGAAATGCCGCCGCCTGCGCTGAAGAGCGCGATGTCCACACCCTTGAATGAATCATGCGTGAGTTCCTGCACGACCACGTCCTGGCCACGGAATTTCAGCGTCTTTCCGGCCGAGCGGGCGGAGGCGAGCAGCGTGAGTTTCCCGACTGGAAAATTTCGCTGTTCCAAGCAGAGCATCATTTCTTCGCCGACCGCGCCGGTGGCACCGACGATCGCCACGTGTGGTTCCGTGTTCATGGGTAGGAAACCGGACCGTTTGTCCGGGGGGCGGGACTCTAGGCAATTTCCCCCCGCTGGCAACCGAATCCTCCATCGTTCCAATGCCGCGATTCTACTTGCACCGACTTTCCTCGTCGTTAGAGTCGGCGAGTTTCCTAGCTGTAGCTGGGAGACTCATGAAACCAACTCAATCGATTCCAAACACATGAAACTCGTCAAAATCGCCGCTCTTGCCGCTGCCGCCGCCGGAACCCTCCTTGCCACTTCCTGCTGCAACAGCAAGCCAGCTCCGACCGCTCCAGGCTACGTGGCTCCTGCCAAGTAAGGCCGGTTGATACGGGAAGTTTACGCTTCCCCAACTGATTTCCGGGACGGATTGCATCGCAATCCGTCCCGGCTTTTACTTCCAGTTTTGAACCAATCTCCTCTCAACCCATGATCCGCATTCTCTTTGCGTCTGGCGCATCTCTTTTCGCACTCCTTTCCGTCTCATGCTGCTGCACTGGTGAACCGAAAGCCCCAGGCCTTCGCCCTCTTCCACGGTTCCAGGAAATTCCAGCCGCTCAGCCGCAGGAAGTGATCCCAACGAAGTAAGGCTCGCCCTCTCTTCTCGATCCGTTTTCGAAGCCTCCCACTTTCGGGTGAGGAGGCTTTTTGCATTGACATTGGGACTGGTCTGAATCGCATATTGCAATGCTTTCCTCCCAACTTGTCTAAGTATGAAGCGTCTTGCGCCTTCCGATTCGGGACCAAAATTCCGCGCTCAAATCCGCCATTACCATCGTTCCAACAATACGTCCGGTGATGGGTCTTGGGATCACTGGGTGGATGGAGGCACGTCCGGAAGTAAAGGGAATCGTATGGCGACGGTGCGGAGGGTCGCCATTGTTGTCGCGGTTCTAGCGGCTCTCGGAGCCCTGATCGTCGGTTTCATCAACATCGCCTGAGCCCGGTTTTCATTTCAAGGGATGCGGCTTTGACATTTTTCCGGCGGAGGTGCAGCTTTCGCCCCCGCCGAAGTCGGCGCATCAAGCCATGGGCAAGAGCCTTTATCAGAAAGTTTGGGATGCCCACACCGTGGGACAATTGGCCGACGGCCGCACGCAGCTGTTCATCGGGACCCACCTCATCCACGAGGTGACCTCCCCACAGGCCTTCGGGATGCTCCGCGATCTCGGCCTGACAGTGAAATACCCGCAGCGCACCTTCGCCACCGTCGATCACATCGTGCCGACCGAGCATCAGGACCGGCCGAACGATCCGCTCGCCGCGGAAATGATGGAGGCCCTGCGCAAGAATTGTGAGGACTTCGGGGTCACCTACTTCGACCTCCGTTCCGGAAAACAGGGCATCGTCCACGTCGTCGGACCCGAGCAGGGCATCACCCAGCCCGGCACCACGATCGCCTGCGGCGACTCCCACACCGCCACCCACGGGGCTTTCGGCGCGATCGCCTTCGGCATCGGCACCACCCAGGTGCGCGACGTGCTGGCCACCCAGACGATGGCCATGGAGCCACTCAAGGTCCGCCGCATCGAGGTCAACGGCCAGCTCCGCCCCGGAGTGTATGCCAAGGACGTCACTCTCCACATCATCCGCCTGCTCGGAGCCAAGGGCGGCATCGGTTTCGCCTACGAATACGCCGGCGAGGTCTTCGACCGCATGTCGCTGGAAGAGCGCATGACCGTCTGCAATATGGCCATCGAAGGCGGTGCCCGCTGCGGCTACGTCAATCCGGACCAAACGACCTTCGAGTATCTCAAGGGCCGCCCGTATTGCCCGACTGGCGCCGACTGGGACGCCGCCGTTGAGCGCTGGAAATCTTTCGCCTCCGATGCCGACGCCCACTACGACGACATCGTCGTGATCAACGCCGCCGACATCGAGCCGACCGTCACCTGGGGTATCTCTCCGGATCACGGCATCGCCATTTCCGAAACCATCCCCGACCCCGCAGCAGCCGCCACTCCGCTGCAGCGCCAGTCGATCGTCGAGGCTCTGGAATACATGAAGCTGCCCGCCGGCATCCCGATCAAGGGCGTCAAGATCGACGTCGCCTTCCTCGGCTCCTGCACCAACGGCCGCCTCTCCGATTTCCGCGAGGTCGCGAAATACATCAAGGGCCACAAGGTCGCGGCAGGCGTCAAGGCCATCGCCGTCCCCGGTTCCCAGATCGTCGCCGTGCTTTGTGAAAAGGAAGGCATCGACCAGATCTTCCGCGACGCTGGCTTCGAATGGCGCGCCGCCGGTTGCTCGATGTGCCTGGCCATGAACCCGGACAAGCTCGTCGGCGACCAGCTCTGCGCCTCGTCCTCGAACCGCAATTTCAAGGGCCGCCAGGGCTCGCCGACCGGACGCACCGTCCTGATGTCGCCCGTCATGGTCGCCGCCGCGGCCATCCAGGGCTCCATCGCCGACGCCCGTGAAGTCTTCGCCATCCCGCAGGAAGCGGCCGCCGTGGCCTGAGTCCCCCTCTCTTGAACGTCATGTCACTCGCCCGCCTTTTCATCCCGCTGTTGCTAGTTTCCGGGATGCTGCATGCGGAGGAGAAACCTCCTTCCGAGCAGCTATACGATCTCATGCAGGCCCAGGAGTCGTCGATCCGCGCTTCGAGGGCAGCCTTCCAAACCACCTTGAATCAGTTCAAGGCGCGAGGTGTACCGGACGAAGGAATTGCAGAAATGAAGAAAGTCTCTGACGACTACTTCGAGAAAATGTATTCCAATCCAGAACTTAAAAAGCGTCACATCGCACTTTTCGATAAAAATTTCTCCTCCGACGAGCTAAACGAACTAATCCGACTCTACCAGACGCCTCTCGGCAAAAAGTTGCTCGTCGTAATGCCCGAGTTAGGTGACGAGGCCGAAAGGATTTCCGCCGAATTCACTAAAGGCCAACCGGACACTGAAGTTTTCCGAAAACAGATCGGCGATATTTATAGAAAATACCAAAGACCGAAGTTGGAGGATCGGCCAGACGAGAAGAAATAGTCCAAGTTGATACAGCCCATCCCCATTCCCACTCCAAGAACCTCTCACCATGGCACTTGAACCCGTCATCACCGTTTCCGGACGCGCCGTCTTCATCCCCGGCGCGGACATCGACACCGACCGCATCATCCCGGCGCGCTTCATGAAGTGCGTCACCTTCGATGGCCTCGGTGAATTCGCCTTCTACGACGTCCGCTTCAACCCGACCACCGGCGAGAAGACCGACCATCCGCTCAACGATTCGCGCTTTGACGACGCCTCGATCCTGATCGCCGGCGTCAACTTCGGCTGCGGCTCCTCCCGCGAGCACGCCCCGCAGTCCCTTGCCAAGTACGGCTTCAAGGCCGTCATCGCCGAGTCCTTCGCGGAAATTTTCTTCGGCAACTCCACCACGCTGGCCATGCCCTGCGTCGTCGCCACTGCCGAGGACATCGTCGCATTGAAAAACGCCGTCGAATCCGATCCGACCGTTGAGGTCAGCATCGACCTCGATGCCATGCGCGTCCGCAGCTCGGCAGGCCAGGATTTCCCGGTCGTCATGCCGGACTCCGCCCGCGACGCCCTCATTTCCGGCCGCTGGGATCCGATCCAGGAGCTGCTCGACAACGAGAAGGCCATCGAGGATCGCGCGACCAAGCTCGGCTACGTCTGAGTCGACCCGGCGACCATCCATCACTAAAAGGCCGGGGGAGACTCCGGCCTTTTTTCGTGTCTGCATTGCCCCTCGGGGTGCAAAACCACCAAATGCGGGCAAATTTCACGAAAAATATTTTAAGATTTCTGAAATAATTTTTCGGTGCCAATCGTCGGCCCAAGATCGCCGGAATCCCTGACAGAATGGTGGATACAGTCGGAAATCGGCCATGCATCTCGATTTGAGCGCCATGAACCCCATCCCTAACGGTTGGATTTTCAGGTTGCCACCGCCCCGGATGCCCCCCCTAATGCGCGAGTCTCGTTTTAAAGATCTCTGTCCCGTCACCTCGATCCCTACCCGAACGCATGCGCCGACAACTTCTCTCACTGGCTGCCCTGGCCTTCCTGGCCCCGCTCCTTTCCAACTGCTCCTCTTCCGTCAATGTTCTTCCAAAGAGCTCGATTGGAAAGGCTTCCTCCTCCTCCTCGTCTTCCGGTTGGGCCCTCGGGCTCGGCTCGAGCGAAAGCTTCCCGACCGCTGCTCCTTCGCCAACCGTCGCCTCCGCCGCCTCCGCGCACCGCAAGGACAAGCATGGCATGCCGGTTTACGCGTTCAGCGAGCGCTCCCGCCTGGTCCGCACCACCGCTTACTGCGCCAGCGAGAGCGATCACCTGATCTACGGCAGCAAGAATGCCACCGGCACCGAGCTGCGCTACAGCAACCGCGTCCGCAGCGCCGCCGCTGACTGGTCCTTCTATCCCGTCGGCACCGTCTTCCGCATCAAGGGCCTTCCCTATCTCTATGTCGTTGACGATTACGGCTCTGCTCTCACCAGCACCGGCACCATCGACATCTTCACCCCGAATGGTGAGACCATGAAGGCCTGGGGCACCCGCAACGTGGAAGCGACCGTGGTGCAGTGGGGGTCCTTCACCCGCAGCGCCGAGCTTCTCAGCAAGCGTTGCAGCTACGGCCACTGCCGCGACATGCTCGCGAACATCGTCCGCCAGCGCCCGGACCTCAAGTCCACCGCATCACGCTGAAGGGACTGTTTCTTTCAAAGCCGCGTTTCCTCCGGGAGACGCGGCTTTTTTCATGTCCCGAAACAATCGCGGATCGCCCGACCGATCGCGGTCACGGCGAAATTCAGGTCCTCGGTTGAAACCACCAGTGGCGGCATCAGCACGAGGGTATCGAGGATCGGGCGGGTGAGCAGGCCGTGCTTGCGGGCCGCCAGGCAGACTTCCTCGCCGATCCGCTCCGCAGCGGGAAACTGGGTGCCATCGGGGCGACGCAGTTCGATGCCTGCAATGAGGCCGCATTGTCGGACTTCGTGGACCTCCGGGTGGCTGGTCGATAAATCGGAAAGCAGTTCCGCCATCCGCGCGATCTTCGGCTGGAGGCCTTCAAGCGTCCGCTCCGTTTCGAAAATTTCCAAACTCGCCAGAGCCGCCGCGCAGCCGAGAGGGTTCGCGGTGTAACTGTGTCCGTAGTAGAAGGCCTGATCCGCACCGCCGAGAAAGGCATCGTAGATCCGCCCGGTGGTCAGCGTGGCCGCCATCGGCAGGTAGCCACCGGTGAGGCCTTTCGCGAGACAGAGGAAATCCGGGATCACGTCCTCACGCTGGCAGGCGAACATCGTGCCGGTCCGGCCGAAGCCAGTCATGACCTCGTCGAGGATCAGATGGATGCCGTGCCGGTCACACCAGCGACGCAGCTCCGCGAGCATGCCACTCGGCCAGGGACGCATTTCATTCACGCCTTGGATCAACGGCTCGATGATGACAGCGGCGACTTCCGAAATTGTTCCCGGCGAAAGGTTTTCCAGATCCTCCATCGTGGCGACCCGGGTGACCTCCAGGCCGAAGCGACCGATCGTCGCCGTGAATCTTCCCACTCCGCCCAACGAAGCCGCGCCGAGGGTGTCGCCGTGGTAGCCGTTTTCGAAGGCAATGAAACGCGTGCGAGATTCCCGGCGGTTGAGCCGGTATTGCAGCGCCATCCGCACCGCGCATTCGATCGCAGTTGAGCCGTCGTCGGAGAAGAACACCCGCTCCAGTGTTCCCTCGGGAAAGAATCCGCACAGCCGCTCCGCGAGCTCCGAGGCGCGTGGATTGGCGAAGCCGAGATACGAGGTGTGCGCCACTTGGTCGAGCTGCGCCCGGATCGCTGCATCCAGCACCGGATGATGGTGGCCGTGAACATTGGTCCAGATCGACGAATTGCCATCGAGGTAGCGGTTTCCCTCCGAGTCCCAGAGCCACGCGCCCTCGCCCCGGACGATCACCAGCGGATCGGTCCGGCACCACTCGGCCTGCCGCGTGAACGGATGCCAGCAGTGGCTCCGGTCGGCCTCGATCCATCGGCGGCTGTCATCGCGCATGCCGGAAGCATGATCGCGACCCCACTGACTGAACAAGCCCGCTCGCGCCGGATTTCAACGCTTGTTCCGGAAGGCGACTGTGGGAGGATTGCGGTCATCGTCATGCGCCTGCTCCTCGCCGAAGACTCCGAACGCCTCCGCCAGACCCTGGCGACCGCGTTCCGCCGCTCCGGCTATGCGCTTGATGAAACCGGCAATGGGACGGACGCGCTGTGGATGGCGAAGGAGGGCAGCTACGACGCCATCATCCTCGACATCATGTTGCCCGGCATGGATGGATTGACGATCCTGGACGGCCTGCGGAAAAGCGAGGTTTCCACGCCGGTGCTGCTGCTCACCGCGCGCGACAGCGTGGCGGACCGCGTGCTCGGCCTCCAGACCGGGGCTGACGATTACCTGCCCAAGCCCTTTGCCCTCGAGGAGCTGCTCGCACGCGTGCAGGCACTCTGTCGCCGAAATTACGGGAAGCGCAGTAGCACACTCACGGTTGGCGATCTCATCCTCGACACCAACGCCCGTAATGCCCGTCGTCGCGACGTTTCCCTCGACCTGACCGCCCGCGAGTACGCCCTGCTGGAATACCTGGCACTGCGGGCCGGGGAGGTCGTCACCCGCACCGAGATCGAGGCGCACATCTACGACGAACTCGTCTCGCCGCTCAGCAACGTCGTCGACTCCGCCATCTGCACGCTGCGTGGAAAGCTCGCCGTGAGCCCGGATTCCGCCCCTCTGATCCACACCCGTCGCGGACAGGGTTACCTGTTAGGTGCGCCATGAAATCGATCCGCTCCAGCCTGCTGATCCGGCTTTCCCTGGTCATGGGCCTCCTGTTCATCGCCAGCGGCGCGGCGATCTACTCGGTCGTCCGCGCCGGGATGATCGGAAACGTCGACGACCAACTGCGGCTGGCCTCGATCGGCGCGCGGGAGTTTTTGACGCCGGATCGCAAGGCCCAGCGTCCGACCAAACCGGACAAGGTCGGCAAGCGCTGGACGGAGTTCGAGCAGGAAGGCAGCGGCCTCTATTTCCAGGCTTGGGATGCACAGGGAGAGGTGGTGACGAAATCCGAAAGCCTTGGCGATGGCGTGCTTCCAAACCCGGGAAAAGCTGAGAAGGCTGAGCGATTCCTGACGCTGATTCTCCCGGACGGCCGACAGCTCCGTGCGGTGCAGTTCGCCATCAATCCCCAATTGAAGCGACTGGCTTCCGACGCGGAGCGGGCCGAAAAGCCGCGCTCGGTGGTGGTGGCGAGGGAGCTAGACGACGTCCACCGCACGCTTTCGCTGCTGCTCGGAGGCATCGCCACCTGTGGCGTGTTCGTGGCCGTCGGCGGCTGGCTGATGATCAGTCGGGGACTCCGGTTGGGACTGGAGCCGCTGTCGTTGCTCGGGGAAAAAGCCGCGACCATCCACACCGAATCGCTGGCCTCCCGCTTCGATGAATCGAAACTGCCCAATGAACTTCTGCCGATCGGTCGGCGGCTCAACGACCTGATGGCGCGCCTGGAGCAGGGCTTTGATCGCGAGCGTCGCTTCAGCGCTGATCTCGCCCACGAAATGCGAACCCCGATCGCCGAGCTGCGGGCCGTGGCGGAGACCGCGCTGCGCTGGCCGGATCAAGCCACTGCCGCCGATTTTCAAGGCGTCTTGGAAACCTCGCGCCGGATGCAGAGCCTGGTGGAAAAGTTGCTGGCACTGGCACGTTGGGAATCCCAGCCAGCCGTGGAGGCCTCAGATGTGCTCATTCCTGAAATCATCCAGGACTGCTGGGCCCCTTTCGAAAAGCACGCGGCCGCCAGAGGTGTGACCCTGCATCGCAGCCTGGCCCCAGACCTCGTCTGGCACACGGATGCCGGCATGCTCCGACCGATCCTCGAAAACCTGCTTTCGAACGCGGCGGAGTATTCCCCGGACGGAGACTCGATCAGTCTTGTTGCCGATGCAGACGGCCTTTCCCTGTCGAACTCGGCAGGACGTCTAGGCCATGAGCAGGTCGCGTTGCTGTTCGACCGTTGCTGGCGGCTGGATCCCTCGCGGAGCGACAGCTCACATTTCGGCCTCGGGCTGCCACTGGCGAAGGCCTGCGCCGCCGCGTTGGGTTGTGAACTCACGGCCGGACTCGAAGGCGGGAGGCTCCGCTTCGATCTAAAAAGGAACTGAAGAAAGTCTCCGTTCGTAATCTTCGCGTAATGCTCGCGGTGGCAGAGTCTGGAGCATCAGGAAGCACTTCCGCTTCCCACACACTCCACCATCCGATGAAAACACGCTCCATCCTCACCCTTCTTCTCACCCTCGGCCTCTGTGCCGGAGCCGCCGAAGCCAAGGGCCACAAAAATGGTCTCAAGAAGGCCGACACCAACGGCGACCACCAGATTTCCCTCGCGGAATTCCAGGCCGCCAGCAAGAAGCCTGAGAAGGCAAAGGCCAAATTCGAGAAGCTCGACACCAACCACGACGGTCAGCTCGACAAGTCCGAACTCGCCGGTGCCAAGAAGGACGGCAAAAAAGGCGGCGGCAAGAAGGAAGGCAAAAAGGGCGGCGGCAAGAAGCATAAGGGCGGCAAGAAGAAGTAAGCGTCGCGTTGAATTTCTCCGCTAACCACGGGTTCCCAAAAAGGCTGCCGGATGTCCCGGCAGCCTTTTTCGTGGGAACGCTCATCTCCGCTCGAAAGTTTCCAGCCGTAATCGTCACGTAATGTTGGTGATGGCAGGCTCTTCGGCAACTGGAAGCACTTCCGCTTCCACCACACTCCAATCATCCCATGAAAACACGATCCATCTTCAGCCTGCTTCTCACCCTCGGCCTTTGCGCCGGAGCCGCCCAGGCCAAGGGCGAGAAGAAGGAGCACAAAAACCGCGATACCGACGGCAATGGCACGATCTCGCTCGAAGAATTCAGCGCGGGCAGCAAGGATGCGGCGAAGGCCAAGGCCAAGTTCGAAGCCGCCGACGCCAACCACGACGGCCAGCTCGACAAGACCGAGCTCGCCTCAATCAAAAAGCCTGAGAAAAAGGCTGAAGGAACCGAGAAAAAAGAAGGCGCCGAGGAAAAGAAGTAAGGCTGATTTCCTCCGCTAACCACGGATCACTCCCAAAGGCTGTCGGATGTTCCGACAGCCTTTTTTCATGTCAGGCATGCGGTCCGCATTCATCCAAGTCGATGCCGAAAATCCCCCTGCCGGCTTTGCGGTGAGCCATCAATTTTCAGGTGCATTGGAGAATGACCCAGGGCCGATCAAAGCGACCTGCTGCGAGATCCACAGCGGGAATCCAAAAATAAAGGAATCCGGCATCGCCCCAGCGCCAACCTAGATCCTGGTCGGAATCCAGTTGCAGCAAAAGTGTCCACTCGGTGTCGTCTGGCAGACCATGAGCACGGCTTGCCGTTCTGAGGTCGTCATCCATGTCATTCTGGATCAGGAGCGGGCGGGATAGGACGCGGTGGGTTGCAGGCGGACCGCACTCCTCAAGCGTCTGGAACAGGTCGTCGATGTGCTCGGAGGTCGCTTCGTCGCCGTTGTCGATGAGCTTGTAGATACCCTCTCTCAACGAACTCGAAGGGGTGAAGCCCGCGGTCTTTTCGAATCGAAGGGGTTTCCGCAAAGGCGCGTGCTTGCCGGTGCCGGGTTTCGAAACCGGGTGGATGCGACTGATATCCGGCTGGTGAAGAAGGACACAATTGCCAAGGTCGCTTTCGTCGAATCCCCATCCACTCTCAGTTTCATCATAGAAAAACGCGAGCAGTCCAGCTTCGGGACGGATGTGGGCGGACGACGGGAGATCGGCGAAGTTGATCTGGCAAAGAAAGTCGAGCGGCCTGCCATCGCGTTCGGGCCAGCTTTGTGAGGGATCGAGCATGGGCGCTCCAGAAAGCACGGAATGTCCCGGCGGCAGCAGATCGAGCGAGCGGAAGGGG
This sequence comes from Luteolibacter sp., assembly GCA_031411755.1. Lineage (GTDB taxonomy): Bacteria > Verrucomicrobiota > Verrucomicrobiia > Verrucomicrobiales > Akkermansiaceae > Luteolibacter. The sequence continues at coordinate 28,276 of JANOBS010000019.1, read as the reverse complement.
TGGGCGGAAATAACCGGCTGCAAGGCAGCGCGGCCCTCGGCACGGAGGGGCTCCGGCAGGGCCGTGACAAATGCCTCGCTGATTTCGATGGACGGTAACTCAGGAACAAAGGGCTTCCTTGGATGGATGGCTCCAATGTTTTCGATGACCTGAAGCGCCTCAGCGTGTTGGCGGTTTAGACGCTGAACGATCCGGATGCCTAGTAGCGCTGAGACCAGCACCTCTGCCACAACCGTCAGGGATCCAATGGAAAACCAGGCAAGGGCGCTGAGTTTCTCATGGATCGCCAGCACGCACGCGATGGTGAGACCGATCCCGAGATAGGGAATCGGCCAGGTGAAGCGACCCAGATTGCGCACGGCCAAGGCGATCGAAGCCGCGCCGGCTGTGCCACCAAACAGAAGCCCGATGGCGATCGCTCCGATCGGCGGATGGGAGATCAGCGACCCAACCAGGCCAATCGCGCTCCAGATGCAAACCCGGCGCTTCCACCCCTCAAGGCCGCTGATCTCATATTCTGCCATGTTGAAGCTTGGATTTTACCGAGGTCGAAATGGCGCGTGGGGTAGCAGTTCCTGGAGCTGATCCGTCGCGGGGATCGGCTGACTGTGAAATGGAAGCCACTCCATCCGGCCTCGATTCATTTACACCGCCGCCAATCCCGATCGCACGAGCAGCGGTTCCAGCTCGGGATCGCGACCCATGAAGCGGCGGTAAAGTTCGTCGACCGGTGCCGAGTTGCCCTTGCTGAGGATGTGCTCGCGGAAGGCGCGGCCGGTTTCGGGATTCAGCACGCCTTCCTTCTGGAATCGGGTGAAGGCATCGGCATCGAGGACCTCGGCCCACTTGTAGGAGTAGTAGCCGGCGGCATAGCCGGTGGGGCTGCTGAAGAGATGGTTGAAGCGGCGGGCCATCGAAGCGCCATCGGTCTTCAGCGGCATCCGGTAATCGGCGAGGATTTCGCGATCCACCTCATCGAGATCACGTCCAAGGTAGCGGTCGAGATGGATATGGAACTCGAGGTCGAGTTTCCCCAACGCGAGCTGTCGGATGAAGGTGTAGGCGCTCATGTAGTTCTGGGCGGCCTTCATCTTTGCGTAAAGATCGGCCGGGATCGGCTCACCGGACTCGGTGTGGCGGGCGAAGAGATCGAGCGATTCGCGGTCCCAGCAGAAGTTCTCCATGATCTGGGAGGGCAGCTCGACGAAGTCCCAGGGGACGTTGGTGCCGGAAAGGGATTTCACCGGCACATCACTGAGCAGGCCGTGTAGCAGGTGACCGAACTCATGGAAGATGGTCTCGACCTCGTCGTGCGTGAGCAGCGCGGGCATGCCGTCGATCGGTGGCGACATGTTGCCGATGATCAGGCCAAGGTGCGGTTCGGTGGGGCCGCCGGTGTGGAGGCAGTTCATCCAGGCTCCGCCGCGCTTGGACTCGCGCGGATGCCAGTCGGCGTAGAAGGAGCCGAGATGGCGGCCGGTGGAGGAGTCGTGCAGGTCGTAGAAGGTAACTTCCGGATGCCAGACCTCGATCGCGTCTTCCTGTGCATCGGCGGGCCTTTTACCACGTTCATAGTAGACGGCTTCACGCTGCTGGATGGAGATGCCGAAGAGACGCGAGGAAAGCTCGAACATGCCGGCCATCACGCCATCGACCGGGAAATACGGGCGCAGCGCCTCGTCATCGAGGTCGTAGCATTCCTTGCGCTGGCGTTCGGACCAGTAGCTGGTTTCCCAGGGTTGAAGATCATCGACCGGAGTCTCGGTGGCGGCGGCCTTGTAGGCGCGGAGCTGCTTGTATTCGGCCAGGCAGGTGGCATGGACACGGGCGTGAAGGTCCTCGGTGAAACGCAGGGCGGTGCCGCCATTTTTCGCCATGCGGCGTTGGAGCGTGAGGTCGGCGAAATGATCGTGGCCGAGGATGTTCGCCTTTTCCCGGCGCAGTTCGAGGATGCGCCAGACACGGGCGGTGTTGTCGTGCCCGCTGGAAGCTCCGATGGTCTGGGAGGCCTCCCACATCTCGCGCCGCAGCGATTCATCTTCTGCATGCTGCATCACGGCCACCATCGAGGGCCCCTGCAAGGTGAAGCGCCAGGCGGGCTTATCTTCAGTGGCGAAACCTTTCGCCTTCGCATTGGCAAGCGCGGAGGCCCGGGCGGAGTCCGGCAGTCCGGCGAGGCGCGATTCATCCTCGATCACCAGTTCCCAGGCATTGGTGGAGTCGAGCACGTGCTCCGAGTATTCCTGCGTGAGCTGGGAAAGCTCAGCCTCGATCTCGGAAATGCGGGTCTTCTGGTCCGGCGGAAGATCCGCGCCCGACTGCATGAAATCGTGCATCGTTTCCTCGACGTAGCGCTGCTGCACGGGGCCGAGCGATTTCACGGCCTCACTGCGACCGAAGGATTTCAACACCGACCACAGCCGGTCATCGAGGGCGATCGAGGAGTAGAAGTTGGAAACCTCCGGCAGCATCGCATTGAGCGCGGCGCGCTGGGCGGGTTCGTCGCAGACGGAGTCGAGGTGGTTCAGAAAGCCCCAGCCGCGACCGAGAGGTTCGGTGGCTTTTTCCAGCGCAGCGAAGGTGTTCTCATAGGTCAGCGTTTCCGGATCGGCGGAGCGGATCGCTTCCAGGCAGGACTCGGCGAGCGCGAGTGCGTGGCGGATGTCCGGCTCGACGGATTCCGGCGTCAAGGTGGACCAGCGGACATGGAAGCGGGTATCGAGAAAGGGATGCATGATGATTTGAAAATGGAACGGCGCTTTTTTGAAGGGAACCGGGAGAAATGGAAGACGTGATCGTCAGAACTTCACGGACTGATGAAAATCCCAAATTCCGTGATGGGAAAGATCGTGGAATTGGACCAGTAGTGGGTGTCATGGAATCACTGAATCCTTATTCGTCCGGAACGGTCGCCGACTACGGGTCCGAGACTCGCGTGGAGTTCATCCGCAAAACTTACTGGCACCTCGCCGGAGCCATCGGCCTCTTCGCCTTGCTTGAGACGCTGTTGATCCAACTCGGAGCCGGCAATGCGGCGTTGATGATGCTCGGTGCGTCGAAATACGGCTGGCTGATGGTCATGGGAGCCTTCATGGCCGTGGGTTGGGTCGCCGACAAGTGGGCGCGCAGCGCGACTTCCGCGCCGATGCAGTATGCCGGGCTCGGGCTTTATGTGGTGGCGGAATCCTTGATCTTCCTCCCGCTCATCGCGATGGCTCCTCTCGTTTCGGGCGATCCGCTGGTGATCGGCAAGGCGGCGGTGGTCACCGGCGCACTGGTGCTGGGACTGACCACGATCGCTTTCACCACGAAGACGGATTTCAGCTTCCTGGGCGGCTTCATCAAGCTGGCGAGCATCGTCGCGCTCGGCGTGATCGTGGCCTCGTTCTTCCTGCCGATCACGCTCGGCTTCTGGTTCTCGGCGGCGATGGTGCTGCTGGCCGGTGGTTGCGTGCTCTATCAAACCAGCGGAGTGATCCACCATTACCAGCCCGGCCAGCACGTCGCGGCGGCACTTGGACTTTTCGCCAGCGTGGCGCTGATGTTCTGGTATATCCTGCGCTTGTTCATGCGCCGCTGATCCTCGGGAAATATCCGGATCACTCTCCGGGGCCGGTCGTTTCAAAGCGACCGGCCTCTTTGTTTTTCCGCACCTTGCCTGCGGGAAAGATCGTGCCATTCATCGCGAGGTAAACGCCGGGCGGAAGCGACTGCACCGCACCGAGGGCGAGCCCGAGATTGAAGGTGGCATCGGTGGTGCGGAAACGGGCGGGAGCCAGCGCCCCGGTGAGGACGATGGTTTTTCCGGCAATGCCCATCAAACCCTCAGCCGTGAGCGCCATCGTGTCGGTGCCGTGGGTGATGAGGATCTGCGATTCCGGCTCACGCTCGCAGCTTTCCCGGATCGCCTGACGGTCCGCATCGGTGAGTTCGAGGCTGTCCTTTCGCAGCAGCGAGATCAACCGCCACGGCAGGGTCACGGCGGATTCGCGGAAGACCATCGGCAGCATCGGGTCGCCGATTTCATATTCCGAGGAGGCATCGAAGTAGACCTTGTCGATGGTCCCGCCGGTGGTGAGGACGAGCAGGCTCATTTGGAGAAAAAGCCGCGCTGTTTCTCGGAAATCCGCATCGCGAGGAGCTCCATCACAGCGAGCATGTCCTCCCAGACCTTGCGCTTGTCGTCGTTTCCGGAGGTGCCGCGCAGCAGGTAGCTCGGGTGGTAGGTCACGCGAACCGGCACCCCGGCGAACTCATGCCAGGAGCCGCGCAGCTTCGCCACGGCGTCATCGCTGTTCAGAAGGCCTTTGGCAGCGGTGCCGCCGAGCGCGATGATGCAGCTCGGTTTCACGACCGAGATCTCGGCGCGGATGAAAGGCAGGCAGCTCGCCATTTCCTCGTCGGTCGGCTGGCGGTTGTTCGTCGTCTGACCGGGCATCGAGGGTCGGAATTTGACGATGTTGGAAATGTAGACCTGCTCGCGGGCCAGGCCCATCGCCTTGAGGATGTCCGTGAGCTTCTGACCGGCCGGACCGACGAAAGGCTCCTTCTGCCGCTCCTCCTGATAGCCGGGGGCCTCGCCGACGAACATGATCTCTGCCTCGGGATTTCCCACGGAAAAGACCATCGTGCTTTTCAAGGTGCCGAGCGACAACGCCGGAGCCCAGGTTTCCGCCTGGCGACGCAGAGACTCAATCTGCTCGGCTGGCGTGTCACCCTCGATGCGGAGCTCGGTCGTGGCGGCGCTGGCTTTTGCCGTCGGTGCGGCAGCGAGGGAAATTTTCGGGCGCTCAGTGGCCACGCGCTCGGCCGTTGCAGCAGTGGCGGCAACAGGCTTTTTCGAGCGGGCATTCAGATCGCGGAGCACCTGACGGGATTCCTCATCGAGGTGGACATGCGTGATGCCTCGCGCTTCTTCGGTGCGGAGAAAATCAATCAGGGCATCAACCGGACGGCTCACAGCGCGACGCTAGCGAGCTCGGCGGCGGTGTGCAACGATCACCTCGCATTCCAATGACGCGCCGGGCTTGTAGTTGCGATTCTGCCGAAATCTGCGAAAAGTCCGGCCTTTCCCATGAGTGACCCGCCCCAACTTCCTGCTGAATACAAGGCCGCCCGCTGGTATTCCGGACCACGGCTGTGGGCCGCCCTGACCAAGGCCGCGCGTTTCGCCGGGGAAAAGACCGTCGTCACCGCGCTCACGCTTTTCTACTGCCTCCAGGACAAGGACACCCCACCAAAGGCCAAGGCCATCATCGTCGGCGCGCTCGGCTACCTGATTCTGCCCACCGATCTCGTGCCCGATATCCTTCCCGGTGCCGGCTACACCGATGACTGGTCGGTCCTCGCCATCGCGCTTGGCACGGTCACCGCTTACATCAAGGACGAGCACAAGGCGAAGGCCCGCGAGCGCTTTGAGAAACTGCTCGGCAAACGCGGCACCCCGCCGCCCTCCGAATTTTCCTGAACGATTCCCGCTGAAACGTGGTATCAACTCCTCGGACACGCATATGATCCGCTCGACCCTTCTTCTGCTGGCTGCCAGCCTCGGCACCGCAATCGCCGCTCCCCACCTCGATGAGGAGGCGCTCGGGAAAAGTCTCGGCGGCTGGCAGGGCAAGACCGCCACCTACTCGCTCTCCGGCAGCGACTACCGCACCTACAAGCCCGAGATCAGCCCCACGCCCGATGGCGGCTTGTTTGTCTCGATCCGCATCGACCACCTGCGTGGCCTGCTTTCCTCGAACGACCACGCTGTGCTGGAAATCACCATCTCGCCGAACGGTCAGATCGCCTCCGCGCAATCGACCCTCGCCCTCCAGGGCCTTTCGATTTCCAGCGACCTCATCCGTGGCAGCGCCAGCGCCGGGGCCAATGTCGGTGGAGTCGGAGCGGCCGTTAAAATCGGCGGTGATCTCGTGGCCGATCTTTCCTCGAAACTGCTCCGCGAAAAGATCGTCGAGGCCGGTCGCGTGTCCTTTCCCGCCGCCCTGCGCCACAACTACAACCAGCTTTACCAGGCGATCCGCACCGAGGACGGCAAGCCCGTGGCTCCTGCAGCAGCCCCGACTCCGGGGACTCCTGCCGCCCCCGCGAAGGAACCTGAAAAGCCCGCCTCACCGGAGCCCGCGAAACCTGCGCCGGTGGAAGGCCCGAAGCCGGCTGAAGGCTCGGAGCTTAAGATGCATGCGTTTGGGAAGTGATCGCTTTATGAACTCCTTCGACGTTCGATGTTGAGCGTTCGATGTTTGTTCACCCCCTCGGATGAAACTTCTTGTGCACCGCCTTCAGCCTCTTTCCTTCGACGTGGGTGTAGATCTGGGTGGTGCTGATGTCGGCGTGGCCTAACAGCTCCTGGATCACGCGCAGGTCGGCTCCGCCTTCAAGGAGGTGCGTGGCAAAGGAATGTCTCAGCAGGTGCGGATAGACGTTGTGATCGATTCCGGCCATGAGCGCCCGCTCCTTTACGATCTCCCGCACCCGATCTGGTGAAAGTGCGCCGCCGCGGACGCTGAGGAAAATGTGCGAGGAGGTCTTCTTCTTCACGAGGTTCGGTCGCTCGTTGGCAAGGTAGTCCTCCAGCGCCTCCCTCGCTTTTCCGCCGACCGGGACGATGCGGGTCTTGTTGCCCTTGCCGGTGACACGGATGAAGTTTTCCTCGAAGTCCAGTGTCTCCAGTCGCGCCTGACAGAGCTCGGAAAGGCGCAGGCCGGAGGAGTAGAACAGCTCCAGCATCGTGTGGTCGCGACGGCCGAGGAACTTCGAGCGGTCGATTGAATCCAGCAGCTTCGTCACGTCGCCGAAGTGGATCGTCTCCGGCAGCAACTTGTCCGCACGGGGCGCGATCAGCGGCTCGGCCGGGTCCATCGGCAGCTTCCCGCGCATCGCCATCCAGCGGAAGAACACCTTCAGATGCACCGTCGTGATCCGCAGCGAGGCGGCGGACAGCCCGCTTTCCTTTCGCGCGAATAGGAAGCGCGTCAGCTCATCCACGCCGATCTCGGAAAGCGGCAGCGACTGCTTCTTCATCCACGCCGCCATTGCATCCAGCGTCTGCATGACCGACGACTGGTAGGCATCGGAAAGCCCGCGCTCGATCGCGAGATAGCGGATGAACTGGTTGCTGTGCGTTTCCATCGTCGTTGGTCAAACGGAGCCTTCCTTCTCCGCCCATGAGCCGGGGATCTTCTTGACTTTGCAAGGATGATTTGGATGGTCGACTGGAATTGGAAAACCAAGGAGGACCGGTGGATAGCGACCTACTGCATACGGAAAAAATTCTGGCGGATCGGAAGACCTTTTTCCTCGATCTGAAGGAGAACTCGCGCGGCATGGTGGTGAAGATCACGGAGGACGTTTCCGGTAACCGTGACACGATCATGGTGCCCGCGGAGATCCTCGGCGACTTCATCGCCGCCCTGACCGACATCAAGGCGACGGCGGATTCGAGGGACTGATCAGAGCCTTACTCCGAAGGCTTTGGTGCGGCCGACTGCGCCTTGCGGTTGCGCTCCTCGACGTCCTTCTTCGTCTGCTCGCGGGATTTCAACACCCGCTCCGGCCACACAAACTTTGGCGCGGTGGAAGGATCGTAGCCAGCGAGATGATCCCGCAGTCGGGTGGCAGGCTTGGTGTATTTCAGCTCGGTATCGCCGAAGACCTCGCGGCAGAGCTCGGCGAGTTTCGGGTCGTATTCGAGCAGCTCGACGCGGGTGTTGACGTGATTGTGGTCGTGGTCGTTCTCGCGGTTGTTGTCGAACCACGATTGGACGCCCTCGGCGAAATATTCGTAATGGTTCACGGACGCATATTTGCCCTTCCAAAGGCCCGTCGTCATCGCCGCGTCGTAGGCGGCCTTGACGCGAGGGTCGAAGGTCGGGTCCACCTTGATCATGCCGCGGAGGTGGATGTTGTGCGCGAACTCGTGGATGAGGATGTTTTCCGTCGAGTAGGGATCGCCGGGATAGGCGAGCATGTTTTCCTCGGCACAGGAGCAGAGTGGATCGGTCTCGGAGCCACCCATGCCGCGGGCACGACCGTCCCAGAAGTCCTTCGGCTTCATGTGGTCCCAACCCGGCAGGTCGGTGGTGAATTCATTCCAGGCGATGATGCACATCCGGGAATCGTTCTTGATCATCGCCTCGCGCACATCGGGGCGCTTGGCCAGCATGAGATTGACCAGGTAGGCGGCTTCCCGGAGGGCGTAGTCGTTCACCGTTCCGGAGGCGAGGATCGGATAGCCCTGGGCGCTGATGTATTTCTTGTAAAAGGCGTCGGCCTTCAGCTCGGGAGGCGGTGGTGTGACGGCTGGGAGCGCGTCTGAAACCTGCCACAGGCGGGTGAGCAGCTTCGCCATTCCGGGGTCGTGTTTATCCAGCTCCGCGCGGTTGAAGGGATAGAAATCATTGCGGACGAAATAGGCTTCGGTCGTCTCCGCGAAGTACTCCTGCGGGTTGGTCATCGCGTAGGCGCGGTCGGTGATGTTGGGCCGGCCATTTCCCAGCCAGCGCTCCACCTTGTCATAGCTGTGGCTGTCGCGCGCGCGCTCGTAGGCGGCCTTGATTTCGGCATGGCCGAAGCCGAAGACCTGGTCGTGATAGGCATGGGCGAGTTCGTGGAGGGCGAAGTTCGGCATCCGTTTCATTTCCGCCTCGAAAGTGCGGACGTTGGTGAACTCGACGCCCTTGGCCATCGCCGGGTTACGCCCTTCTTTTTTCAACCAGTCCGCGCCCGGGTGATACTCCGCCCTGGGCTGGATGCCCTTGTATTCCGGCGAAAACCACAACGGCACCGTCTTCAGCTTGGCGACGGCCGGGGCGGGGACCACGCGGATGATTTCCTGCAACTGGGCGGCGAGCAGTTTCAGCGCCTTGGCGGTGTCGTCCGGGCTTTCCTTGAGCAGGCGGTCGCTGACCTGAACGGTCCAGCCTTCCACGGTCTTGGTCTGATGTTCGGGCACTTCTGCCGAAGAGGAAAGTTGTGCGAGCAGCAGGGAGGCGACGCCCAAGGCCATGGAATTGAGCCGGTGTGGAAGTCTGGCGGGAAAGCGAAGGGAGTTCATGAAGGAGATTGGCACCTTGTTGGCGGGCAAACAAACGCATCCAAGCGCGGAAATCTGTCCAATTTGTTGGTGTGGTCAGCGCGGGTTTTCCTGCTGGTCCGCCCCATCGCTCCCCATTCAGGGCTGGACTCATTTTCTGACCGTGCCCCGGGGTTTCACCCGCGGGCTATCCCATCGTGCCCCGTTGGGGCGGAAGATGGAGGGATCGCAGATCAGGCGATGTCTTTTTAGCCCCAATGTGGGCGAGATGAAATAGCCCGTGGGTGAAACCCCGGGAAGGGGAGCAACCCGAATGCCCGCACCCTGAATGGGTGCCATGGGGCGGTACGTATGATGGAGGGTGTTGCTGGTCTTCTTGGGTGCAAGAGGGATGACGCAAAACGGCCGGGGCATTTCTGCGCCCGGCCGTTTTGAAAGAGGGAGATGCGACAAGAGTGTCGCTACTCCTTAGCCGATGACTTCCGGCCAGTCGGTGTGGAACATTTCGCCTCGTGGCTTGTCGGTGCGCTCGTAGGTGTGGGCACCGAAGAAGTCGCGCTGGGCCTGGAGCAGGTTCGCGGGGAGGACGGCGCTACGATAGCTGTCGTAGTAACCGAGCGACGCGCTGAACGCGGGGACCGGAATGCCGGCGAGGGTGGCCATGGAGATGACCTCGCGCCAGTTCTGCTGGAACTCGTTGAGGAGCTTCGTGAAGAACGGCGCAAGCATCAGGTTGCTCAGGCCGGGATCGGCGCGGTAGGCGTCGGTGATGTCGTTGAGGAAGCGGGCGCGGATGATGCAGCCACCGCGCCAGATGGCGGCGATCTTGCCGAGGTCGAGACCCCAGTTCTTCTCCTTGCCCATGGCGGCGATGAGGTCGAGGCCCTGCGCGTAGGAGATGATTTTCGAAGCGAAGAGCGCGTCGTGCACCTTCTTGACCAAGGCGGCCTTGTCGCCGGTGATCTCGGCCTTCGGGCCGTGGAGTTCGGTGCTGGCGGCGACGCGGGCGTCCTTCATCGAGGAAAGGATGCGGGCTTCCACGGCGGCGTTGATGGTCGAAATGACGACCGCGTTTTCGACGGCATTCATGATCGTCCACTTGCCGGTGCCCTTCTGGCCGGCGGTGTCGAGGATGAGGTCGACGAGCGGCTTGCCGGTTTCCGGATCAATCTGTTCGAAGATCTTCGAGGTGATCTGGATGAGGTAGCTTTCGAGGTCGCCGGCATTCCAGTCGGTGAAGACGGTGGCAAGCTCGGCCGGGGTGAAGCCGGCGGCCTTGAAAATGTTGTAGGCCTCGCAGATGAGCTGCATGTCGCCGTACTCGATGCCGTTGTGGATCATCTTCACGTAGTGGCCGGCACCGCCGGGTCCGATGTGGATGACGCAGGGCTCGCCATCGACCTTGGCGGAGATGCTCTCGAAGATTGGCTTCATCACGTCCCAGGTGGAGGCCGGGCCGCCGGGCATGATGGATGGACCCTTGCGGGCGCCTTCCTCACCACCAGAAACGCCGGCGCCGATGAAGCGGAAGCCGAGATCGCCGAGCCACTTGTCGCGGCGCTCGGTGTCGGTGTAGAGCGAGTTTCCGCCGTCGATGATGATGTCGCCCTTGTCGAGGAGCGGGAGGAGGGACTCGATGACCGCGTCGACCGGACCACCAGCCTTGACCATGATCATCACCTTGCGGGGCGAGGCGAGGGACTGCACGAAGTCCTCAAGCGACTTGGCGCCAACGAGTTTCTTGTCCGGGTGCTTGGCCACGAACTCGTCCGTGACGGAGGTGGTGCGGTTGTAAACCGAGACCTGGAAGCCGCGGGATTCCACGTTGAGAACGAGATTCTGACCCATGACGGCCAGCCCAATTAGTCCGAAGTCGCTATTGCTCATGGTGTGATGGCTTGGAAAAGCCGCGTCCGTTTAGGGAACTCGATGCTGACACGCAACCCCTTGTTGCCTTCCTTGGATGCATTTCCCACATTGCGGCTGTGAATCTGCCGAATGCGATCACCCTTTCCCGCCTGGTTTTGACCGTGATCTTCGTCGCGGGCACCGGTGCTGGCAGTTTCGCGGGGCACCTCATCGCCTTGATTTCCTTCACGTTGGCGGCCGCAAGCGACTGGCTGGATGGCTATCTGGCGCGGAAGCTTGGGCTGGTCACGCCGCTCGGGAAACTGCTCGATCCACTGGCTGACAAAATTCTCGTCTGTGCCGCCTTCGTTTACTTTTCCGCGGCCAACCTTTGCCCCGTGTGGGTGACGGCGCTGATCATTGGTCGAGAATTCATGGTCACCGGACTGCGTCAGATCGCGATCGAAGCCGGTCAGGTGCTGGCGGCGGACAGCCTCGGGAAATGGAAGACGACGTTCCAGCTTACCTTCTGCATCACCGGCCTGGTGTGGCTGACGTTCTCCCATGTGCCGAAGTCCGGCGTGGTCTCGACGTGGCTGCTGGCACTTTCCAACCCGTCGTCCTGGCTGATGCCGGCGTCGCTCTGGATTGCCGTCGCGCTGACGGTCATTTCCGGTGCGAACTACCTCTGGGCAGGCCGCGGATTGCTGAAAACTTCAGGACGCTGAAACAATCCTCCGGACCGAAGGCGCGGCGTGGAGGATTTCGTGCATCAACGAGGCGAGTTTTTCGTCAACCGCACGCCAGGGAATCGGCGCGAGTGAACGCACGAAACCGTGTCCATCGAGCCAGGCTGCGAAGACGTGGAGGTCGTTCACGTCGCCTAACAAGTCGGCGAATTTCGCGATTCGTTCATCCGGCGATTGGCCGAGGTGATGGAGCGCGCCGAGCCATGCCTTGATCGTCTTCCGGAGGTCGTGGAACTCGTGCTCGCCGTGGTCGGTGACGATCGAGCGGAGGTCGGCGCGGAGATGCTTGCGGAGTTTGCGCAGGCCCTTTTCGGCGCGGTGGGAAAGGGCCTCCTCGGGAATCGCGCTGAGCGCGGCGCGAGTATGGCGCAGGCGCACCTCGGCCCAGGTGATGGTCTGACGCGGCGGACGCCGTGCGGCGGACCTCGCGTGCTGTTCAAGCAAGGCACCGATGGCTGCGACCGAAGATTCTTCGGCATGCGGGCCTTCCGCGAGGGCCAGACGCTGCCAGGTGGTGCGGCGGGAAACGGCATCCCGCGGGGCTCCGAGCAGGCGACCGATGGCCCCGATCGCGCGGACGGCGGACTTCGGCAGGCCGAAGAGGTTCAGCCCGCCGCGAATCGATTTTCCGAGTTTGCGAAGTGCGTGGGTTTCCTCGGCGACGCGGCCCTTCGAATCGAGCAGTCCATGCAGCCGGTGTTCCATTTCATCAAGTGCGGCGGCGATCCGCTCGCGCACGGCGGAAGGGGATCGGGAAGGTTCATCGCTCATGGCCTATCAGAAGTAGTCTGAAGCTCCCGGCTTGTCAGCCACGGAAAATGCATCGAGAGTTCCTGCGTAACCTTTGTTCTGAATCGTCATGAAAACTCTGATCCACCGTGCCCGGATTGTATCCCCGGATGTTGAAATTGAGAACGGAGCGCTGTTGCTCGAAGACGGCCTCATTTCGGCTGTGCTGAAGCCGGACGATGCCCACCCTGAGGCGGATCTCGTGATCGATGCCGAGGGCCGGATCGCGATGCCGGGCTTCATCGACATCCACTGCCACGGGGCCAATGGTCACGATGTCTGCGACAACTCGCTGGAGGCCATCCGCCAGATCGCGCAGATCAAGCTCAAGGAAGGCGTGACCACCTGGCTACCGACCACGCTGACCCAGCCGCAGGACAAGCTGGAGGAGATCGCCGCGAAGTGCGCCGAGTACATGGCCGCGCAGGAATTCTGCCGAACGCCGGGCCTCCACGTCGAAGGCCCTTTCATCAACAAAGAAAAGGCTGGAGCCCAGAATCCCGAGTTCGTGCGTCCGCCGAATTTCTCCGAACTCAAGCGTATCCATGACATCGCCCGCGCACTGATCGTTTCGATGGCTCCTGAAATGCCGGGCGCGCTCGACGTGATCCGCGAGGCGAAAGCGATCGGCATCACCAGCTCGGCCGCGCACACGTCTTCCACCGCCGCACAGATCTTCGCCGCAAAGGAGGCCGGACTCACCCATCTCACGCATTACGGAAATGCCATGACCCCGCTGCATCATCGCGAGATCGGTGTCATCGGCGCGGGGCTGCTCGATGATTCGATCATGATCGAGCTGATTTGCGACACCATCCACCTCTGTCCGGACATGCTGAAGGTCGTTTTCAAGCTGGTCCCGATCGATCGCCTGCTGATGATCACGGACTCGATGGCCGCGTCGTGGATTGGAAACGGCGAGGTCTTGTTGGGCGGGCTGGAAGTTGTGGTGAAGGACGACGTCGCCCGTCTCAAGCACGGCGGCGCGCTCGCGGGATCGGCGCTGCTCTACAACATTGGCGTCAAGAACGTCGCCGAGATCACCGGCCTGCCGCTGAGTGAGATCGTCAAGGCGACTTCGTGGAATCAAGCGCAGTCACTGGGACTCGAGGGCTTCGGCAAGCTGGAGACTGGATTTACGGCGGATGTGGTGCTGCTCGGCGAGGATTTCTCGGTCTGGAAGACTTTCGTCGGCGGGGAAGAGCGGAGCTGAAGCTCAAAGCCCTGCGCGGACTTCCAAACAGGTATCGGGCCCGGCCTCAGGGTTCGCGAGGTGCGTCAGGGTCATGGCGCTCCGTCGGCAGACCGTCGCGGCGATTTTGCCACCCCCCCAAAAAGGGAGGCCTCTTCGGTGAACATTTTGTTTACATAGTCATCACAGCGTGGAAGATTGCCAATACAAAGAATCGCTTCTTAAAGATCGAAACCCATTTATCGGCCGACCATGCGCCCCCCTCAAAAATCCAAGACCGCTCCCAAAGGGTTTGCCCTCATCGTGACCCTGAGCTTGATGGTGTTGCTCACGATCCTGGCGCTTGGGCTCCTGACGCTGAGCACCATTTCGCTACGCGCCTCTGGTGCCGGATCGGATCAGGCTGTCGCGCGCTCCAATGCCCGCCTGGCCTTGATGCTGGCAATCGGCGACCTCCAGAAACACGCGGGTCTGGACACGCGAATCACGGCCAAGGCTGACGTGCTTGACGAAAAGAATCCTCCGGTCATGGGCGTTTGGAAAAGCTGGGAAGGCACCGATCACGAGCAGAGCGGTTCTTTTCAAGGGCGACCCGTTTCGCCGGGAAACTATGCGACCAAGAAAAAGGAACGTTTTCTCGCGTGGCTGGTATCGGGTGACACCGCAACGATGCCGGACATGACCAAGACGGGTTCAAAGGTGACCCTTCTTGGCCAGAACTCGCTCGGCAGTGGAGCGGACCGCGAAAAGCTTCAGGTCCATCTCACCCCGACCAACGTCAAAAGCGCCAATCAGAATGGCAGTTTCGCCTGGTGGGTCAGCGGCGAGAACCAGAAGGCACGGCTGCCCAAGCCTTATGAGCCGACGGCCGACAACAGCGCACGCTGGGCGATGAACGCCAAGTCCCACTCGGTCGCCGACACGAAGCCATTCAATCTCGAAAGCCTGCTCACTGAGCCCACCAAGGCTGAGAAGTCGATCACCCTCAAGGAAGCGGACCTGATTTCCAACGGAGGGGACATGAAGACATCCCAGATGTTCTTCCATGACCTTTCCACCTCCTCCGTCGGCCTCCTCACCAACGTCGCCACCGGTGGGTGGAAAAAGGATCTGTCGCTGCTCACGGAGAACTGGGATCTTGCGGGCACCAGCAGTTTGCCATTATTCCGCGTCAGTCCCGGCCAGGATGTTCAAGCCAATCTTCCGACCCAAGGCAATCCCTGCCCTGATAAGTCGATGCTTTATCCATGGGCGGGTTATCGTGGTTCTTCCGGGAACATCCCGATTTATCGCCATGGGGCGGTCACCAGTTGGGAAAACCTGAAGGACTATGCCCTGGCCTATCGAAACAAGGGCATGAGCTTTTCCTCAAACGGACAAGCGACGATCCCCACCTCTTCGGTGGGAATTGACGATACAGCCGACTCCTTCGGCTTTCTTCACAAGGTCCGGGTCCTTCCGCTCATTGCCCGCATCCAGTGGGTCTTTTCCCACGCTGCAACGCCGGTGGCGACTCCTCCCGGCAGCTTCCAGGCGCAGTTGCTGCTGACACCCGTCATCACCATGTGGAACCCCTACAATGTGGAGATGACGTTTTCTAACATTCCACTCTCCTTCAACATTCCGAAGCCACTGCCCGCCGCCCTCAAATACACGATCAATAGCGTGCAGAATCCGGACTTCAACAGCCTGACCGCCGGCAGCCTGAATTACACCACCCCACTGAGCACCGCCGGAGCCCTGGGCTATCGAATCAACGAGGCCTTCACCCTGAAACCTGGAGAAACCCGAGTCTTCAGCCCCATCACCCAAGTCGCCGCCGGAACCGTCCTCGAACTCCAGCCCGGTTATCGCAACAACGTCGGTCATTTCTTCAACTTGAAGAACAGCGCAGGAGCCGCAGCCATTGCGCCGAGCTCCGCCTCGATCAAGGCCGATGTTGTGCTTGATACGAGCTACCTCGATGGGAATCCCGGTGTCGGGATCTACCTTGACATGTCCTACAACGGCAGGCGCCACCTCGCCTACCGCATGGTTTACACTCCAGCCGTCGCAGCCTCCGTTTACTCGCCGATCAGCGGCTTGGGATCCACGACCCTGGGGGCCGCGTCGGCCTCGCCGTATCCTTTCATGACCACCGTTTTCGGAGCGCGCATGGCGAGCAAGACCCACATCGCCGCGAAAGGTTTCGTTCAATCCAGCCCGCTGGTGAACTACACCGCCATGGGCGGAAAGGATACCATCGAGTCCACGATCTCCCGTCATTACGGAGGCAGCAATCACCCGGTCAATTCTCCCTTCGACTACAGCTTCGTGAAGGTCACTCCGCTCAGCAGCGAGCTGCCGAATGTGAGCGATACCACCAATCGTGGCTACATCGTCACCGGTTTCAACAAATCCGATGGCCTCTCCCGTTGTGTCATTGACGAACTCCCGACCCGACCGCTTTCATCCCTCGGCGAACTCACCAACTGGGATCTGCGTTATGAAAACCCGATCCCGCCATTCGCCTTCAACCTCATCGGCAACAGCGACGCATCGCCTTTGATCGCGGCCGGTTCCGTCGTCGGCACCTATTCCGATGCCGTCAACCTTCAGTACGACGACTCCTACTGCGCCAATCACCTGCTCTTTGACGACTGGATCCTCTCCTCGATCGCGCCGGATCCCACCACCTTCGGCACCAGCGGAAAGGCCCTGCAGAAAACCTTCACCGATTTTGTCAGCGGAGTTTCTCCTCTCGGAAACCGTTCCTATCGCCCGCTATCACAGGACGCCGCACTGGCCGCAGCCTCCGCGGCGAACGCCACTACCCTGTTCAACAACTTCGTGGCAAAAGCCGACTCCTGGCGCACCATCGCCTCGCGATTTGAAGTCGAGGGCATGTTCAACGTGAACTCCACCTCGGTGAGCGCCTGGAGGGCCCTTATCGGCCACGCCCGGAATCAGAAGGTCCCCTACATCAAGGACACTGGCTCCGCGTGGAGCGTCGATGTTTCCGGCAAGTCCGACTACGCGTTCTCGCGCTTTAGCATCGCTGGCGACGCCGAGGCCAAGACCCGGGCGGTTGCATCCTTTCCCGAGGCCACCGAGTTTTCGGGATACCGGATCCTGGATGAAGAGATGCTCGACGCGCTTGCCACCCAGATCGTGAAGCAAGTTCGTCTGCGTGGCCCCTTCCTGTCCCTGTCCGAGTTCGTCAATCGTCAACTAAGCTCCGGCAATCTGGCGCTCGCAGGGACGATCCAGGCCGCGCTTGATGAGATCGCAAAAACTACAAAAACGAACCCCTATTCGACCATCCTGAGCGTCAACAACCGGCTTTCCGTGGCATCGCCCACCTCAGCGGGCGATGCGGAATACCAGTTCCCCAATGCCGCCGTGGGCCAGACGAGCTACGGCCTCCCGGGCTGGACCCGCCAAGCGGACATCCTTCGTCCGCTGGCCCCGATCCTGACCGCCCGAGATGACACCTTCACGATCCGTGCCTACGGGGACGCGCGCGACAAGACCGGCAGGATCACCGCCCGCGCCACCTGTGAGGCCGTGGTTCGTCGCATTCGCGAGTATGTCGATTCCACTGATCTCGCCGAGATCACCACACTGCCGACGAAGCCTATCAATGTTTTCTTCGGTCGTCGTTTCCAGCTCGTTTCGATGCGTTGGCTGAGCCCGTCGGAAATCTGACCATCGACCCTTTGCCTCTCACGAGTTTTACTGATTCCATTCTTATGCGCCGACTCCTCGCTCTTATCTTCGCATTTTCCGTCCTCGGCACCACCCCGTCCATGGCTGGCCGGACTTGCCGCGTTCTGTTCCTTGCGGCTCCAGACAATGCCCCGGAAAAGCTTCAGCTTTTCGATGGCAAGGCCAGCCAGGAAGTCGAGTTGCCCCAGATGAATCTCTCTCCGGTTTACAAGCTGCCCGCTGGTGAGCTTGTGATTCGTCTGCTCACCACCGCGCCCCTCAAGCCAGAAGAAGTCAGTCCGGATGCACCGAAAGCCGCCGTTCCGGAGGCACTGACGGACTTCTACCTCCTCGTGAGCAGTGATCCCGCCAACAAGATCGCACCCGTGAAGCTTCAGGTAATCGACGCAGACGCCGCGAAGTTCAGACCGGGTCAAATGCTGTGGTTCAATCTAACACCCAACAGCGTCGGTGGTCAGGTCGGCACCGAGCAACTCGCGATGGCGGCCAATTCCAAAATGATCCTGAACGCCCCCACCTCAAAGAACGAGGACTACAACGTGAATCTCTCGTTCCGGATGCCGGGCAATGAGGTACTCTACCCCCTTTGCGAAACGAAATGGCGTCATGACACCCGCTCGCGTAGTGTTCTTTTCGTCATTCCCCAAGCTGGCAGCCGCTCCCCACGCGTGCTGGGATTTCCTGATTTCCGTGAGCCCGAGAAGAAGGAAGGCCAGCCGTAAGGAGATCTCGGCCTTCACTCGGCGCTCATGATGCTTTTCACGGCTTCCTCCGGGTCGATGTCGTCGCGTTGGCTGGTCCGCACCGCCGAGCACGCCATCGCCACCGCGCACTTCTGTTGCACACGTTCTTCAACGGCTTGGATCCACAAGGTGAATCCGCGGGGTTTGATTCTGTTCTGGAGTCCCACCGGAGCAAATTCCGACAACGGTATTTCCGGTATCGAGAGCCGATATTGGAGAACCTCGAACCATCGGTGCGCGTTTTATCGAGGACCGGTCGCGAGTCCACTGGTGGTGACACTTTCGTCACGTCTGCACCTGCGAAATCCCCCTCGTCGGGTCACTGATCTTTCGTCAGCCTGGCGGTGCGTGAATCATGAACGAGGCCCTCGCTTATGCTTTGCGACAGCGACTTGAGGAAAGCCCTGAACCAAACCCACCTTGGAATGAACATTGCCTACATGTTGATCTATTCGATCATCTCACTCTGTTCCATACTCTTCATCATCAGACGCTACCGCATGGCCACTCCAGCGCAGCGACCAATGCTCATTGCGGCTGCCTGCGGTGCCATTGCCCTTGGCGCGGGAATTCTCATTCTCCTGGCCCTGCGCTGAAGACGGCTTTGTTCCTTTGAATATCAGAAGCTGCCGGCCTCGTTGTCTCATCCGGCAGCCATCATCCACCCTGAACGAATCGCTAAAACCCATGAATATCCGACCTGTTCTCATCGGATGCCTTTTGCTTCCGATCGGCGTTCTTCAAGCCAAGGAAGCCACCAGGCCGAATGTCATCGTCATGATGGTCGACGACCTTGGAAGTGGTGATGTCAGCTCTCTCTTCCGCGACGCCGTCCACACGCCCAACATCGATCGTCTCGCGAAAACCGGAGTCAAGTTCACCTCCGGCTATGTCACTGCTCCGCTCTGCGGTCCATCCCGTGCCGGTTTGTTTACCGGCATCTACCAACAGAAATTCAACTTCATCGACAACAGTGGTGGCATTCCCATGAGCCGGAAATTGTTCCCCGGTGCACTCAAAGAGGCGGGCTACCGGACTGCGCTCATCGGGAAATGGCACAGCACCGGCCCCATGCCTGCCGCGCGCGGCTGCTTCGACGAATCCCTCTGCTCGCCGCAGTCCAGTCCATTCATCGACTACCACCACCCGAAGCTCGCCCGCAACGGGACGCCTGAAGACTTTGAGCAATACAGCACCGACCTCTTTGCTCACGAGGCAGAGGAATTCATTGCGAGGAACAAGGACAACCCTTTCTCCCTCACGGTGACTTTCAACGCTCCACACATCCTCAAGGTGCTGAAGAGCGCCAGCGCGATCGAAAAGGACTACAACGCCGCTCTCGCTGCGGGTAAAACCCTGGATATCCCCAAAGCGCCCACCGCCCGCCCTGGGGATGCCAGGAAATACGCTGACCAGTTCCCGGGCGACAGCGCTCGCGCCGATACGGTGGCGACGATTGTGGCGCTCGATCAGGCGGTGGGGCGCATCCTGGACAAACTCAAGGAGACAGGAATCGACCAGAAGACCGTCGTCTTTTTCACCGCCGACAATGGCGCGCATCCCGAAAACCGCAGCGAGAATCTGCCCCTGCGTGATTACAAGTGGACCCTCTATGAGGGCGGGATTCGAGTGCCATTCTTCGCAGTCTATCCCGGTGTCTTTCCGGCCGGGCTTGAGTACAAGGAACCTGTTAGCACCTTGGACATTTACGCCACTTGTGCCGCTCTCGCTGGAGCCACTGCGCCCATCGATCTGGACGGCGTGAACCTAACGCCTTTTTTGAACGGTGATCAATCCGGGCCACCACACGAAGCCCTTTACTTCGGACTTAAAAGCTGGGGCGGGATCTATCTGGGAGCCGTGCGCCAGGGCCCCTGGAAACTCATCCTCTCCGGTGGCGAAAATCCGCAATTATTCAATCTCCAGGCCGATCTCAGTGAAAGGGTCAACCTCGCCACAAGTCAGCCAGAGCAAGTGCGCGAGCTGACTCAAAAGTGGGAAGCCTGGGATAAACTCGTGGGCTCACCCAGCAAGCGTCTCGGGGTAAGCGGGCATGAATGAGCCAAGCAACGGCTGCTCGACTTGAAAGCCTCGAGGCCCTTGCTCACTCCGCGCTCATGATGCTTTTCACGACCTCCTCCGGGTCGATGTCGGCGCGTTGATAGGACCGCATCGCCGAGCGCACCATCGCCACCGCACTCTCGCGTTCGTCCTGGACCACGTTGACGTCCAGCTCGTGGAGTCGTCTCACCTCCGCCGGGTACTTGGCCCGACCGAAAAGAATGATCCCCGGATTCCGCTCGCGTACCAGTGGCACGGCCTGACAGGTCATGTCGACTGCCGGAAAGGTGAAGGCCACCAGCCTCGCGCGACCAATCCCGGCGAGGTCGAGCGCTTCCGGATGGGTGGCATCGGCGAAGAGCACGAGCTGCCCTTCCTTTTTCAAGTTCCGCACGGTGTCCGAGTTCAGTTCCATCACCAAGGTGTCCACACCGCAGCGTTTCAGCGCCTCATTCAGGGCTCGCCCCACCGGGCCGTAGCCGCAGATGACCGCGTGATCGGAAAGTTCCTTGATTGCCTTCGTCGGGGCCAACGCCTCGGACATTGGCCGGCGTGAGCGGAACCAGCCGCGTCTTTCAAGCTGCCGCCCAACGGGTCCACTCGCCCGCATCAGGGTCGGCACCAGGCCCATCGTCACCGCGCTGCAGATCAGCAGGAGCTGGATCACCGCCGGGTCGAAGTTGTGGTATTCCTCCGCCTTTCCCATCAGCACCAGGGAAAATTCCCCCGTGCTCGCCAGCGCCGCCGCCGTGAGCAGGGCCGGCCTCAGCGGCAGGTTCATCAGACGCGTGACCGTGAACACGATCCCGCCTTTCAGCATGAAAATCAGCAGGCAGCCCAGCACCACCTTCGGCCACTCCGCCACCACCACGCCGAGGTCGATCTGCAGGCCGACGGAGATAAAGAAGATCGCCAGGAACAGATCCTTGAACGGCAGGATGTCCGCCATGATCCGGTGGCTGTAGATCGACTCGCTCACCACCAGTCCGGCGGCGAAGGCACCCAGCGCCAGGGAAAGATCCAGCGCCCCACCCGCCAGCGCGACGCCCGAACACAGCGCCACCACCGTCAGTGTGAAAAGCTCCCGGCTCCGCGTCCGCGCCACCGCATGCAGCAGTGGCGTGATGCCGTAGCGACCCAGCACCAGCGCTCCGCCGAGAAACAGCAGGCCTTTCCCCGCCGCCACGCCGATGCCCCACGCGATCGAGCCCCCGCTTTTGCCAAAGATCGTCGGCAGGATCAGGATGAACGCGATCACCAGCAGGTCCTGGAAAAGGGCCACTGAAAGGGCCGCACGTGCCGCCGGATTGTTCGGCTGGCCTAGGTCCTGGAAGGATTTCATCGCCACGGCGGTCGAGCTCAGCGCCACCGCCACGGAAATTACCACCGCCTCCGCCATCGGGAAACCGAGGACCGTCGCCACCGCCACGGTGATCAGCGAGGTCAGCAGCACCTGCAGACCGCCGCCCAGCAGCGCCATCCGCCAGAGATGGGAAAGCTCGCCCAGCGAGAACTCGATCCCGAGCGTGAACATCAGCAGGATCACCCCGATTTCCGCCAGGTGGGTGATCACCGCGTCCGCCTCCGCGCCGCCCGCGAAGGGCAGCAGCCCGGCATTCGCGATCACCACGCCGCACAGCAGATAACCGACCAGCAAGCTCTGGCGGAACTTGATCAGCACCAGCGACACCAGCACCGCCAGGATCAGCACCAGGCTCAACAACGCGAACAGCGGCGAGACATTCGCCGCCGCTGCCGCCAAGACCGCCGTTCCGGTCATCACTTCTCCTTCGGCTCGGCAGGAGCAGGGGCTTCAGGAGCAGTCGGCGCAGGCGCTTCCACGATCTTCACCTGATCCGGGCTGGTCGCCTTGATCTGCCACTTTTCCTTGTGGAGCTCCAGCTTGCCGGTGACCTCCAGGGTCTTGTCCTTGTAGAGCTCCGCCGGACGGCTTGGAAATTTCCCATAGTCGGCGGCGAAGACCAGCAGCGTGAACTGCTTGCCCTCCAAATCGATGAAGTTGATGCCCTTCGTTGCATCGCCCTTGCCGTCCCAGTCCTTCACCTTGGCCACCTTGCCCTTGACCGTCACCGTCTGGTTCACGTTCGCCTTCAGCTCCTCGACATTCGCCGAATCGATCACCTTCACGACCGCTGGAGCGGGTGCTGCTGGCGTGGGGGCAGGTTTCTCCTCCTCGCCCTTGAGTTGGAACAGGGGAACAAGGCAGATCGACAGCAGGAGAAGGCTCGGTTTCATGGTGTAGGGTGGGCGGAAATCCATTCAGCAACGACCCTCGATCATCCGACCGCAGGTTTCAAGCCGGGTCTCAAACTTCTCCGCAGTCGCGCCTTCCTCACTCCCTGCCACCTCGGGAAAACCATTTTCTCACCGTATGGCCTTTCCACATCCAGAGTCCGGAGAGTACGACGACGGGAAAATAGAGGAACTGGAAATAGGGACGATACGGCTCGGTCTCCGCCGGTGGTCCGTAGATGAAGCCAATCAGCGGAAGGGCAAACAGAAGGTGGATCCATCGCACGATCGAACGCTTGGTGCTCGGGCTCATGTTGGAGGGTGGGTTGTTTCTAGAGAGGGGGAAGTGGCGACTCAAGTGCCGACCGCACCACCAAGGCAACTGATTCACGGTTAATACCTCGGGCTGCGCAGTAGCTGGACTGAAGCCAATGTGCAAGGTGCTTGGCGCCCTTGCTGGCGTTGCATCCGATGCAACAACGCGCGATGTTCTCGCGTGTGATGATGCTTGCGTCATTGATGATGTGCTCCCGCGAGGGTCGCTCGCGTCGATTTGCCACGTGTGCGGTGAACTCGACGCCACAGCAGACACAGCAACGGTCGCGTACAATCACCTCACGCTCCAGCCAGTCTGGAATCCCCCATCGGTTCATAGTGCTTCGTCGTGTCGGTGCGCTTTCCCCTGCCGCCTAACGCCTCAAGCTCAGCGACCGGGCGCACGAGACGCGTGGATTGCAACCGGAGCGCGATGGCCGGGTTCGCTGGAGCGCATCGTTAGGCGTTGCGGGTGCTTGCATCGAGCGGTCTAGGTCGGGTTGAACCAATGAAGGATGAAAAGCACTGTCCAAGGCAAAGTGATGATGCAACCCATGAGGTAAAGTATGGCAACAAACCACGTATTGCGTCGCCAAGCGACCCGCGTGAGCGCCACGGCTAGTGTGACGAAAAGAAGAACGCAGGTGAAGCCGATAAACGGATACAGTCTCGCAATGGCAAGGACAAGACCGAGCGAAACCGCCCAAAACATGAGTGCCAAAGCGAGGTGAGCGATGAGCGCCGCAACAATCAAAGCGCGGGGCCAAAACATTTGCACTGGTTTGTGTGTGCCTGAAGCGTTTGAACTCGCGACTCTCATTTACAGAAGCGTGTGGCAACGTGTAGGCCATCCAGGGCGTGGAAAAAAGCCCGAATTCAAACTGGAGCGTTACCCGACGTTGGATGAGTTGGCTTGTTGTGCCTCTTGCATTCTGGGGATCTGCTACACCTTCAATCCTGCATCCAGTGAGCTCGGAGGCCACGAATCACGACTTTTGAGTTCGAAGGTGTGTCGGGAGTGGATGGCTGAAATGCGGGAAAGATCCCTTCCCATTCAAGGGTCCACTCTACCCACCCAGGCAATTTGTCTGCACTGACGGTCAGGAGGCCGTCCGAGTCCACAACTGAACAATCCAGCACTCCTCCGCGTGGCGATGGGCAGCCGCAAAGCAATACGCAGTATCACGGTCGAGACGGCCGAGCTCGCGACTCAGCGTCGAGGGGTGCTTGCCGACCGCTGTGGCAATCTCATTCTGTTTAGCGCCATTGCGGTTCATGGCTTCGATGGTGCAGCGTTGCTCACGGGTCAGGCGGCTGTAGTTTGGCATTTCGGTTCGGCTTGGTCGTTGAACCAGAAGCCTCCTACAGCCCCTGGCCTCCTGCCAACCCTTCCGCGTGCGCTAGCCGCTTGAATCCGCCTTCGGAATTTGCGGCGTGTTGTAGAACACCCGCAAAGGCAACTTGGAACGGCGTCGAAGCGGAGCATCGGAACGAGGAAGGCGG
This sequence comes from Luteolibacter sp., assembly GCA_031411755.1. Classification (GTDB taxonomy): domain Bacteria; phylum Verrucomicrobiota; class Verrucomicrobiia; order Verrucomicrobiales; family Akkermansiaceae; genus Luteolibacter. Next base: position 4,075 of record JANOBS010000019.1, on the reverse strand, counting down.
AAGTTGGAACCAGGCGCAGCAGAACGCAAAAGCACGGAGCTGGAGACCGCGCAAGTTGACGGCCGGTTTCGGCAGCCGCGGCTTGCCGTAACGACTCACAAGACTCTGCCAGTCGCTCCAGAGCCCGTTTTCCAGCACCCGCTAAGTCAGCATCGGAGACAGACGGCAGGTCTTCGTTATCGGACCACCCGGGCTTCAAGCCGCCCATACCCTGTTCTATTCACCTGCATGATGGTGCGCTGCAGATTGATCACAGGCTGCAGGGTCGTAAGGCCAGGGGTGCTTGTAAGATCGCCGGAAAAGCTCAGATATTGCTGGTCAGACGTAAAGTTTGGTAGAGAGCTGAGTGCGGTTCTCAAAGCCTCGTAGGGAGGTGCAAAGCCCGTAGCCTGCTCGTTTGGCTCAGTGTAGAAGAAGCTAGCAGATTCCGTGGGCAGCCAACTTACAAAAGTAAACGGACCGCGAGGATACTGCGCGTACATCCTGCTCTCCTCGGAAACTGAGTAAAACAATGGATTGGAATAATCCTCAGGATTGTTCGAGTAGGGACCATTGTATTGGTAGATGACGGCAACTTTCAGGTCCTTCGGGCTCTCTGCGGGGTAACTCCAGTTTGCATAAACCTGGATGTTGTCGGCACTCAAATATCGCCATACACCCGTGACCAAATTGCCAAATTGGTTAGGATTAACTCTGACCCGAATACCATTATCAGACGCTGGTATTTGAAAAATCCGGCGAAGTTCCCCACTTACGAAAGCAATGCTGGCTGCCACCGTGTCGTCGGGCGCGTAGGTCCCCTCCGCCCCGCCTCCAATGAAAATGTCATTAATCGCTCCGTCTCCATACATGTCGGGGTCCATGTCATTGATCAAGCTGTCGCCATCCACATCCCCATCCAAGCCGTTGGCTACACCATCACCGTCGATATCCAATTCTCGCTTCCTATCGGAATCAATCAGTCCATCTCCGTCGATGTCGTTCTCGTTTGCGGCGTTGTCCGCAAGCCCGTCAGCATCCATGTCAAACTCTGCGGTGTGATTGTTTGGGAGGCTGTCGCCAATGGATCTCCCACGAAGAGGGCCAGATCGCGCCGTTCCTCCATCAATGTTGCGGTCCCGTCCATTAGGAATTCCATCATTATCGATATCGGGGTCTGAAATATTTGGAATCCCGTCGCGATCGAGGTCTGCTGGACTTGGAGTTTGGGAAAAGACAACGGGTGCAACGCAAAGTTGAAATGCGATAAGCGCACAGAAACGAATGAGGCTGGAGCGGCGTGTCTTTACGATGTTGGCTGATCTCGACTGAAGCATAGCATGTGGATTTGTTTCGTGGAACGTCTAGCGGTGGCACCGGCGAAATGAAAGCCGGAATTCAAAAAGGACGTCTCCGCAAGCTGCATCCCACGGCTTGTAGGTGCTTAGAATGAGAACGTTGAAAACGGGTTCAAGTCCCGGATCTACCAGAGCATGAAAATGCAGAAACCACCACCAAAGCCAAGCGGGGAAGGGCGACCGACCGAGTGAAGGAAGGCGGTGGGAGTGCCCGAAGGGCCGCGATAGCGGCAACCTGAAGAATGCGAAGCCATCCCGCACGGACGGAGCGCGGCGGAGTCAAAACCGCGAGTTGATGGACAAGAGCTCAGAATAGATGATTTGACAACGCGGCCACAGACAAGGCTTCCCCATCGGGAATCCAGACATGACCCGGCCTCAGGGAAAGATCTGAAATCATCGTTCCAACGAAGGCGGTAATCCTCCGCCCCAACGCGTCTCCAACGGTCAGATAGATGCTGCGTAGCTCCTCGGGTAGTCGGAATCCATGCAATGCCTCAAGCTGTGAAAGATGGGCCTCGGCAACCGGGTCTCCAATGCCGGTAGCAACCTCAATGCCCCGGTCTCGCAAAAGTGACGGCGGTGTCCCTGAGTATCTGAGTCAGCATCGCGGGTGACGTGTTGAATCGGGCGAACAGCTATTCGACGACGGGTCGTGATGGTTCGCGACATGTCGTCTTGCATCGCGACTTTTTCGGGTTCACGCAGCGAAGGTGTGTGAACCCACTGACCTTGGCAATTTCGAATGGAATCGTGAAGGACCTACGACATCCGGGGAAACCAGCGTCACGCGTGGGGAAGAGCGCCGGAGACACGAGGCGGGAGATCCTTCTTCGCTGCCCAATAGCGGCGAAGAGCGACCCGTTTGGAGCAGGTCGGTGGGAGTGTGAAGATTGGCGGGCGAGGGAGGGGAGGCCACGGCGGTTCCGAATGAGGATCCGCCCAAACCGGGATTGGAAATCCAAGGAGGCAGGTCGCGCGAATGATCCCATCCTTAGTTCCGATTCTTCACGCGACGCCGCAGCGACGCAACGAAGACCGGGTTTTGGTTTTGATTCGCCGCGTCGTTGCGCCGTCGCGTGAGGGTTCCTGTTCGGATCTCCCAAGGCTGTTCCGCCGCAGAGCCCCTTTGGGCTGGAGCGGTGTGGCGGGAATCTTTGTCGAAACCGTCAGCAAATCTGACGGTGAGCCGTTTATTTGGCGGCGGGGACGACCTGGGTCCAGGTGAGGCGGTCCTTGGTCAGGCTGGTGATCCGGTAGGATTCCTGAGTTCCGCCTTTGACGAGATGCAGCAGTGCCTTGTCGGTGGGATCGATCGACCAGGTGCCCTTCTTGAAGCCATGGGCATCATTGGAGGCCAGTTCGAGCCATTCGAAGTCCTTGTTTGCGCTGAACTTGCAGGCCATCCGGAAGCGGCTCGGCGGAAAGACCTTGAAGGCGGACGGACGGAACACCTGTTCTTTGTCGCCGGGCTTCTCTTCCTCGACCGAGTGGACCCAGTGCTGACAGAGGTTCGCGAGATCGATCGCCGGAGACACAGCAACGGACTTTTCTTCCTTGGGGGCGGGAGTTGCAGGCGCGACGGGCTCTGCGATCAGGCTCGGAATCGTCAAGGCCAGGCAAAGAAGGGCTTTTCTCATGGTGATGAGACACTTCGCGCCGGCCATCCTTGGAAACAAGTTTCACTTTCCCCCAAGTCCCTCAACAAGTGGATCAGGGGCCTGCGCTTCACGACAAATGTGTCGTGGCTCCGAGAATGGGTGGAGGGCGGCGATGACCGTGGACATCGAACGCGAACTCGAAGAACGGAAAACTGCCGTCCCCCACCGGATCTTTCCCGGGAAAACTTGCTAGCACCGGACCGATAAGCCCGGATCTGAAAATGCAAACGACCAAAGACGCAAAATATCACGAAACTCCTGAAGATGGGGGCAGTGGCGGGCCAGTTCCCTGACCTGGAGGTGATTACGCACCTTTAGGTGGAGGAGCTGGGTTTTCACCTCCGCTGTCATCCGCCGGACCGGCACGGAATACAGGAAGCCGTCGTCACGGCGATCCAGAATGCCACAGGCCAGAGCGGCATGGCGTGAGCGCAAGTCGGGTCCCTGCCTTGGGCAGATGGGCAGGGACCTTTCTCCGAAAGGTCCAGCGGGGGGCGGCTTGTAGGGTCGTTCGACAGTCGAGAGGTTCAGTCGGCTCACCTCCACCGGACCGCCCGGAGGTCGGGTCCCTGCCTTTTTGCTGTGGACGGAGACGTCCACGCTCCTCATTGGGCTTACTTCTTGCCGGCTTCGAGGCGTTCGCGGACCTTGGTTTCGATATCGGCGTAGAGGGCCTCGTCAGCCTTGAGGGCTTCCTTGGCGGCATCGCGGCCCTGGGCGAGCTGGGTGCCGTTGTAGGCGAACCACGAGCCGCGCTTCTGGATGATTTCCATTTCCAGGGCGAGATCGAGGAGGGAGCCGGTGGAGGAGATTCCTTCGTTGTACATGATGTCGAACTCGCACTCGGTGAAGGGCGGGGCGACCTTGTTCTTGACGATCTTGATCTTGGTGCGGTTGCCGGTGACGGTGCCGTCGGTGGACTTGATCTGGCCGATACGGCGGATGTCGACACGGAGGGAGGAGAAGAACTTGAGGGCGCGGCCGCCGGGGGTGGTTTCCGGGTTTCCGAACATCACGCCGATCTTCTCGCGGATCTGGTTGGTGAAGATGCAGACGGTGCGGGCCTTGGAGATGAAG
>JANOBS010000018.1:0-4170 GCA_031411755.1 Luteolibacter sp. | reverse complement strand
TGCGGCCTTCGACGACTGCCTTTTCCGCGAAGTTGCGGAACTTGGTGACGAGTTCCTTCGGGTCGTATTCGACGTAGGTGAGCACGTCCGCCACGGTGTCGCCTTCGACCTCGTGGGTGTAGACGGGCTTGCCGTTTTCAAGATGGACGCCGACGACGTTGGTGTCGCCTAACAGGTTGTGCAGGTCGCCGAGGGTTTCCTGATAGGCTCCGACGAGGAAGACGGCGACGTAGTAAGGCTGGTCTGGAATCAGCTTGTGGAGAGGCAGGACCTTGGCGACGTCCTCCTTGTCGATGAAACGGTCGATCTTGCCGTCGCAGTCGCAGGTGATGTCGGCCAGCACGGCGCGCTGGCGCGGCTGTTCGTCCAGGCGGTGGATCGGCATGACCGGGAAGAGCTGGTCGATGGCCCAGGAGTCCGGCAGCGACTGGAAGAGGCTGAAGTTTCCGTAGTAGAAATCGACGAGCGTGGAGGACAGCTCGCGCAGGTCCTCGGGGACTTCATCGAGATCGTGGATGAGCATCGAGATCTTGGTGAGGATGTGCCAGAACCAGGCTTCGGCCAGGCCGCGCTCGCGGAGGGTGGCGCTGCCGTAGAAGAACTGGGCGCGCATCTGGTCGCGGTAGTAGATGGCGTCGTTGAAGCACTCCTGGAGGTTCTTCTTGGTGAGAGCCTTGTTGACCTCGATGATGTTGAGGAGGTTCTGCGGGGCCTTGTCCGGGATCGCGGGTTCCTTTTCCGTGGTCTGGGAACTGGTGACGTCGAGGATGTTGAAGATCAGCACCGAGTAGTAGGCGACGACGGCGCGGCCGGACTCGGAGATGATGTCGGGGTGGGCGACTCCGGACTTGTCGCACATTTGCGAAATCGTCTCGATGATGTCAGTGCAGTACTCGGGGATGGAGTAGTTGCAGGACGAGTGGAAATTCGTGTGCGAGCCGTCGTAGTCGACCGCCATGCCGCCGCCGATGTCGAGCACGCCCATCGGTGCGCCTTCCTTGACGAGGTCGCAGTACATGCGGATCGCCTCGGTGGCGCCTTCACGAATCGCGGCGATGTTTGGAATCTGGCTGCCCTGATGGTAGTGGAGCATGCGCAGGCAGCCGATGTGGCCGGAGTCCTTCAGGCGGTCGACCACGTCGATCACCTGCATGGCGCTTAGTCCGAAGACCGACTTGTCGCCAGCGGACTCGTGCCAGTGGCCGGCGCCGCGGGTGGAAAGCCGGACGCGGACGCCGAGGTTCGGCAGGACCTTGAGCTTGCGCGAGCGTTCGAGGATGAGGTCGAGCTCGCTCGGCATTTCCAGCACGAGCATGACCTTGAGGCCCATCTTCTGGGCGTGGAGGGCGAGGTCGATAAACTCCTCGTCCTTGTAGCCGTTGCAGATCAGGTAGGCCTCCGGATCGTGCATGTGGGCGAGGGCGGCGATCAGCTCGGGCTTCGAACCGGCTTCGAGGCCGTAGTGGAACTTTTTCCCGAACTCGGCGATCTCCTCGATGACCTGTCGCTGCTGATTGACCTTGATCGGGTAAACGCCTCGATACTGGCCGCGATAGCCGACTTCCTTGATCGCCTTGCGGAAGGAAACGTTGATCTCGGTGATGCGGGAGTGGAGGAGGTCGCGGAAGCGCAGCAGGACGGGCAGGGGAGTGCCACGATCCTTCAGTCCCTCGATGATCTGGTGCAGGGAAACATCCGCCGTGGCGGCCTCGTCGGTGAGATTGACGGTGACCTCGCCGGCCTTGTTGATGCCGAAAAAGCCGTGGCCCCAGTTTTCAATGCCGTAGAGCTCCGCCGACTTCTCGGTGGACCAGGCCTTGGGGGCTTTGCGCTTGGCGGGTTTTTCAGCAATGAGGGTCGGTGGAACCATGGCGGGAACAAAAGAGGATTTTCCCGAAAATGAAAGGGTGAATGTGGGGTGAGTGAAGAGAGTGGTCGGTTGCCAGGGGCCAGGGGTCAGGAAAGAAAGTGTTCCGACTGTCCCAGTCGGAGTCGCGGAGGTGGATTCCGGCTGATACAGCCGGGACACGTTCGCGGGCTATTGAAGCCGGGAATTTTGGGCCGCGATGATCTGCTCCAGCTCGGCGATGCGGGCGGCGAGGGCTCGGCGGCGGAGGGCGTAGAGGACGAGGCCGACGATGAACAGCATTCCACCCAAGGCGCTCACCGCTCCGAGGATGTTGGTGTAATGAATCAAGGTTTCGAAGCTCGATCCGAACCTGCCCGCGTTGTGGAAGACGACGACAAGCCGGGAACCAAGGCCGAACGCCATGCTCAGAATGCTTCCGATCAAGATCATCCACGCAGCAGCGCCGCGCTCACGGAACAACAGGATGGCTGCCAAGACTTGCAGGATACAGGACATGACACTGAAGCCCAGCCACAGATACTGATTCAGAAGACCGTAGGAGTTCATGGCGGTTTGGTCAGCTAAGCCGATCCCGGAAATCCGGGTAGCTGAATTCTCGAATGGTTTCGAGGGTTCCGTCCTCATGCTGGAGCACGATGTCCGGATGCTTCACGCCGTTGAACGTCGTTGTTTTCACCATTGTGTAGTGCGCCATGTCGTCGAAGACCAGCACGTCGCCGGGAACAAGTGCGCGGGGAAAGGCGAAGTCGCCGGTGACATCGCCCGCGAGGCAGGTCGGGCCGCCGAGACGGTGAAGAATTGCGGATTGCGGATTGGGGATTGCGGATTGGTCAGAGGAAAGAATGTAGCGCTCGCCTTCGAAGGTCACGGCGGGCTTCTTCTCTTCCTTGTCACTTTCCACTTCACACTTTCCACTCTCCACCAAAAACACATCCGGCCGATACGGCATCTCCAACACATCCGGCATGTGCGCGGTGGCGGAAATGTCGAGGATGACGAGCTTGTGGCCGGCGGAGTCGAAGACGTCGAGAACCTCGGAGCGCAGCACGCCAGTGTGAATGGCGGCAGCTTCGCCGGGTTCGAGCCAGACCTCGACCTCATACTTGGCGCGGGTTTCCTTCACGAGGCGGATGAGGCGCTCGCGATCGTAGAAGGGCTTGGTGATCCAGTGGCCGCCACCCATGTTGAGGTAGGTGAACTGCGGCGAGCGCAGGAGGTGGCCGAACTTTTCCTCGACCGCGACCAAGGTCTTTTCGAGATCGTCGGAGTTCTGTTCGCAGAGCGTGTGGAAATGCAGGCCGGAAAGACCTGTTAGATCCGCGCCTTCGAGTTGGTCGGCGGTGATGCCGAGTCGCGAGCCGGCGACGCAGGGGTCGTAGAGCGGGGTGTCGCCGGTGGAGCACTGCGGGTTGACGCGCAGGCCGCAGAGGAGATCGCCGCTTTTGAATCGCGGGTGAGCCATCACGATTTCGCGGAAGCGGAACCACTGCGACAGCGAGTTGAAGTCGAGGTGGTGGGTGAACTCGCAGAGCTGGCGGATGTCGTCCTCGGTGTAGCCGGGCGAGTAGGTGACGATGTGTTTTCCGAAATGATCGCGGGCGAGCAGGCCTTCCCAGAGGCCGGAGGCGCAGCAGCCGTCGAGGTAAGGACGGATCACGTCGAAGGCTTTCCAGCAGGAGAAACCTTTCAGCGCGAGCACGATCCGGCATCCGGCGGCATCGGCAGTTTCACGAAGGATGACGGCGTTCCGCTCGAGCGCGGATAGGGAAATGACGTAGGCGGCCACGGAGGGAGGATGAACGTTGAACATCGAACGTCCAACATTGAACATCGAAGTGGACGGAAGAATTGCCTACTTCTTCGCGCGCTGCTGGGTCTTTGAAACGGCGCTTTTGGGGATCGCCCGTGTCGGGAGAAACGGATGGGTCAGCGCTTCCTGCATGTCGAAGGTTCCGTGGAAGTCCTCCTTGGTGTCGCTGTCCTGCTTGCCGAACATCTGCTCCTCGATCAGCAGGAAGACCATTTCGCCGACGTCCGAGCACTCGCGGATGCCCCATTCGATCATCAGCGTGGAGGCCATCGGGCCGAACTGCTCCAGGGCCAGATCGCGGAAGCCTTCGAGCAACTCGCCGCCCGAGACGTGGCGGGAAAGGCCGCTGTTGCCATCGGCGGCGCGCTTCAGGGTGAAATCGAGCGAGTCCTTGAGGAAAAAGAACGCGTGCGGATCGAAACGTTTGTCCCGCCCGAGGATCGAAACGATGGCCTGTTCGAACTGCACCTGCTGCATGAGGCAGAAAATG
>JANOBS010000017.1:0-12669 GCA_031411755.1 Luteolibacter sp. | reverse complement strand
CAGAGATCCGGCGATCGGGACACTGCGGAGTTCGGAAATGCCCTTGGCATCGAGCTTGGTCGCGTTGAACTGGCCGAGCCAGCGGTTGACGTTGTCGAGCACTGAGCCGGAGGAAACCGAGACCCAGACCTCGCCGAGGCCGCTTTCACCGAAGCGATAGTTCAGCAGGCGCATCTGGGTGGCGGGCACGGCCAGCCAGCCTTCGGGCGTCTCGCCCTTCACCGGGCTCGGCTTGGCATCGCGGAACCGCTGGTCGCTGGTGGCGAAGAGTTTCGGCGCGACGTCCTTGCTGGTGAGGGCCCGGGTTTCCGTCACGGTGACCTCCGCCGGAGGTTTCCGGCACGAGGAGATCGAGAGGATGGCGATCACCGCCAGGAAAGCCGGGTTTTTCATCGCCGGGGCGATAGTCCTGCAATTCAGGGCGTGCAAGGCGAAATCGGTAACCTTCATGGGGTGCGGGGAAGATGAAACGGGCGGTGGGTGGTGCTTGCGAAGGGCCTCCGACGCCCCTAGAAGCAGCCGTGGAGCCGATCCGATACTTCAACCGCCAGAGCGGAAACATCGAAACCGAGCAGGTCTATGGCGAGGCCTTTCTCCGCTGGGCGTATGGCACCCCCCTCGGCCGGGCGACCCTCCATACGTTGGTCAAACGCCCGTTTTTCTCAAAGTTCTACGGCTGGCGCATGGACCGCCCCGGATCGGCCGCCCGCATCGCTCCATTCATCCGAGACTACGGCATGAAAGTGGAGGACTTCGCTGACGATCCGGCGACCTTTCGGAGCTTCAACGAATTCTTCTATCGCAAGCTCAAACCGGCAGCCCGGCCCATCGACGCCGATCCGAACTCAGTTGTCTTTCCGGCGGATGGACGCCACCTCGGCTTCCAGAAGGCCTCCGCCATCGAGAGCTTCTTTGTGAAAGGCCAGCGCTTCGATCTCGCCGCGCTGCTCGGCTCGAAGAACCTCGCTGCCGACTACGCCGATGGCCCGCTGGTGCTTTCCCGGCTGTGTCCGGTCGACTACCACCGCTTCCACTTTCCCGTCGCCGGAGTCCCCTCACCCACCCAGGTCATCAACGGCCCGCTGTTCTCCGTGTCCCCCCTCGCCCTCCGCGAGAACCTGAACTACCTCTGGGAAAACAAGCGGACGATCACACGTCTGGAGACCGTGCGTTTCGGAAACGTGCTGATGCTGGAAATCGGCGCCACCTGCGTGGGCTCCATCCACCAGACCTACACCCCGAACAAACTCGTCGAAAAGGGTGCGGAAAAGGGCTACTTCGCCTTTGGGGGGTCCTCGACGATCACTGTCTTCGAACCAGGGCGGATCAAGCTCTGCGACGACCTGCTGGAGAATTCTTCCCGTCAGTGTGAACTCTACTCGCTGATGGGCAGTCGGATGGGAATGGCGTGAGACATCAGTGATCTTTCCCCAAGTCCACTCTCCCTCCTGAAAATCATTTGCCTCGCGCCTCCCCGGCGCTACATCCGGCCCGTGAGCTTTGATTTCGACACGCCGATTCCGCGCAGGGGCACGGGCAATATCAAGTATGACCGCCGGCCGGAGCTTGATCCGTTCTGGGTCGCGGACATGGACTTCGCCTCCTGCCCGGAAATCCTGGAGGCCCTGCACCGTCGCGTGGACCACGGGATTTTTGGATACGCCCAGGCGCACGATGGATTGAACGAATCCCTGCTTACCTACCTCGATGTCCGCCGTGGGGCCAAGGTGCCTCTCGAACAAATCGTCCACCTCGGTGGGCTGGTCCCGGCTCTTTCACTCGCCGCACGAGCCTTCTGCAAGTCCGATGAGGCGGTGATGACCTGCACTCCGGTTTACCCTCCATTCATCGGGGTTCACCACGACGCCCACTGCGGGCTGATCACGGTGGATCATTCGTTCGAGAATGGCGTCTGGGGTTTTGATTGGGAAGCCATGGAGAAGGCGGTGACGCCAAAGACCCGTATCTTCATCCTCTGCAATCCGCAGAATCCGATCGGACGTGTCTTCAGCCTCGAGGAGCTGATCCAGCTCGCCGAATTCTGTGAGCGCCACGACCTGACCCTGGTTTCCGATGAAATTCACTGCGATCTGATCCTCGATCCTGAGGCGGAGCACGTATCCGGTCTGAACCTGCCAGAGCGTTTCCACGACCGCATCATCACCCTGCTCGCTCCGAGTAAAACGTGGAACATCGCCGGCCTCGGCTACGCCTTCGCCGTCATCCCGGATGACTCGATCCGACGCCGCTTCACCGCCGCCCGCGGCCACACGCTCTCCGAGATCAACACACTTTCCTACTACGCTGCGGAGGCCTCCTACCGACATGGAGAACCGTGGCGTCAGGAACTTCTGACCTACCTCAGGGGAAACCGTGATACCTTGGTCGAGTTCATCCGCACCCGCTGTCCAGGGCTTTCGATTGAGCCAGGCCAGGCCACCTACCTCGCCTGGATCAATGGCAGCTCGCTCGGAAATCCGGCCCAGCACTTCGAGAAGTCCGCCGGCCTTTTCCTTTCCGATGGTGCCTTTTTCCAGTGGCCTGGCTGGTTCCGCTTCAACTTCGGCTGCCCGCGCGCCCGGATGCTGGAAGGACTGGAAAAGATCGCCGCCCACCTGTGAGCCGGTTTTTGCTTCGATTTTTCAAATCATCGGTTCAGTCTCTTTCCATGGCCCGCCTCCTGCGACTCCTTGCCGTTTTCTCGCTTAGCTTGAGCAGCCTCGCGTCCGCCGAGCACGTGATCCTCACCGGCGGACCCGCCCTGCGGAAATGGGAGAACTACCGCGTGTCGGCGGACCAGCACGACCGCTGGTGGGCGAATTTCATCCGCGCCTCGACGCTCCGCATGGCGGAGATCCGCACCGCATATGGAAAAGACGCGCCTCTTGTCTGGATCGTCTATCAACCCGGCTACACCGCCCGAGGCCGTGAGGATGGCAAGCCCTACACCTCCTGGATCAGCCAGCTCGCTTCCGAACGCCGAGCGACACTCATCTGGATCAACAGCGGAGGCGATTTCATCCGCGCCATGAACGGCCGCCCGCGTGGCTCGGTCCAAACCTTCGACTACTTCGGCCACTCAAACCGCTACTGCTTCCTTCTCGACTACAGCAGTGACATCATGGCCGCCTGCACGGCCTGGGTCCACGAACGTGACCTACCGCGCCTGAGCGCCTCCGTTTTCTCCAGCAATGCCTACTGCAAGAGCTGGGGCTGCCACACCGCTGAAAGCATGAGCGACAAGTGGAAGAGCGCCACCGGTCAGGCATTGGAGGCCGCCACCGGTCCGACGAACTACGACAAAGTCGGCCAAGGAACGCTTCCCACCTCATCGAGCGGCTGGGTGAGGTGAAATCGCCATCCGAAGGCAATTGATGGAGAGGGCCTCCTGATCGCGCTTGCATCGGCTGGCGGGAAGAAGAAATAAGGCGAGCGCTCTTTTTCGTATTGCATCCGTTCCAACCTCATGTCGCTCCAAACCCGCCGCCAGTTTTCCGCTCTTGCCCTCACCACCGGACTGTTCGCCTGGACCCGGCCGCTTTACGCCGCAACCAAGCCGGACTCGAAATTTTCAGGTGTCCAGATCGGGATGAATGTCCCCTACAGTTTTGGCAAGGAGGTCACCACCGGCGACGAAATCCTGAAAAGCTGCCTCGAACTCGGCATCAGCGCCGTCGAACTCCGCACCCAGCCGGTCGAGGCCTTCCTCGGATTCGTTAAAGCCGAAAAGGGCAAGGACACCGCCGCCTCGGCCCGACAGTGGCGTGAGTCCGTAGCCGTGGATCGCGCGAAGGACTTCAGAAAGGTCTGGGATGATGCCGGGGTGCTCATCGAGATCGTGAAGGTCGACGGGATTTTCAAGATGAGCGACGGCGAACTCGACTACGTCTTCAAGCTCGCAAAAACCCTCGGCGCTCGCGCGCTCTCCACCGAGATTGGTCATTCCGAAGAGGAACTGAAACGCGTCGGAAGCTTTGCGACCAAGCACAAGTTCCCTATCGGCTACCACGGCCATACCGCCACGGGTCCTGAAGACTGGGAAAAGGCCTTCGCCCTCTCGGATTACAACTTTGCCAATGTCGACATCGGCCACTTCGTCGCCGGAAACTTCGGTTCACCGGTCGCATTCATCACGAAGCATCACGACCGCATCAGCCACGTCCACATCAAGGATCGCAAAAAGAACGGCGGTCCGGCCATGCCCTTCGGTGAAGGCGAAACACCGGTCAAGGAGGTGCTTCAACTGCTCCGCGACAACAAATGGCCGATCCAGGCGACCATCGAATTCGAATACAAGGTGCCGCAGGGCTCGACGCGGATGGCCGAGCTGGCCCGCTCGATCAAGTATTGCCGCGAGGCTCTGGCCTAACGGTGCTGCGCAGGCGGACTAAATCCTTTTCATGGGAGCAGTGGGACTGGATACTCCCGCCACGCCTCCAAGCCCATGACTTACGCCGAGCTTCATCGCCTCTACAATCTCCCCTTCTTCGAACTCCTCAAGCAGGGCCGCGCGGTTCATGAGGAAAACTGGGCACACGCCGAGGTGCAGCTCTGCACCCTGCTGTCGATCAAGACCGGCGGTTGCTCGGAGGACTGCTCCTACTGCGCCCAATCCGCCCGTTACAACTCCGGCATCGAGGTCGAGCGGCTGATGGCGAAGGACGACATCATGGAACGGGCCCGCGCAGCCCGCGACACCGGGTCTACGCGCTTCTGCATGGGCGCAGCCTGGCGCGGCGTGCGCGGCGGGACCCAGCGCTTCGAGCAGGTGCTCGACATCGTGCGCGATGTTTCCCAGCTAGGCATGGAAGTCTGCGTCACCCTCGGCGAACTCGGCCCGGAGGAAGCCGTGGCCCTGAAGGAGGCCGGCGTGACCGCTTACAACCACAACCTCGACACTTCGCCGGAGCACTATCCGAACATCGTCACCACCCACACCTACGACGACCGCCTGCGGACGATCGGCAATGTCCAGAAGGCCGGCATGTCGGTCTGCTGCGGTGGCATCCTCGGTCTCGGCGAAACCATCGAGGACCGGCTGAAAATGCTGGAGGTCATTTCCAATTTCAATCCGCAGCCGGAAAGCGTGCCGATCAATTCGTTGATGCCAATGCCCGGCACGCCGCTCTCGGAAAACGCGCAGGTCGATCCGCTTGATCTCGCCCGGATGATCGCAGTCACCCGCATCGCGATCCCGAAGGCCAAGGTCCGCCTTTCCGCTGGCCGCACCCGGCTTTCCGATGAAGCCCAGGCGCTTTGTTTCTTCGCTGGAGCCAACTCGATCTTCTACGGCGACAAGCTGCTCACCGCGAAAAACCCGGCCGTGGAGAAGGATCAGGCCCTGCTGGCCAAGCTCGGGCTCAGCACGCTTGCGCCGAATCCAGGGCTCGAATCTCCCGCCGCCTGCTCAGATCGACCTCTTTCCCCGGCGACCGCCAGCGAAGAGAAATGCGGCTGCTGCTGATTCGTTCCGCTTTTGCATTTCCGTTTTGGAGATCCGCTTGGTAACCCCGGCGCATCGAACGACCACTTTCCATCACCGGGCTGGGCATTCTAACAGCCTTGGGCCACTCCACCGCCGATCATGTCCGCGCCATCAAGGCCGGGCAGAACGCCTTCAGGCCTCTTTCGGAGCTGCTCGGCTCGGATGACCGCCACGCCAACATCCCGGCGGGTTGGATCTTGCCCCGGAAGCTGCTGACCCAGCGGAAATGGAGCCCGGCCTCGATGGCGGCGCTGCATGTGGCGCGCGAAGCCGTGGCCGCGGCCAACTGGTCGACCGATGATCTTCGCGATGCCGCCGTGGTGCTTGGCACCAGTCGGGGCAATGCCGCCGGATGGCTGGGTCCTTGGCCGGAGCGTCGACCGTTCAAACTGATGGCCGCCAGCAACACGATCCACAGCGAACCCGCCGCCGCCATCACGATCGAGCTCGGGATTCACGGGCCCTATCATGTCCTCGCCAGCGGCTGCTCGGCCGGCCTCGACGCCATCGGGATCGCTGCCCTGCTCGTTCAAAGCGGAGTCGTGCCACGTGCCCTCGCCGTAGCGGTCGATCTGCCACTGGTTCCCTGCCTGCTCGACAGCTACGCCTCATCCGGACTGCTTTCGAAAACCTCCATCTGCGATCCCTATCACCCCGGCACCAGCGGCTTCATCCCCGCCGAAGGTGCCGCAGCGATGACATTGGAATCCTCCAAGCCCGGCCACCCCTCGTTGCTCGGCTACTCTGCCAATTCCGACGCCAGCGATCCCCTCGGCATGCCAAAAGATGGCGGCATGAGCGTGGAATTGATGAAACAGGCCATCGAACGGCACGGTCGCCCCTCCGCCATCTGCCCGCACGCCACCGGCACCGCCGTGCATGCCATGGCCGAGCCTGCCGCACTGGAGCGGGCCTTTCATGGCGGCCACCTGCCCAGCCTGCACCTGCTGAAACCTTTCACCGGCCACACCATCGGAGCCAGCGGCTTGATCGAGACCGCCATCCTCACCGCGTTCCTGAAGCAGGGCCAGCTGCCCCCGAATTCTCCGGGCATGTCTGCTCCCGGCGGCTTCCGCCTACCCGATCGGGTGCTCGACGCCTCAGGTCTGATATTCAAACTCTCCCACAGCATGGGCGGCCACAATGCCCTCCTCGTTCTTTCCCCGCCATGAGCTCCGACCTGCGCCTCCAAGTCTCCATCGACGATCAGAAACTCCGCGTCCTCAACGACGGCGGCATGATCCGCGAATTCACCATCTCTACGGCCGCAAAGGGTGTCGGCTTCATGGAAGGCAGTAACAGGACCCCGACCGGCCATTTCCGGATCGCCGAGAAGATTGGCGAAGGCGCCGAGCCAGGAACCATCTTCGTCGCACGGATTCCTGTTGGGGTCTGGTATGCGGATGGTCCCGTTCTGGATGACGACCTCATCCTCACCCGTATCCTCCGCATCGAGGGGCTGGACCCGGAAAATGCCAACACCTTCGACCGCTTCATCTACCTCCACGGCACCAACCGTGAGGATCTGCTAGGGCAACCCGCCAGTCATGGTTGCATCCGGATGGCAAATCAGGACATCATCGAGCTGTTCGGAATCGTGGAGCCAGGCACTCCCCTGGAGATTGATCCTCCCACCCGCCCCCGAGGAAAACTCTTCTTCTTCGACTGTGACTCGACGCTTTCCAGCATCGAGGGCATCGATGAACTGGCCCGGGCCAGAGGTGAATCCGTGTTTCGGGATGTGGTTGCTCTAACGAATGCCGCCATGAATGGGGAAATTCCGTTGGATGAAGTCTTTCCGCGCCGCATGGAGATCATCCGACCAGATCGGGCCTCCTGTGAGGCGGTTGGCAGGCTTTACGTCGAAACCATCACTCCGGGAGCACGGGACCTGATTGTAAAACTCAGGAGCGAGGGCTGGACTCCTGTCATCCTCTCTGGTGGCTTCGCGCCGCTGATCCAGCCACTGGCAAGGGAATTGGGCATCGAACATGTCGAGGCGGTGCCTCTGTTCCTGCTCGAGGATGGCACTTATGGGGGATATGGAGTTGATTATCCCACCACCAGAGGAGGCGGAAAAAACGAAATCATCCGTGAGTGGAAGGCCGCCTTGCTGCCGGGGAGCGTGATCATGATGGGAGATGGAGCGTCCGATCTGGAAACGCAACCCGATGTAAATCTGTTTGTTGGATACGGCGGAGTTGTCCAGCGGCCGAAGGTGAAAGCGGGGGCTGGCCTTTGGATCGAGCAAATGGCCGATTTTGAGACTGTTAGTTACTGAGGCATCTCAGGGATTTTCAGGATACAAGGCATGCGTAAATACACTGATAACATTCTCTGGGAAAATGCCCGTTTTACCTTGTCATTCCGTAATATCCTGCTCTTAGTGTTCTCGTCATGAGCACAAAAACAAACGTCAATTCCGCCAAGGGCAAGCGTTACAGCGACAAGGAAAAAGCCGAGATCATTGCTTTCGTTGAGAAGGTGAACGCCGAAAAGGGCCGTGGTGGCCAGAGCGCCGCATCTGCCAAGTTCAAGATTTCCCAACTCACCATCTCCAGTTGGTTGAAGTCCGGAAAAGGGTCAGTTGCCATTAAGGGCGGCAGCGTCAAGGGAGGCCTCGGCTCCAAGCTCGCGAAGCTCTCCTCTCTTGCAGGTCAGATCGACAAGGCAGAGAAGGAGCTGGGCAAGCTGAAGTCCCAGTTCGAGGCACTCAAGAAGTCCCTCTGATCCCAACTTACAAACCACTAAAAACCCAGACCGCCAGCTTTCCAAGCTGGCGGTCTTTTTTTTGGGATTTCACCGCCAACCATCTTCACCAACCCTCCAGCGCCCACTTTCCAAGCGCGGTCCCGGACTCCATCGCAGCATGGGCATCGCGAAGGGTATCTGGGGAAATGGGGCCAAGCGTCTTTCCGAGAATGGGCTTGAGTTGACCTGCGTCGATGCACTTCGCAATTTCGGTAAGGATCTCGCCTTGCCGGTGCATGTCGGCGGTTTTGAATTTCGCCCGGGCGAACATCCATTCCCACACCACGGTCGCGCACTTCATCTTCATCGGGTCACCTGCGTTGACAGTTGCTGAGGGCTCGACGATGAGGCCCAGCGTTCCAAAGGGCGCGATGAGTTCACCGGTTTGTTTCCAGTAGAGATCTGGCAGGTGGAGATTGATGATCAGCGGCACTTCGGTGATGCCGAGCTTCGCAAGTTGGGGGGCGAGTGGCTGGTGGTGGTTGAGGACCTCGTCGGCCCCCATTTCAAGGCACCACGCGATGCTTTCCGGTCGTGAGGCGGTGGCGATGACACCCAGTCCCGCGCGCTTGGCGAGTTGGATCAGCACCGATCCCACACCGCCTGCCCCGTTGATGATGAGCAGGGCTTTTCCGGCATCCGCACCATCGACATCGACCCCCATCCGCTCAAACAAAAGCTCCCATGCAGTGATCGCCACCAGCGGCCAGGAAGCCGCTTCGGAATAGCCGATCGTTAGAGGCTTGTGCCCGACGAGTCGTTCATCGACCGCCTGAAGAGGAGCATTGCAGCCGGGGCGCATCACTTCCCCGGCATAGAAGACCTCATCCCCTGGCTTGAAGCCCGTCACCTCAGCCCCAACCTCCAGCACCGTTCCCGCAGCGTCCCAGCCGAGGATGCGGGGCTGCGGCAGAGGCTCCGTACCGAGGCTCTTGCGGATTTTCGTATCGACTGGATTCACAGCGATGGCCTCGACTTTCACAAGCAGGTCACGCGGTCCGACGACTGGCTCCGGAGCTTCAAACCAAACGAGGCAATCAGGATCGGAGACAGGCAGGTGGCGGTTGGTGCCGATGGCTTTCATGCACCTTCCATGGCGAAAGTTTCAGCCTGCGACAATCACGGTTTCAGTCCGACCCATACCGTGCCCCAGGCGATGATCCATGGGAGCGTCAACAGGCTGATCACGGTGGTGGCCACCACGATCTGCACCGCGATGCCCGGTCGGCCACCGTAGATCCGCGCAAAGAGGATCGGAGTCATCGCGGCAGGCATGGCGGCCTGGACGACGAGGACCTGCTTCAGCTCGACCGGGATCGGCAGGAATTTCGCAGCCGCGAGAATGATTGCCGGGGAAATCACGAAGCGCACCAGCGAGCCGCCGAGGAGGATTTTCGCCGAAGGGCGTTCCTTGCCAATCAGGTCCCACATCATCGCACCTGTTAGAACGATTGCCACCGGGAAGGCACCGCTGCCAAGCATCTTCATCGCGGCGCGCATCGGCGCGATCAGCCAGCCTTGAAGTCCGATCGCACCCGTTTCCGGAGGTGAGAGATACTGGTCCACCCCCATTGCCACCAGCAGCAGTCCACCGACCACCGCGAACACCGGGCCATTGATCAGCTTCCGCCACTCGATGCGGCTGCCTCCACTCATCAGCATCACGCCGACCGACCACATCGCCAGTTCCACGCCGAGATTATGAACGAAGAGCACCGACAGAGCGCCTTTTCCCCATAGCTGCTCGACCACCGGGATGGCCGTGTATCCGAAGTTCTGTACCCCTGAGGACAGCGCGAAGGTCCGGCGGCCGGTGCCATTCTCCAGCCTGATCAGCTTTCCAACCAGCCATCCGCAAGCGATGCCGGAGATCGGCAGCATGAAGCCCAACAGCACCGACCAGCCAACCGAGGAGAAACTCCGCACGGCCTCGCTGCCGAGGATCTTGTCGAGAATCAGGCAGGGATACATCACGTGAAAGACCACGTGCATCACCCCTTCATCATGCTCACGCCTCAACACGCCGACTCTCCGCAGGGCCGCTCCCGCCAGGATCAGCAGGTAGGCCGGAAGAACCGAGAGGATCACCAATTTCGCCGACAGCACACGCAGAGCCTTGCCTCACCGCTGCCGGGGCACAATGCCGAACTCAAGAAACGCGACCCAGTTCGGCACTTGTCGGACAACTTCAACCTGCCAGAATCATGGAAGCCATGGCTTACCTTGACGATCATTTCCTGCTGCACTCACCCACCGCCGAGCGCCTTTTTCATCAAGTCGCAGAGACCCAGCCGATTCTCGACTATCACTGCCATCTCTCGCCGAAGGAGATCGCCACCGACCATCGCTGGGAAAACCTCGCCGACCTCTGGCTCGGCGGTGACCACTACAAATGGCGTCTGCTCCGCGCCAACGGCATCGACGAGGAGCTCATCACCGGCGATGCGTCCCCGCGTGAAAAATTCCAGGCCTGGGCCGAGACCGTGCCGTTCACATTGAGAAACCCGATCCACCACTGGACCCACCTCGAGCTGCGCCGCTACTTCGGCATTGAAAAGCTGCTCTCCCCCGCCACCGCCGACGAGATCTGGGAAAAAGCCAACGCCCGCCTCGCCGAGACGGATTTCTCGGTGCGCGGCATCCTGAAAAAGTTCGATGTCCGGATGGTCGGCACCACGGATGATCCGGCCGATCCACTCGATGACCATCACGCCATCGCCGCCGAGGGCTTCTCCACCAAGGTCCTGCCCACCTTCCGCCCGGACAAGGTCTTCCAGGTCGACCGCCCTGATCTTTTCAATGCCTGGCTCAGCAAGCTCGAGGCCATTTCCGACAGCAGCATCCATCATTTTTCGGACCTGCTCGCCTCGCTCCAGAGACGCCATGATGCCTTTCATGCGGCCGGTGGTCGCCTTTCCGATCACGGGCTCGACCGCTGCCCCGCGCTTTCCTGTTCGGATACTGAGGCCTCGCTTATCTTCGACAAGGCCCGTTCCGGCAAGGCGGTCACGGCCGAAGAAAAGGAACGCTTCTCATTCTACCTCATGGTCTTCTTCGGCCAGCTCGATGCCGCACGAGGCTGGACCAAGCAGCTCCACCTCGGACCGATGCGGAACACCAATTCACAGATGTTTGGAAGACTCGGACCGGACAGCGGCTTCGACACCATCGGAGACACGCAGCAAGGTCCTGCGCTGGTCGCCTACCTCGATGCCCTCGCCTCGGGAGGCACCCTGCCAAAGATCGTGCTCTACAACATCAATCCGTCCGACAACTACCTCTTCGCCTGCCTCACCGGAGCCTTCCAGGACGGCACCGTTCCAGGGAAAATCCAGTTCGGTTCAGGCTGGTGGTTCCTCGACCAGAAGAACGGCATGGAGCTGCAGCTTGACGCGCTTTCCTCCACGGGCCTGCTCTCCCGCTTCGTCGGCATGCTCACCGATTCGCGCTCGTTCCTTTCCTTCCCGCGCCACGAGTATTTCCGCCGGATCCTTTGCAATCTCATCGGCACCGAAGCCGATCGCGGCGAACTGCCGGACGACTTCGAGGCGCTCTCAGACCTCATCCGCAATGTCTGCTTCGGCAATGCCAACCGCCATTTCGGTCTCAATCTCTAACACTTCGGCGAATTCTATCCTCCAGAACTACCCAACATGAAACCTCTCCTTTACCTCCTCTTCGCCTCGCCTCTCCTGGCCGCCCCCCTGTCCGTCTATATCGGCACGCAGACCAGTCGAGAGGGAAAGAGTGAAGGCATCTACTCCACCACCTTCGATCCGGAAACCGGCAAGCTCGGGGAAGTGAAGCTGGCTGCGAAGTATGCGCAGCCCGGATTCATCATCCTTCATCCGTCGAAGCCATTGCTCTACAGCATCGGAGCGCCAGCCACCGCGTATGCGGACGAGTCCTCCTCTGTCGCCGCTTTCAGGGTCGTGGGCGACGGCACCCTGGAGTTCCTGAAAGATGCCTCCACTGGAGGAAAAGGAGCCTGTCACCTCGCACTCGACTCCACCTGCAAGACCCTCGCCATCGCCAACTATGGAAATGGCGCCATCTCAACGGTCCGGTTGCTGAATGACCTGCCTGACAGCGTGGCCTCCGTCCTCGTCAATCCCGGCAGTGGCCCTAACAAAAACCGCCAGCAAGCCACACACGCGCACGGCGTTTACTTCAATCCGGACAACAACCGCCTCCTCATCCCGGATCTCGGTCTCGACAAGGTCTGGTCCTACAGCTGTGACGGTGTTGTCGAGTTCGTTGACGATGTAGGCGTTCTGGTGGTCCGGGGAGAATGCGACGTGGCGTGGGCCGCTGCCGGGTTCTGCGGTGAAGGGTGTGCCTTTTTCTGAATCGAACTTCGAGGTCTTGGCGTCGAAGCTGTAGGACCAGACCTTGTCGAGACCGAGATCCGGGATGAGGAGGCGGTTGTTGTC
>JANOBS010000016.1:0-3979 GCA_031411755.1 Luteolibacter sp. | reverse complement strand
GCAGGCTTCACGATTGCAAACCGCGTGATGTTTATGAGGACCACCTGGATGAAGTGAAAATCCTGTGGCGCATGCCCGGTAAACAACGTTTTGATTCCGCTGATGAGTTGCGCAAAGCCGTCGAAAAGCCAGCCGCCGCCCAATGACTGGCGCCGACGCGGCAAACGATGGCTGCTGGCGATCTATCGGCTGGGTCTGATCGCAGCGGCGTTCCAGTGTCTCCATCTGACAAGCTCCCGGCGGATGCTGGCGGCCGGTGACCGGCTCGATGCGGAAAAGGCCCTGCCTCTGGTCCGCCTGTTTTTACCTGCGGCGACCTCGATCGGTGAGCCCGAGCGCGACGACCGGGTTTCACCCGTGCTGAATTCCGAGGGCGAACCTGTCGGATGGGTCGCGCAAACCCATCCGGAGTCCGCGGCGATTGCGGGCTACGCCGGACCTTCGAACCTGCTGGTGGTGATGGACCTTTCGCGTCGGGTTTCCGGGGTCGCCCTCTTGGCAAGTGCCGACACCAGTGGGCATGTCGCGAAGGTGGTGGAAGACTCCGCATTCATGGGCCAATGGAATGGCCGCCCCGAGGCATCGCTGGGCCAATCGGGCAGTCCGCGGATCGTCAGCGGGGCCTCGCTCACCAGCGAAGCGATGGCACGTGGCGTGGCCGCGCGTTTCGGGGCGAAGGGAATGGCGGACTTCTTCCCGGAGGAGCTTGGCATGGATGAAATCCGCCCGTGGTTTCCGGAGGCCGCCTCCATCGACAAGGGCCGTGTCTTGTCCGCTCAGGGTGTCCATCTCGGCACCTTGCTGAGATCCAGCCGCATGGGGGTGGCTGTACGGGGATTTCAAGGCGCATCCGATGTGGTCCTCGCGCTTGACCCGACCGACCGATTGATCGCCGGTGTCGCGCTGCGCGGCAGCCGGGACAACGAACCTTACGTATCAGATGTGCGGGATGCGGTGCTTTACGATGCGCCGTTCAAGGGGAAGACCGCGCAGGAAATTCAAGCGGCCGAGACCGGAACCGTTGTGATGACCAGCGGTGCGAGCCGCACGGCGGAATCAGTGGAGGAAACGGTGAAGGAAATGCTGCGCCGCCACTTCGCACCGAAAGAAGTGAAGGCGAATCGCCTCGGGATGCGCGAGGGAATCGCCCTGGCGTGGATCGCCGCTGGAGTGTGGATGGGCTTTGGCTCGTGGCGCGGTCGGAAGTCGGCGAGGACGGCCTTCGCCGCAGTGAGTGTTTTGTTGGGAGGCTTGTGGCTCGGTCAGATGATCGGCCAGGACCAGTGGATCAAGTGGTCGATGCGTGGATCGATCGCCGGTTCGGCGCTGCCCTTGCTCGCACTGACAGCGGCGGCGATGTTGATTCCCGCGGCTTTCGGGAAGAACATCTATTGCTCCCACCTTTGCGCCCATGGAGCCGCGCAGCAGTTGTTGGGAAATCTCCGCAAACGCCGCTTCGCCCTGCCGCCGAAACTGCACCGGGTGTTTGCCGTCATGCCGTGGCTCACCCTCGCGCTGCTATGGGGGCTGGCATGGATCGGCATCGGCTTCCCCTTCGCGGATGCCGAGCCCTTCGAGGTGTGGAGCGTGGGATTCGTTTCGCTTTTGCCCGCCGCGATCTTCGCTGTCGGTCTTGTGGCCTCGGCTTTCCTGCCACAGGCCTATTGCCATTACGGTTGCCCGACGGGAGCCGTGCTGAAGTTTCTCGCCAGTTCGCCCGGCCGCTGGACCCGTCGTGATGCGATCGCCGGTGCCTTGGTGGCAGTGGCCTGGGTTGCACTTTTCCTGCGATGAAACGGCTCGCTCTTCTGCTGGGTGCGGTGGCGGTGCTGGCGGTGATTTTCCTCCGTGGCAAGTCCGGGCCCACCGTGATCAGCGGTCGCGCGATGGGTTGCGAGTGGAAACTGGTGACCGACGAGAAAGTCGACCGCGATGAACTGCAATCCCGCATCGCAGGCGTTCTGGAGCACTGGGAGCAGGTGCTCAGCACCTGGCGTGCGGATTCGGATCTCAGCCGACACAACCGGGGTGAGGCCGCCAGCGAGGACTTGAGCAAGGTCCTCGCTCTGGCGGATCACCTCCGGCAGGAAAGCGGCGGAGCCTTCGATCACCGCATGCTTGGAAATCTGACCGCCGCTGGCTTCGGCCCCGGCGGAAGCGGCATTGATCTCTCGTCGATCGGAAAAGGCTACGCGGTGGACAGAGTCTGCGAGATGCTCGCCAAACAGGGCATCCATCGCCACGTTTTCTCTCTCGCTGGTGAAGTCCGCGCCGGGTCCGGGTCCTGGCCCGTGGAAATCGAATCGCCATCTCCATCCACCGGAGTCCCTGGGGAAACCATCGATCTCCAGAACAAGGCCATGGCCACCAGCGGGAATTACCGCCAATGGAATGGCGAGCAGGACGGCAAACTTGTTTCGCATATCCTTGATCCCACCACTGGCAAGCCGGTGCTCCGGCCGCCATGCAGCGTCACGGTCATCGGTCCGGACGCCGCGCTCGCCAGCGGATGGGCGACCGCACTCTTCGTTCTCGGCCCGGATCGAAATCCACTCGCGGGATCAGGGTCGTATCAGGTGATCTGGAAGGGTCCGAAGGATGCCTGGAAAGCGCCGGAAACGCCATGACTCAGATCACGGGCCCAATCCAAAGGTCCTAGAACGCGAGAACGCAGCCAGTCGGATATTCAGCCTCATATCGTCGGATCACTTCATAACGAATCGAATCAGGCATTCTGGAGTCCGATCGATACGGATCAACAGGCTGTCCATCCGGCTGAAATCCAAATGCGAACGTCTCTGCGATGGCAGACGTGTGATTGGTTTGAGTTAGTGGGGTGGTTGAGGGGCTTCTGGCGTCTTGCCATCCGCGGCTTGTTCGGCCTGTTGGTGGTATCTCTCTATGAATCTCTTTCGTGCTTCAACAAGTTCAGTTGGAGAGTGCCCCTCGGATAGGAACCATTCGTCACTCGGTATCGCTCGATTGCGGATTTCAGTGATCGCTTCTGCCGAGATCAACGCCGGATCTTTGGCCCTGAGCGCCAACGCAACACGCAAGGCATCTTGCTGATGCCGAAAGTAGAACCACGAAGGTGGTCCTTTGCTCAAACCTTCATCATCAAGTATCTTCAGCTTCTCACCGGAATCGTTCCGAAGCTTGTAGTGTTCGATTAGAGGCGAAACAACCCAGGAAACGACATCCATGCAAGGATCATTGAGCAGCTCCACCAAAAGGCCCACGACTTCTGCTTGATGTTTGATCCGAGGAATAGCCCTCGCAGCAATACTTCGAACCAAGGCATCTGGTTCTCTGATCGCGAGGCTCATCAGCACCTTCTTCCTCTCGATGTCTAAGTCGGAATCAGGAAGATCTCGAACTGCGAGAAAGCGCAAGAATTTATGCTCCTCTCGACTGGTAATCAAATAGCGAAGAGTCTTCTCGCTGAGGCGGATCCGAAATGTCTTTTTGCTCGTATCTCTCGTAATCACCGATACTGAATACTTGGTTCCCTCGACAATCTCAGTGGACGAACGACTCGATTCGGATGATGAATTCGGGGAGTCGTCTGCAAGAAGTTCGATTGAAACGTTTATTCCTCGCTCCAGGTCATTTGCCTGCGCGGCCTAACGGGGGTGCAGGAAACGGCGGAAAGTCCGGGCGAATTGGTGGTGGACGAAGGCAAATCGGTGAGCCTGTTCCGCAAGGACGGCGTTTTCAACCGCAAGGAACCGGACGCCGGGGAAGAGGAGCGGTTCGCCGCCTTGTCCTCCAACATGGGCCACTACCGTTTTTCCGGGATCGAATATCCCAAGATCGGCTATCTGCCCAAGGCCATCACGGGCTTGGGATTCATGGTCTTTTTCTACGGCACGGCCATCGGAATCCTGGATTATGTCAACCACATCTAGGGCATTCCGGATCGCCGCCGGGACGGCCTCATCGGCTTACCGCCCGATGGCCCCGTTGGTCCTGAGCGCCG
>JANOBS010000015.1:0-14719 GCA_031411755.1 Luteolibacter sp. | reverse complement strand
CGCTGCTCATTCCCGGCCGCCATCAGGACTACCTCATCTGCACCGAGTGCGGCAGCATTGAACCGGTGAAGGCCCCGTGTCCGGTGCACGAACTGGAGGAGGAAATCCGTGTGAAAACAGGCTTCCGGAATCTCTACCACGAGCTGGAGTTTTTCGGGACTTGTCCGAAGTGTGCGTGAAGCCGTGGCGGCACTTTCCAAGTGCCATGCCAGCATGATTTGGCTTGGCGCTTGGAAAGCGCCGCCACGATTACTCCATGCTCAGCCGTCCCGCTCTGGCAGCTGTCTCAGGAGTAACTTGCGCAAAGCGCATTCCGAACAGTCCTATTACCGCCGTTGTCCGTATCGTGGGTTGCGACGATGATGCCGAATGACCATCACCTTGATTCCCCAAGGCTTCTCCTCGTAGAGAAAATGGTAGGGAAAATCCGCGAGGTTCGCCCGCCGCAGAGATACATGGATCGGAGGGAAATGCAGTGGATTTGAAAGTGCCTTGGAGATCGTTCCGAGCAGGTCTTTGAAGAATCGATCTGCGAGTTGCGGCCCGGCCTCGCCATCGTAATGGTCAAGGATTTGCCTGACATCCCGGGCGGCGGACCGGTGATAAACCACCTTCATGCCGGACGACCCACTGCATTCAGAAACTCGTCGTGGGTGAGGCATACGGACGGATCACGATCCATTTCCTCGGAACGTCGAAGAGCCTCCGCCAGTCCCTCATCTTCTTCGACCAGCACCCCGGGCAGAGAATCAAGCAAATCGGCGGCGAGTCTGGCCCGGTCGGATTCCGGGAGCTTGAAGACCAAGCTTTCGATTTCTGCGAGCGTGACCATACCGGGGAGTATTGTGGGGATTCACCCTTGAATCAAGACGCTTTGTCGTGCCCGTCAGCCAAGACAGGGTCGGTTGTCACAACGCATGTGAACTGAGGCAGGTTACTTTTCCTTCGGCTCTTTCAGAAGCCACGCGCCAAAGGCACCTGCCTTCAACTCATTTCCAGTCCACGCATGGTTCCGGTGGAACTGGCGAACTTCGTGGCCTCCACTCCCATTCGCTGCAGCATGGATACAAAGAGATTCGGAAGCGGATAGTTCCGTTCCTTGTCGAAGACAAGGTGCTGCCCGTGACGGAACCCGCCGCCTGCAAGCAGGGTCGGAAGGTTGGTGGTGACGTGGGTGTTGGCGTTGCCGAGATTGCTGCCGTAGAGAACCATCGTCCGGTCGAACAGGGTGTCGCTTGCTTCACCCACGGCCTTCAATTGCGTGAAGAGATCGGCGAGCAGTTTCATGTGCCACTCATCGATTGCCTTGAGCTGCTTCAGCTTCGCCTCGGATTTTCCGTGATGCGACAGGCTGTGATACCCATCCGACATCGTCTGGCCATTCACATCGATCACGGGCGAGTTCACGCTGTCCAGCAGCAGGGTCACGCTGCGGGTGGAATCCGTCTCGAATGCCAGCCTTGCCATGTCATACATCAGCTTCACCTTCTGCATGTATTCGCGTGGGTCCGCCGGGTCCAGCGGCGGGGCTGATGCAACCGTGGGCTTGGGCTTGTCTCCCCACTCGCGCGACATGCGAAGCCGGTCTTCCAGGTCCCTCACACTGGTGAAATACTGATCCAACCGGTCGCGGTCCTTGGGTCCGATGTCGCGCTGCAGCTCCTTTGCCTGTCCGGCCACCGTATCCAGGATGCTCTGACCCAGTTCCAGTTTCCGAACCTGCGCCGCCACCTCTTCCGGAGTGCCCTGAACGAAGAGCTGCTTGAAGACGTCCGAGGCTTTTTCCTCGCAGGGAATCAAGACTCCCGAACCGGTCCACGATAGACTGCGCTGCCCTCGTGACACATTCACGCCAAGCGTCAGGGAGGGAAACCGCGTGAGGTGGCCGATCCGTTCCGCAAGGTATTGGTCGAGCGAAATCGTATTGCGGAATCCGCCGCTGCCCGGATGCGGAGCGGCTGTTAGAAAGCAGTTGTCCGCCGGGTGCCCGCCATCCACATCGGGATGCGAGACACCACTGAAAACGCTGAATCCCTCACGATGCTCGCGCAGCAATTCCAGATAGGGGGAAAGCGCATAGTTGCGACCGGCTTCGGTGGGGAAAAACTGATCCGGCACCAGCCCCAGATTGTTGCAGATGCCCAACATGCGCCGTGGCTTGTCCTCCACGGCAGCCGTGCGCGCGAAGGCGGGGAGCATCGCTTCCAGCAAGGGCAGTCCAAGGGCAATGCCGGTGCCGCGCAGGAAGCGTCG
Organism: Luteolibacter sp.; assembly: GCA_031411755.1. Lineage (GTDB taxonomy): Bacteria > Verrucomicrobiota > Verrucomicrobiia > Verrucomicrobiales > Akkermansiaceae > Luteolibacter. The sequence continues at coordinate 12,466 of JANOBS010000015.1, read as the reverse complement.
ACGGGAGAGGTGGCGCTGAACAGAGATGTAAGGGGCATTCATGGCGGCAAATGGATCAGGGACAGCTCATTTGTTGAGGAAAAGCGGACTCTGGACGAGGGTATGGATCAATCGACGCACACCGTATTGGCTGCTACGTGCTTTTGTGAGAATTGCTTGCAGGGCTGGGCGATCGGAGAATCGCACCGGCGCACCAGTCGCGTAAACGATCAATTGCGTGGCGAGGTTCCGCGCAATTTTTTCCTCATCCTGGGAGAGCAGCTTCTTCAAACTCTCGATGTCCGTAAAGGTCCGGCCATCCGGCAGTGTGCCGCTGGGGTCCACTGGCTGGCCCACATGGAAGTCAAAGCGCTGCCCGTTTTTGCCAAAGCCTTTGACCTTCACTCCGTCGCCCAAGGCCCGGTAATGATCGCGCCAGCCGCCCATCACATCGAAGCTCTCCAACGCGAAACCCGCCGGGTCGATCTTGTCATGACACGATGCACATGAGGCTTGAGAACGATGCTTTTCGAGCTGCTGACGGATGGTGGTAGCACCGCGGATGTCTGGCTCCACGGCGGGCACACCAGCGGGTGGCGGAGGCACGCGAACACCCAGAAGTCGTTCGGCGATCCAGGCTCCGCGAAGCACGGGCGAGGTGGTGGTGCCATTGGCCGAGACCTTCAGGACAATGGCCTGGGTCATCAGTCCTCCACGCGGATTCCCAGGAGGCACGGACACCTTTCGAAAGGCGGTTCCTGTGACGCCCGGAATTCCATACAAGTCCGCCAAGCGCTCGTTGATGATGATGAAATCCGAATCCACCAGATTCCGCGCTGGGAGATCCTTTTTGACGAGTTCCGTAAAGAACAAGCGCGATTCCTGCTGCGCCGATTCGCCGACGTAATCATCCAGATAGTAATCCGGATACAGGACGCTGTCAGGCGCGGTCGCCGACATTTTCCGCAGATCCAGCCAGTAGTCGAGAAACCCTTCGACGAACCGCGCTGACTTGGGCGAGTTCAGCAATCGATCGGTCTGTTCCCGCAGCACGGCCGGATCGCGGAGTTTTCCCTTTGCCGCCAGTTCCCGCAGCGGAGCATCTGGAATGGAATTCGTGAGAAACGACGCCAGCCTGTCGGCCAGATCGATGTCGGTGAGAGGGCCCGGTGTTTCGTGCCAATAGAGAAACTCCGGTGAGCAGAGCACTGCGGTATAGCCCGCGATCATCGCCTCGGTGAAGCTGCTGCCCGTTTCCATGGCATGGCGGATCACCGGCAGGAAACGTCCCACTTGATCTTCTTTCGCGGCACGTCGGTAGGCCTTCGTGAGGAAATTTCGCAACAGCTTCTCGGCATCCGCTTCCGGTTGTGACGAAACCACCTCCACTGGCTGGCCGGCTTTTCCGGAGGCCTTCAGCGGCAGATCGCCGAACAGCAATCGATGTCCCGCAGTCGGCCATTGATCAAAGAGCGGCCCTTCCACCTCCAACCATCGGAAGCTCACTCCCGGCTGGCCTTCCGGCGTCGCCAAGGGGTTCTGCCAATTGGGAGGGCGCGAGCGGAAAAACCGTACGGCGTCCGGGCGGATCTGCTCTCCTGCCTGAAGCCACACGTCCAGTTCATGCGCTTGCGGTTCAACCTCCGCGTCGAAGTTTCCAAGTCGGCGCAGCATTTGCGGAGGCATCACGCCATAGATTGTGATGGGTTCCGACCGACGTCCTTTCGACACTGAATCGAGGTCCGGCCGCCACCACGATTTCCCCTTGTCCGCACCTACCCAAACCGAATGCGACAGGATCCGCAGCTTGTAGTGGCCCGCCACGGGGGCCTTGAACTTACCCCATTGCGGCTGGAGCGGCTCATAGCTGCTGGCCACCATTCCGACGCCTTCCATCTCCTTCAGGTCCGGCTTGTCCTTCCCCACCGTCATGGGTGCCTTGAACGCCCTGACATCCGGTTGCGGTGCATCACCCAAGGTCGGGAAAGTGGCCCGCTCCGGGCTGCGGTTGAATTCCCCGAACTTCATCTTGTTCGTCCAATTGTCATCGTCGCGTGTGTAGTAACGCTTCGTCGTTGTCGCCGGTCGGGCGGTTCCGGTCGCCATCACCTCGTGCAACACCGCGTCGGCCGCCTGGAGGTAGCGCGACATCTGCACGTGCGAAACATCCAGCGATTCCCCGATCCGATTGAAGCGGAACGACTCGCCATCTTCCGGCAAGCGGTCCCGCACCAGCAACCATGGCGCATCGAAGAGGTCTCGCAGCGCGTTTTCATATTCATAGCGGTTCATGCGCCGCTCAGTGCTCCGCCCGTTTTGGGCTGTCACCGCCTGCTCTGCGGCGGTCAATGAAGCTGAGACCGATGCCAGAAACGCCTTCCGGTCGGCTGCCTCCGGTTGTGGCTTTTTCTTCGGCGGCATTTCTCCCGCCGCCACCCGGTCATGGATCGTCACCCATTTCGCGAAAGTCCCGGCATCCCGCCAATCCTGCCCCAGTGCTTCCAGATCCAAGCCTCCCTTTCTGGTCTCCGCATCATGGCAATCCATGCAGCTGGCCTCAAAGAATGCCGACACTTTCGTCTCCGCAGCCTCCGACGGAGATCCCAGGCACAATCCGCTCAGCACCATCATCCGAAAGAACGTTTTAAGCATTTTCGCCATAAGCGGTCGGTGGATTTTGCATCAAATCGGAGGTCATTGAATGGTCGGCAGCCGGCCTTCCCTATTCAAATATCAGCCGCCCGGCTCGTCGGCGCAAATAACGCCCACCGGGAAGGTTCAGGCAAGCAGGGTTGTTTACGTCGAGGAGATCACGTGATCTCTCTAACAATTCGCGGCTGAGTTCGCGGATGCCGTGATCGCTGAGAAATTTCGCGATGGCAGCGCGCTGAAGGGCGGCGGGGAGTGACTTGAGAACCGGGAGATGAAGCCGGCCTTGGGGATCGAGGGCCTTGGCCTGATCGAGTGCCCAGTTGGTGATCGCTTCGTGATCGTCGCTGGAGTCAATGGTGCGGCAGAGGGAGGGGATGATGTCGCGACCGGAAATGTCCGCCAGCAGGGGAAGTGCTTCATTGCGGAGACGATTGCGGGCGGTGAAGTTTTCCGCATTGCTGGCGTCTTCCCGCCAGGTGAGGCCGCGTGACACGAGAAACTCGCGGAGGTCCTGGCGACGCACGCTGAGCAGCGGGCGGATGAACTCGAGTTTTTTCCCCTCGGCGACGATCGGTTGCACCTCGCACATCGCTTTCGCGCCGTGGGAGCCGCGGAGCTGGTTCCAGAGCATCGTCTCCGCCTGATCGTCGGCGTGATGGGCCAGCAGGATGCGAGGGCAGCGATGAAAGCGTGCACAGTGGGCGAAAAAGCGATGCCTGGCCTCGCGTCCGGCGGTTTCCAGCGAGAGGGATTTTTCCTTCGCGAGCGCGGCGACGTTTTCATGGCCGATCTCACAGACGAGGCCATGTGCCTTGGCGAGAGAGGCGACGAATCTGGCATCGCCCTTCGAATGCTTGCCGCGCAGGCCGTGGTCGAGGTGGCAGACGACGAGGTTCGAGAAACCGGCCTCGATCAGCAGGTGCAGCAAGGCCACGGAGTCCGCGCCTCCGGAGACGGCCACGAGGTGGAGTCGCGTCTTCGAAGTGTGGAGGAGCCACGGGAGATGCATGGGAGAGGAAAGCACGAAATTCGAAATCGGAAATTCGAAACGAAGAGGTGGACTCTTCATTTCGAATTTAGAATTTCGTGCTTCGAATTTTCTTCCTTCGGGGTCCGAAGCGCCGCCCTGGGTGCAAAGGCTATCCAGTTCCAGGGCGGCGACAATCACTTCGGGGGGAGGATCTCCGGGACTGCGTGAGCAGGTCCGAGGACCGAAAAAATGGTCACTCCCCCACAGGAGTGGTGTCGCCAGATCATGGATGGGGGGAGGCGTTGCGACAGCGGGAAGCCGCGCAACAAACTCAAGCTATCCTGATTTTCAAAGAACGCATCTACGCGATCGCGGTGTCACGGAGCGATCGCGGGCACATCGTCCTTGCGGCTGAGCTGGCGGAAGCCTTTCCAGCGATGAAACGTGAGGAAATTGGCGTCGTGATAATTGTGCGCGCCGCCCTCCTCATCGTCCCAGGCGACCCGGCATGCGGCGATGAGGTCTTCACCATCGAACTGCCAGTCGAGGTATTGAAACCCGTGCTTTTCCGCGTCGGGGTGGCTGAGCAGGACGCAGCGGACCTCCCAATCACGAAGGTTTTTCGAATGAACGAGCGCCACCGTGTTCCGAATCCGGTCGGGTTTGATCTTCTCAGGCAGGATGGTGTCGGCTGGCACGATCGAAGCCAGCGACCAATAGCCGTCGCCTTTGGGATCCTTCCGCACGGAGAACTTTTTCGCTCCGCCCGGGAAGTCGATGAAGTCCTTTTCGGGATCGAAGGTGATCGTGGCGGCATCCGTCGCGCGAACGATGGCGGCCTTTTCCGGGAGCTTCGAATTGTCGACCCTCAGGAGATCGATCATCTTTCCTTCCGGAGTGACCAGGGCATTCCCTTCCAGCCACGCGCCGAAATCTCCGCCGAGCCATGAGGGATCGCGGGCGAGGGGATTGGAGATCGTCCAGCTCGCGGCGTTCAGCGGATCGGCGTCGAGTGGCATCGACATCAGATGCGCGCGGTAACGTTCACCCCACTTGGTGCCGTTCATTGCGTCCTCGACCGCGCGCCAGAGCCGACCGTCATGCTCCACCATTGGCATCGGTGCGGTATGCCATTCGCCCTCGGCGAGCAGGCCATGGGTGGAGTCGGTCGGTTCGGTCCAGTGCTCGCCCCCATCGGTGGAACGGCGGATGACTAGCCTGCCATGCTGCTTGTCGGTGCCCATTGCATAAACCACGCCGCGAAACACGAAGAGGTTCTGCCAGAAGAATCCATTCAGCTCGGCAATCTGCTTCCACGAGGCACCGCGATCCTGTGACCGGAAGATGCGACCGATGGCAATGCCGCGCTCATTGCTCTTCGGACCGAAAAGATCGTGCGAGGCGAGGTAATCGCCGTTCGGAAAGATGCAGATCGAAGGCGAGCCGATGTACAACTGGCTGGCAGCTGAACTGTGAGCAATGGTCACGCCGGGAGGCGCGGCCAAGGCTGGGAGGCCTAGCAAAGCGGTGAAAATGAGAAAGAATTTCATGGGTGGGTTCAATCGGATCTCGCCGGAGCTGAGGCCGGTGTGTCGTCCTTACGGCCGAGTTGGCGGAAGCTTTTCCAGCGATGGAAGGTGATGAAGTTGGCGTCGTGGAAGTTGTGGGCACCACCCTCGTCATCGTCCCACGCCATTCGACAAACGGCGACGAGGTCGTCGCCGTCGAACTGCCAGTCGAGGTATTGAAACCCGTGCTTCAACGGCTCCGGGTGGCTCAGCAGCACGCAGCGGATTTCCCAGGCGCGGAGGTCGTTTGAATGGATCAGCGCGACCGTGTTGCGGACTGCTGCGGGAACGGTCTTGGCGGGCAGGTTGCGGCTTTCGGGGATGATCGTTGCCAGCGACCAGTAACCGTCGCCCTTGGGGTCCTTGCGGATGGAGAACTTTTTCGCGCCACCGGGAAAGTCGACGAAGTCCTTTTCCGGATCGAACGTGATCGTTGCAGGATCTGTGGCGCGGACGATGGCGGCTTTTTCCGGGAGTTTCGAGTTATCGACCCGCAGCAGGTTGACGACATTTCCCTCGGGCGTGACGACGGCGTTGCCTTCCAACCAGGCCGCGAAATCTCCGCCCAGCCACGCAGGATCGCGGGCGAGTGGATTGGAAATCGTCCAGCTCGCGGCGTTGAGCGGATCGGCATCGAGAGGCATCGACATCAGGTGCGCACGATAGCGTTCGCCCCATTTGGTGCCGTTCATCGCATCCTCGACCGCTCGCCAGAGCCGACCGCCGTTCTCGACCATCGGCACCGGTGCGGTGTGCCACTCGCCCTCCGCGAGCAGGCCGTGGGTGGCGTCGGTGGGTTCGGTCCAGTGCTCGCCGCCGTCGGTGGAGCGGCGAATGATGAGGCGGCCATGCTGTTTGTCAGTGCCCATCGCATAGACCGAGTCGCGAAACACGAAGAGATTCTGCCAGAAGAAGCCCTTGATTTCCGCGATCGGTTTCCAACTTTCACCGTGATCCTGTGAGCGGTAGATCCGGCCGGTGGGGAGGCTGTTTTCCTGGCTCTTTGGTCCGAAGAAATGGTGCGAAGCAAGGTAGTCGCCGTTTGCCAGAATGCAGATCGAGGGCGCGCCGAGGTAGAGCTGGCTGGAGGCCGGGCTGTGGGCGATCGTCACACCGGGCGGTGCGGCGATGGCAGTCGATGAAAGGCACAGGAGAGCCAGAAGTTGGAGCAGGCGCATCAGCTTGAGAAAACGCGGACCGGGACGAGCCTTTGTCAGGCCTTTTGCGATCAAGCAGGCTGTTGCTGGGAGATGCAGTGCAGCGTGCCGCCTTCCTCGACGAGGTCGAGACAGTCGATCCCGGTGATCTCACGGTCGGGGAAAAGTTCACGGATCATGCCGAGCGCGCGATCGTCGTTGGCGTGCTGACGGAAGGTGGGGACGAGGACCCCGTTGTTCACGATGAGGAAATTGACGTACGACGCAGGTAGTACCGGCAAGCGCCAGCCGGACACCTCGCAGGCCTCCGGAAGCGGAATCGTCACGAGTTCGAAGCCGCGCCCGTTCGGCTGCAGGAAGTTCTTCAGCGTCGCGAGATTGTCCGAGAGGACGGCATGGTTGGGAGAGGAAAGGTCCGGATCGATGCAGGCGAGGATGGTCTGCGGATCCACGAAGCGGGCGAGGTCGTCGATGTGACCGTCGGTGTCATCGCCCTCGATGCCCTGCTTCAGCCAGAGGATGTCGGTCACGCCGAGTCCGTCGCGGAGCTTTTGTTCGATCTCCTGCTTCGAGAGATGCGGATTGCGGTTCGGGTTCAGCAGGACGGCCTCGGTGGTGAGGAGCTGTCCGCAGCCGTTGATCTCGATCGCGCCGCCTTCGAGGATCATGCCGCCATCGAAGCGGCGCTTGTCGAGGCTGGCGGCGATCTGTTTCGGGATGGAGTTGTCGAGATCGTAGGGCGGGAACTTTCCTCCCCAGGCGTTGAAGTCCCAGTCGGTGATCGCCGTTTCGCCGGTGTGGCGATGCTTCATGAAGATCGGCCCGTGGTCGCGACACCAGACGTCGTTGTGCGGATGGTCGAAGAGCTCGACGTGCTCCGGCACGGCCTTGGCACGATTGCAGGTAGCGGCGATGGCAGCGTGATCGGCTCCCGGCGCGTTGATGCGCACCGGCTCATGGCGGGAAATGGCGGCGGCGATTTCCGCGAACTTCGCCCAGATCAGGTCGCGCTTCGACCCGCCCCAGTGGCGCGGATCATCGACCGGCCAGGAAAGCCAGACGGCTTCCTGCTGGGACCATTCGGCGGGCATCGAAAAGCCAAGGGCGGCGGGAGTCATGGGGGGAGGAGAAAGTTCCAAGGGCGAAGTTCCAAGTTCCAAAAACGAGGAATGAGAATGAAGAGCGGAGAAGTTGGAGTATCGAACTCCAATGAGAATGCTGCGGCGGTGGTGGGTGGTGCTTGGTCTGGTAGGATCCGTATTGGCTGACGATTCGGTGGACACGGACAACTGGCCGGGGGCCCTGCAGGTGCTCAAGGCGGTGGCGGTGGAGCCCATGCCTCCCAAGCCGGTTGACTGGCAATCTCCCGACGGGCCGTTCGTTCTCCATGGCGATCTGTTCGGCGATGGCCGGCATCTGGCCTTGGTCGGGACCACGTGCACCACTCTCGCCCAAGGGTCGAAGGAGGGATGGAGGATCCTTTCGAGCGAGGAGGTGTTTCCGCTCTGGGCAATCCGGAAGTTTTCCCACCTCACTCCGCCGCCGTCTCCCTTTGTCTTGAAGGATCTCGATGGCGACCATGTGCCTGAGGTTCTGATTGCCTTCAACAATGAGGGTTGCGACGCAGGCTACAGGATCGCGAAAAAATCCGGTGAGGGGATGAAGTTACTCTCCTTGAGGTCTGAGCGTGGTGAACCTGAGGTGGAGGGTGGTTTCACCAAGGTCGTTTCCCTCACCTCGGGCCGGAAGGCCTGGTGGTCGGGAACCACCTATTATCAGTGGAGGAAAGGGGTGCCGCATCCGGTGGCGACTTGGATCGAGGACAGCAGCCGGGATCTGGAAGGGGTTCGGCTCATAGCGCTGAGGCATGCAGGAGGCGAGGTTTCCAAGGCCTTCGAGATCGAGCAGGAAAACGGAGTCGATTGGTCGGTGCGGTGCTGCGTCTGGAAAGGCGGAGTGGAGACATCGGATCAGAAGCCTTTCGCAAAAGTCCGCTTCAAAAAGGATCCGGTAGGCTCCGGCGATGATCACAACTTCCTTACCGAGATGGTGCTGATGTTCGAGCTGTCCACCGGCATCAAGGGAACTGCTTCCATCCTGCCCAAGGGCAATCAGGAAGGCTTCAATCTCGCGAAAGCCACGGAAGGATTGCGGGTCGAAGTGGAAGGAAGCGAGGAGGCGAAGAAGCTTCTCAAGCGGGTTCCCTGAGCAGGCAAGCAAGGACTCCGCGATGTGGGACCGTATCCCCACTTTCTTTATGAAACGACGCAGATTTTTGGGCAGTGTGACAGGTGGGGCCTTGGCCGGAGCGGTGGGAGTGACAAATGCGGCTCCACAGCCAACCGTGCCTCCGCTCGCTGGCCCACTGATCAAGACGCCGGCGGTGCTGATGGCGCCGCGCGCGGATGGGGTCGAGGTGGTGTGGGCGGTCGGGCGTTTGTGCCGCGGCTGGGTCGAGTGGAAAGCTTCCGACGGCACTATGGGCAAGGCGGCGGAGGATTCGTTCGGCTTCGTGCCGCAGGGCGATCGGATCGTGCGGGTGAAGGTCGACGGCCTGAAACCCGGCACCGCCTACCAGATCCGCGCGGTGGCGGAGTCCGGCGATGGCGAGAAGGCTCACGAGGAGACCGAATGGAAAAGTTTCCGCACGCTGGATGCGAAGGCGGCGTCGACGAGCTTCGTGGTCTGGAACGACACCCACCAGTGGAACGACACGATCACCTCCCTGCACCAAGCGACCCCGAAAGCGGACTTCCTGCTCTGGAACGGCGACACCTGCAACAACTGGGACCAGGAGGACTGGCTGGCTCCGACTTTGCTGCATCCCGGCGGGCAGGACGTCAGCGATGGCCGACCGATGTTCGTCACCTGGGGAAATCACGTCGTGCGCGGCAAGTGGGCCTTCAAGATGCCCGAGCTGGTGGCGACTCCATCCGGTCGTCCCTACTATGCCTTCCGTAGCGGGCCGGTCGCCTTCATCTGCCTGCACACCGGCGAGGACAAGCCGGACGATCACCCGAGCTTCGGCGGTCGCGTGGCCTTCGAGGGGCTGCGACGCGAACAGGCGGAGTGGTTGAAAACCGTGATCGCACAGCCGGAATTCCGTGACGCGCCCTATCGGGTCGTCTTCTGCCACATCCCGCTGCGTTGGACCGAGGAAGTGTCGGACGCCCAATACCAGAAGGGCGGCTACGATGCGTTCAGCCGCTTCAGCCGCGAGGCCTGGCATGATTCTTTGGTCGCCTGGAAAACGCAGGTCGTGATCTCCGGCCACACCCATGAGACCGCGTTTCTCCCGGGAAATGAAAAGTTTCCCTACGCCCAGCTCGTCGGTGGCGGCCCGAAACCGGAGGCCGCGACTTGGATCGCGGGCACGGCGGACAAGGACGCGCTGAAGTTCGTGATGAAGGATCTTTCCGGCAAGGTCATCCAGGACGTGTCGTTCAAGCCGCTGGCTTGAAGTCGAACAGGAAGAACATCGCCCCGGCGATCCACCAGGCCCTCTCCTTCATGTCCTTCACCAAGCGAAGATCATGAAGACATTGGAAAGCGAAAGCAGGATGACCGTTCTCAGGCCGGGAACCGTGTGATCAGTCGGTGGCGGTAGCAGTAAGCGTTGGACTGGGAGCGGGACGCTCCCGAGACGGACTGGAGCTGGAAGTTCCAGCTACGTTCATGGCCCGGTGACCACGCGGTAAAATTCCTTCGCCGGGGCCGTGCCGCCGAAGGTCGAGGTAAGGGTGCCACTGGACTGGTAGACCGTTCCGACGCGGCGCAGCGTCCATGAACTCAGATCGCTCGAGGACTCGACCCAATACGGAGCAAAGCGGACCGGGGTGTAGGTGAGCTGGCGGGACGAATGGGTGTAGATGGGTTTCACCGGCCCGCTGGCAGCCGAGTTGGGATTGGTGTTGAGATACCATTCCACGCGGTTGTTGAGGCCGTCCTTGTCCGGGTCATCGGCGGGATTGCGGCCGGAGCCCACGGCACCAACGGCAGTCGATCCGAAATTGGCGGTCATCCAGGCATTCGGCAGTCCATCGGAGGGGGTGGAGTCGTTCGAGAAGCCCGTCATGATGCACGTGGCGTAGCGACTCAGATTGGTCCCGTCGCTGAAGGCGTAAACGGCCTTGTCGTAGAAGGTGCCAGCCTCAAGGTCGGCGTCACTTACCCTCGCATCGCCGAAGTTCCCATTCGGAGTGTAGAGGAGAGTGGTTCCAGATAGAGAGAAGACTCCGTTGGAAGAGCTGCTGCTGATCAGGCTGGGCGTCAGGCTGTTGCCCTGTCGATCGAGTGCCCGCAGCTGGATGCGGTTGACGCCGAGTGTCACCGGCAGGAGGGAAAAGTTGCCAGCGGTGATCGATTGAAGTGTCCGATCGGTCGTGTAGGGCGGCGTATTGGTGACCGGATAGCCGAACTGGATTCGGTCGACATCGTAGGTCTGGATCGTGGCCCCGGTCGAACCGGACGATGTCGTATAGTACATGGTCGCGGCCTTCAGAATGGCGTCAGGTTCGGAGGCGTTGTTGCTGGAATGTTCCAGCCCAAGCGCGTGCCCGATCTCATGCGTCAGCACCCGTTTGAAATTGGTCGCGTTCTGCATGAACGTCGCGTTCGTCGTGCTTTCCAGAACGACATAGCCGTAAAGCCGTTCCTGGAACCCCTGGGTGAGGCCGACGCGGCCACCAGTGAGGGTGCTGCCGCCCACATTGTAGCTGCCTCCTCCGATGCCGAGGACGCCGCTGGTGTTGATGACGTTGTAGTTGTCGTGAAGCTGGATCCTTAGCTTGCGATCCTTGGTGGTGACCGTGCTGGCCGCGACCCCGAAGGAAACGGTCCCGTCGTACCGGAATTTCAGGGATGAGGCCGCGGCCCAGGCATTGAGGGCATCCGCGACGGCGGTCACAGCTCCGGTCTGGGTCATGCCGGAAGGAAGCTTGGTCGGATCGATTTCGATCAGATAGGGAATCGGATCATCCCCATCGCAGGTGGTGAAACGGGTTGGCTGGGTGTTGGTTTCGACGTATCCGGTGGTGGTGACAACGGAGCCCGGGACACCGGCATTGCCTTGTGAGGTTCCGATTTCCGGAGCAGAGGCTGGAATGAGTTCCGGGCGGGCACCCCTGGCATGATTGCGGAAAAACTTTCCGGCGTTCCCTCGTTTGGCGATCGCCCGATAGGCGCGCTGCGGGTGGGCCGTCCAGCTCCCATCCCCGGCTTGGCTAAGAAGCAGCACGTAGGATTTCCCAAGCTCAAGCGACAGCGAGTCCGAACGGAAATCGACGCGACCGTTCAAGGTGCCCCCGGGAGTGTTGAGGACGAGACGGTCCGGCACATCTCCCTTGAAACGCTCCACGGTCCGGAGCGTGAACCGGGTCTGGAGACTTCCGTCCTGGGCTTGGAAGGGATCGACACCCACCACCTCGACCTCGGCGACCGATCGGCTATGATCAAAGGCCTCGGCGTCACTTTCCTCGACCGAGCAACCGGCCATCACGAGGCCAGAAAGCAAGAGGGCTGCAAAACATGCGGAAAGGATGATTCGGTAGGTAAACTGGACTTTCACTGATCATTAAATAATCAGCGCGAGCTGGCGGGTCGAGTCAGAATCCCGGCACGCCTTCACGAATTTTCGCTGAGAAGGCAGGGTCGTCGTGGATCGGCAGCGAGCGGTCATCTACGTGGCCTCGCTTCTTGAGTTCCGCAAGCGGCAGGCCCTTGGTCGCGAAAAGCCCGCGTTCCTCGAGGAGTTCGTCGAGCTTGCCGTTGATGATGAGACGCCAGTCGAAGGGGAAGGTGTTCTTCGCGGCGCTGTGGCTGCGGATGGCGGTGGTGCAGTTGGCGGTGAGGACGTTGTAGAACTGCGGGTGATCGTGAAGCTGATTCAGCGCCTCGACGTATTCCATGAAGCGCAGCCGCGCAGTCTCGGGCTTCACGCCCATGCGGAACAGATAGGAGTCCTCTCCGGGCCGGACGTTGCTGCGGACACGGATGAAGTCGCGCTCGTCGCCGACGAGGTAAGTGAGTTCGTAGAGTTTGTAGAGCCCACCGAGCGCGGTGTAGGTCTCGCCCTTTTCTCGACGCGTCTCGATCGAGAAAGCGATGTGGCCCTCGTCGCCGAAGTCGAAGCTGAAGATCGG
>JANOBS010000014.1:0-1388 GCA_031411755.1 Luteolibacter sp. | reverse complement strand
GTCACCTGGTCGGCGCTCACGCCGAGTTGATCGACGATGATGTCCTTCACTCGGTCTTCAATGCTTTTGTCAGACATTTTTGCTTCTTGGTTGGGGTTGACGTTGGGGGTGCTTAACCGGGGGGGCGGGGCTTGGCAACCTCGAAAAAGACTCCCCGTTCAAAGGAAATTCAGGAGGCGGGAGTGGCGGGGTCCTCTTCCGCCCCGGAGACCGGCGCATACTCGATCAATTCGCCGGAAAAGCGGGAGCGCAGGCGCTTCATCAAGGCCTCGGCAGGCTCGCCCTGTTCCTTCTTGAAGCCACCGTAGGTGAGGCCATCGACGCGGACGCGACCACTGCCGGAAGCGCCCTTGTAATCGATGAACGCAAGGCCCTTGGTGTCCCATTTCCGCAGATCGAGGCGGGTCAGATCCGCGAAAGGAATGCGTTTCCCGCCGAAATAATAAAGAGCGTCGTCATCCACGGCGATGCTGCGCAGCAGGGTGCGGATGAGGAAAAACGCGGCCGCCACACTCAGGGCGAGACAGATGCCAAAAACGACCCATTGTTCATGGATTTTCTGGGCGCTGAAGGGCTCATGCGGCGGCTCGGCGTCCATGCTCCAGGCGGGCCAGGCGGCGGAATATTCACGCCAAAGATGCTGCCACTGCTTTTCACGGAGGGCTGTGAGGTCATGCAGCGGCTCCGGCCATTTCATCCCCTGCTGGACTTCCGGCGGGAGGGTGGAGGCGTCCTCGGGCAGCTTCACGGTCTGCTTTTCGGCGAAGGACCGCCACTCGGCTGGGGAAATGCTGCCGCCCTGAGTCTTGGTCTGGAGTTGGTTCGCCGCCTCCTCGAAGGTCGCCCGCAGGAAATACGAGGCATTCTTCTGGCGGTAGCCGATCAGGCCGTCGCGGTAGAAAAGAAAGGCGAACACCCCGAACATCAGCAGCATGATCGCCGCCCGGAAGAGGAACCACGGGGTCGGCTTGCAGACGATTTTCTCGGTTTCGCTCATGGGCTTTGGCCGAACAAAGCGGGAGCCGTGGAAATAGGCAAGCCCGCGCGGTTTCCCGCATCGGTCTTTGACGCCGCGCCCGGGTCGGACCATCGTTCGCCCGCCATGGGCTTTTCCGAACGATTTCCCGAACTCCTCGAACGTCCGACCCCGCTGATGCGGCGGTTCCGGGAGATGATCGAACCGGTGGGAAATGCCGAACTGGAAGCCCGTGCCCAGCGTTCCCAGGTGCTGACGCGTCGGCATTTCGGCCGGACGATGCGGCTCTTCGCCCCGCTTTATCTTTCGAACGAGTGCGTCAACAACTGCTCCTACTGCGGGTTCTCACGCGACAACCCGATCTTCCGCACCACGCTGAGCGTCGAGCAAACGGTCCGCGAGGCACGCCACC
>JANOBS010000013.1:0-13617 GCA_031411755.1 Luteolibacter sp. | reverse complement strand
CCTTGAAATCAGTCGCCACCAACACCACGGATTTCTTCGTGCTCAACACCGGCATGCCCGCCGTCGTCAAGAGCGGTGGTGCCATCATCGACACCAACACCTTCAATAACACCATCCCCACCGTCCTGACCCACGACAGCGTCCTCGGGGCGACCGCCGATGGTGGCCTGACCAAGCTCAACACCGGCACGCTGACCCTCTCGGGGCTCAATACCTTCACGGGAAATGTCACCGTCAGCGGCGGAGTCCTCGCTGCCGGCGTGGCGGGAAGTGCCGGCAACTCCGCCTTCGGCAGCGTGGTCAGCACTCGGACGATCAACGTCAACAGCGGCGGTACCCTGCGCTTCGATGTCGGCAATGTCTTCAACAACAACTTCGCCTCCGCGTCCACCAGCCTGCCCGTGCTGAACATCGCCGGCGGAACGGTGACCAACGGCGGCACCGCCACCAACAGCGCTCTTGGGAATCTCACAATCACCGGCGGCACCCTCACGGCAACGCTAGGCAGTGCGAGCGGCTACGGTTCGTGGAACCTCAATGGCACGGTCACCTCCACCGGTAGCTCGCTCATTTCCACAACGGCGAGCGTCCCGATCACCCTGAGCGCCGCCGCAGGGACCAACACGCTGTTCGACGTCCAGTCGGGCACCCTCACGACCTCCGCCGCGCTGGGTCAGGTCACAGCCACCGGCGATACCCGAGTCAGCAGCCTCACAAAAACCGGCACCGGCACCATGATTCTCTCCGGAGCCAACACCTACAGCGGCGGCACCACTGTCAACAACGGCACACTTACGCTCGGCAGCGCCACCGGTCTCGGCACCGGCGCGGCCAGCGTCACCGGCGGCTCGCTCGACCTCGGCGGCCAGACGACCACCAATGCCGTCAGCATCGGTGCCAGCGGCACCCTCACCGGTGCTGGCTCCACGGGTGCGGCCACCCTCGCAGGAACCATCACTCCCGGCGGTTCCGGCAGCGGCCTCATCACGATGGCCTCCGCCACCGTGGGCTCCACCTCGTCCATCGCGCTCCAACTCGCCAATGTCGGCACGCGGGGTGTGAACTACGATGCCCTCACCGTCGTCTCCGGAGGGCTCGCCCTGGATGGCACGATCACTGTCACCCTCAACGGCCTCACTCCAGCGAGCGGCCAGTCGTTCGACCTGATCGACTTCACCGGCTCGATCGACTTGACGAACTTCACCGTCGCGACCGATTTGATCCTGCCTTCACTTGGCGGTGGGTTGTCCTGGGACACTTCGACGTTTGCCTCCACCGGGGTGGTCAGCATCGTCACCGGCGGAGATCCCTACAGTGCCTGGGCGACACTCACCGGTGCCACGGGTGGGAAAGGTGGCGACACCGATGGTGACGGCGTGATCAACCTGTTGGAATTCGCGACGAACTCGAACCCCACCAACGGGAGTTCCGGAGCCCGTGTCTACTCGAAGATGCACAGTCTCGGCGGCGACAACGTCCTGACCTACACCATCGCCTCCCGCAAGACCGCGACCTTCGCGGCGAACGGTTCCAAGCAGGAAGCCACCAAGGACCTGGTGAAGTACACCGTGGAAGCGAGCAATGAGCTCACGGGCTGGACCAGCGTCGTGGTCTCTGAAGTCACCGGTGGAGATGCCACGGCGGTTCGGGCTGCCATCACTCCGGCCTTGCCCACACTCGATACGGATTGGGAATGGCACACCTTCCGGACGGACGGTGGCACCTCGATCGATCCGAGCGACTTCATCCGCCTGAAGGTGGCTGAGGCTCCCTGAGTTTCGCCTCCCGATTGAAAAATTCCACAGCACCCCGTCTGGAAACAGGCGGGGTGTTTGCGTTACTTCCGTCCGGTCTGAAGCGCCACCTCCGTGGGTCGCTCAAGGCACCGTCACACGCAGTTTGTAAAATGCCTTCTTCTGTGGAGCGAGTGGACGCGAATAGAACCGCTCTTCAAATCCACCGGAGACATCCGCCGGGAGATCGGTGACCGGATTCCAAGTCTGCAGATCGAAGGACTCCATCAATTGGTAGCTCACCCCGGTCCGATCGGTGGGCTTGAGATACCGCACGTCGATGGCGGTCGGGCCGGCCTGCACGTCGAGGGGCTTCAGGTTTCCGGGGGCCAGCTTGAGCGCGAACTCAATGGCATTCCGGATTCCATTCCCGTTCGCATCCCCATTCGGAGTCGCGTCAGCCGGTGGAGAAATGGTGGCTGCGCTCCAGGTGTTGTAGTTCAGAAGTGCCGCATCGGCCGGAACACTGATCTTGTTCGCGAGATAGCCTTCCACGCTCGTGCGCTCGGGGTCGGTGAGGACACGGTTGTAGATGATCGCTTCACCGATTGCGCCCTTCATGAAATTTCCTCCCGCGAGTGCCCCGAGCTGGAATGAAGCATCGCTGGTATTTGCAGCGGCCGTGCCCGAGCCGCTTAGGACTCCGTCGAGGTAGATCCTTCCTGCCTTGGTGGTGCCGTCGTAGGTGGCGACGATGACATGCCCTCGGCCTGCAATCATCGATCCTGACGAGGTGACAAAGATCGCCGAGTGCCAGATACGCGGCTGGGTGGTGCCAGCCATGTAGAGCGCATGTCGTGTGCCGCTGGAGGCTCCGGAGGAGAGGATGTTGCCACTCGGGAGGGTGAAGTCATCCATCAGCACCCGTACGATTTTCGTGTAGCTCCCGGTGGACATTCCAGCAGCGGAGGCCAGCCAGTCGTCTCCTGTGAAGCAGACACCGGGCAAGGTTCCAAAGCGATTCGGCTGATAGGTGGGCTTGAGGGTGTCGGTGGCCTGGACGCAGTGGTTTCCGTTGCCGCTGCTGTCCTGCCAGGCGGAGACGAGTCCGTTGGCATCGCGGATGATGCCAGCCTCCGGCTTGAGCCAGACGTTCAAGCCCGTGGCAATTCCAGCCGGCGCGGCGGTGGGCCCTGCGAAGACGACCACCGACTCTTCCCGGACCCTGCCGGTGCTGATGGTGGCCCGAAAGACGATCTTGTGGGTGCCGGAGGAGGGGACTGTCCAGTTGGAGGAAATCGAACCGGCGGCCGCAGAGGCGTAGAGGATTCCATCAACGAAGACTTCCGTCTTGCTGACCGTGCCTGCGGAAGTCGCGACCGTGGCGCTGAGCGGGATCACGTCGCCGGTGCCAAGCTGCGTCGCAGCGGAGGGCGAAGTCACCGTGATGAAAGGGAGGTCGCTCGTGATCGGTTCGGAAAAGGTCAGCAAGGCGACGCCGTTCACGTTCCTCACCCATCCGGCGGCATTTCCGATGTGGGCGAGGTAGTCCAGGCTCGTGGCTCCGGTCACCGGACGATCGTATTGGAGTTCGATGGCGGTGTTGGTGACCGATGAGGAGAGCAGCACGGCGGACGAGCCGTTCAAACGGAAGTCCGGCAAGGCCGCCGCATCCACAGTGAGCTGGGCTCCGGGTTTCTGGAGGACGATTCTCAGCCGTGTGCCTGTGGGATTCCCCCATTCGACACCCTGTGGATTCGGCGCGTCGATGTTGGGACCGTCTGGAGCTCCATAGAGATCTCGCGCGACCTGCCTGAAGACATTCAGCCCGTGCGTTTCATAGCCGCCGACAAATGGGTAATGACAGTTGTCTGTGTGAGCTGTCAGTCCGTTGCTGGAATTCACTCGGACCTTTTCATAAAGCTCCGGAAGCAGCCGCTGGGCATCGCGCAGGGCGGGCTGCTCGCGCGTGGTGCTGCATCCGACGTGGAGCTGGGTGACGAAAACTTTTTCCACCGCCGGGTAGTCGACCTGCCAATCCGCCATCAGCGAAGCGAAACCGCTCGTATGCTGGGCGGCGTTGTCCACATCACTCTCGCCCTGGTAGTAGAAGATTGCCCGCACACCGTTCGCGACCTTGGCCTGCATGGCCCGGTAGCGAAGACGGTTGTAAACCCGGAAGATGGTGGTTCCGGTGTCGGCGAGGTTGTTGAGGTCGGCGTCATCGCGCTGCAACTTGGGCATCGAGTAGCCGCCGCGTGAACCGTTGAGGATCGCAACCGGAATGCCGTAGGTGTCGACGATTTTCTTTCCTACCACCAGCGCCCATTGTCCCACGCCACCGGCGACGTTGCGGCTGCCATCGCCATCCCCCTGAACCCAGAACGGATAGGCCTGGGTGACCGTCGCATCGTCGCTGGACATGCCGAAGGTGCGGATCCAGGGCGAGGCATAGGCGTTCGCACTGCCGACCCTGACGGCGGCTTCGGAGTTCGACTGGCCATACCACATCAACACATCGCCCGCGGTCACATCGCTGACCCGGCGGACGAGGTGGAGGGTGGTTCCTTGCTTGAGGTAAATCTCGAAGCTGTATGACGCCAGCTCTGCCGGGATCGTTGGATTGAAGGAAAACGGGGCGTTGCCTGAGGTGTAGGTGAGCGTTTGCTCGGTGTCCGCCCCATAGGCCACTCCGTTGCGGAAGACCTTCAGCACGGCCTTGTCAAAGCCTGCCGTGGTGACGGTGGCGGCGATGGGGATGACGGCGTTGTTGGTGCTCAGATTGCGCGGGGTGATCTGCTGGTTCAACGGCAGCGAGGTGAACGTGACGGTGAAGCGCTTCGGCCTCACCAGCACGACGAGCTTGCGGCTGGTGTAGTTGGCGGAGTTTGCGGCGAAGGTCCAGTCGGGTTGGGTACCGTTAGTGACCACCGTGCCGGTGAAGGGGCCGATGCCGACATCGTCGTTCGTCGTGGTGGAGGCCGCCCAGCGGTTGTAGCACAGCACCGCCTGCTTGGCCCCGGGGTTGTGGATCTGGAAGGAACCGTAACCAGAGGCCGTGGCGCTCATGGTATCGCCCCAGTCGTAGTTGCTGGCGCTGGCGGCGAAGCTTGCGACCGCGTTCGCAGCCGTGTAGCTGTTGTGCCACATTTCGATTTGACCGCGATCGAACGAACCGGTCTGCACGCCGGTAACATTTGAGAAAACCGTCAGATTGGAAACGGCCTGCTGGAAGCTCACCGGGTTGTTGACCGCGTGGGGCAGGCCTGTTGCGGTGACCGAGGTGGTGAAGGCATCCATCGAGGTATAGACCCAGCTGGTTCCTGTCGCGGTGGTCAGCTCCATATAGTAGGCAACGCGATCAAAGCCTGCGGGAGCGGCGGTCGTGCTGTTGTTGACGGAATAGGGCACGGGCGTCGTGCCTTGAAAGGCTCCGTTCACCGGGATCGCCAGCTCGTAGGCCACGTTGTAGCCGCTGGCCTCGGGGACGTTGCTGAAAACATCCGCCTGCAAAAGGCCGGAGGCTGCCAGCAGGAAGAGTCCTCCGGCAAGCCGGCTCGATGCGGAGGAAAGGAAATCTGGGAATGTCATGGGGGCTGGGTTTTGCCGTGAAATCAGAAGCAGGATTGTAAATCGTGCTTGATGAACGACATCCACCAAAGTCGCGATACTTGGAAGTGTCAATGGGAAGCCCTGATTCTGGGGCTTAGCCGAAGACACCCCTCTTTAATGAACGAGGCTGACCAGAGCCCCGGTTCTTAAAGGTGTCGATCGGAAGAGGTCCTTCAGGCCTTCGCCCAGTTCAAATGGGAGGTGCTCCCCCAAGGGTGTTTCCTTGCGTCTGCATCCCCATGGCTTAGCCTTAAGCAATCTCTGAAAAGGAATCGGTGGACCCGCGTGCCGACTCGAATCCTTTCCAAAATGAGTCTGACCATCCGATGTCCGAGCAGCCCACAAAACCCCACCTGGCCCGATGGCTGGTCAAGCCTCCGTCCGTCGCCCGATGGCTGATGGTCCTCATGTGTGCCTGTATCCTGTCCTCGAACGCGGCCCCGTTGAGGATCATGCCGCTGGGGGATTCGATCACCGCAGGGTATACGGACAATCCCAACTGGAACGTGCCCTTCGAGTTCGGCTATCGCAGTCGGCTCTACACCCTGCTGACAAACGCAGGATACGACTTTGTTTTCGTGGGAGGCTCGCTTGAACCCTTCAACAACATCTACGGCGACCCCACGAAAGGCGGAACCGTCAGCCCCACTCTCGATCTACGACCGCTCGGCCAGAATGGTCATCGAGGCTACGGCGGCGTTAACATCACCACCACCAATTCCAACGTCGCCAGCTACCTCACTGCCGATACCCCCGACGTCATCCTGCTGCTGATCGGCATCAACGGCATCAGCACCAGCAGCCCAGCCAATCTTTCGACGTTGGTGACCAACATCTTCAGCACCAGGCCTGATGTTCGCATCATCGTCGCGCAGATCACTCCTTACAATCCGTCCACTTCCGCTAACATCGCGAAAAACGTCGATCTGGTTAATTACAACACCTACATCCGTGACACCCTCGTTCCCTATTGGCTGGGACAGGGCAAAAGGATTTCAACCGTCAACCAATACCGGAATCTCCTCACGGATCCCAACAATGCTGCCTCGGCAATTGACGCGTCCAAGTATTCCAACGGCATCAACCATCCCACCAACGCCGTCTATGCCCTCATGGCAGCAACCTGGTTGGACGGAATCCTGACAGTCACTCCACCCACTTTGCCAGTCCTCGATCAAAACACGTTTTCTTCCTCCATACCGGCTGGCACCAAGATTGGAAAATTTGCACAACCCCCCGCGCCTTCGAATGAAACCCTTAGCTTCAGTCTGATTGCAGGAACCGGTAGCACCGATAACTCGAAATTCAGCATCGTGGGCAACGAATTGCGCACATCATCCTACTCTTTCAGTTCTGCCCCGAATGGCTCGACCTACTCCATCCTGGTGCGAGCCACGGGCTCTCCCAGTGGGCAAACTGGAGACCGGATTTTCACACTGAGCTTGAATGGCGATTCCGATGCCGACCAGTTGCCCGATTCCTGGGAGATGGCGAAAGCGGGAAACCTCACATCGCTGACCGTCAGCGGCGACTTCGACCACGATGGCCTCACTGATGCCCAGGAATATTCTCTCAGCATCGGTTCCTATCCGAGCATCGATCCCACCAAGTATGACACCGATGCGGACGGTCTCTCCGATGGCGAGGAGATCAATGGCTCCGCTCCACGACCACCCACCAATCCGACCAAGACCGACACCGACAACGACAACATCTGCGACGCTTGCGAGAACAACACCGGCGTTTATGTCAGCTTGCTGAAAACGGGCACCAATCCGACCATCGCGGACACGGACGGAGACAACCGCTCAGACGGCGCTGAATTGATGGAAGGCAGCAATCCTTTGTCGGCAGCTTCTCCCACGGCACCAACCTCATCAACTGTCAGCAACACTGCTGGAACATATAGCAGCAGCGTCAGCAATTCCGATCTTCTTCAAGGCCTCACGGGAAGCAACGTCGTTTACTCTGGTTGGTATACGGGAAACAACGCTTCACCGACCCGATTGAACGATGGTCTCCATGGTGGCTATGCGACCAGTCCAGCCGTAGAAGGTGCTTGGTCGAATGCCAGCGGCAGTGTCATCACCTACACTCTGCCTGCAGGCAACGGCATCGGTTGGGATCTTTCCAGCATCACCACGATTGCGGACTGGTCTCCGAGTGGCGGCTTCGGCAACCAGCACTATCAGGTTTCAATTCAGAGAGTTGGGGAAACGGCATTCAGCCTCCTTGCCTCGCCCGATTTCGAGCCTTTCAGTTCGACTACTGCCGGTGGATCCAAGGTGACCATCACGCCCTCCAGTGGGAAATTGGCCAGGGGTGTAATCGCTATCCGCTTCACGATGCTTGCCACCAATGGCGCCAATAACCGTTCAGTCTATCGTGAGTTCGATGTGCAGGGAACCGCCACCACGGCACCTGCATCAACCATCGCTGGGATCATGGACAGTCGGGCCAGCCGCAGCGAGTTTAGCGTCACCTGGTTTTCCTACCCAGGTAAAACCTACCGCGTTGAGAACTCCGTGAACCTCCAGGACTGGACCGTCCTGTCCTCCGCCTATCCCAGCGGCGGACTGACCACGAATTTCATTGAAAGCCCGGTGCCCCTCTCGAGGACCAAGTCCTTCTACCGGATCACCACAATCCCGTGATGAAATCCAATCCCAGTCACGGTGATGATGCCTGAAGGCATTGCTTAATCTTCACTTGGAAGTGCTACGAATCCGCCGAGTGGATTCGCATTCACAGCCGAGTTTGGTCCCTTCGAGTTAGCTCACTTCCCCGGCAGCACCCAGATATTGCGGAAGAAGACCGGGTTGCCGTGGTTCTGGAGGTGGATGGGTCCGCCTTCGTTGGTGATGGGTCCGCTCAGGGGTGAGGAGGTCGTGTTGGTTTTTGGGAGCTCCTGGTTGTCGTGGATCAGCACGCCGTTGAGCCTGACGGTGATTCGTGGCCAGGCCGTTTGCTTGCCATCAGCATCGAACTTGGCGGCGGTGAATTCCGTGTCGTAGGTCTGCCAGACCAGCGGTGGAAGGCACATGTTGAGCTTGGGCTTCGCGATCGAGTAGATGCCGCCAGTCTCGTTCTCTTCGCCAGTGAGGCCGAAGGAATCGAGCACCTGGGTTTCCCAACGGCCTCCGTAGTAGATGCCGCTGTTGCCGCGTGCCTCTGGCTTGTAAGGTGTGCGGAATTCGATGTGGGCCTTGCAGTCCTTGAACACCGGGATGCTGGTGCAGCCGGTGGCGGCGAGCAGGCCGTTCTCGACTTTTCCGTCCTTCCACTGATCGGCGTTGCTGCCGTCGAAGAGCACGACCGCTCCCTCCGGGGGCTTCGCGCCGAGGGTGGGGCTGGTGCGTTCGATGCGGGGAAGAGTGATCTTCTCACCGCTGGCGAGGGTGAGGTGAAAGGCTCCGTCATGAATGAGACCGGTGATCTTTTCCTTCTCGGAGATGAAGGAGATGTTCTTCTCCACCCGGGTGCCCTTCAGTGGCATGCGGCTTTTTTCACGGGTCCATCCGCAGCCGGGCAGGCCGCCTTCGAGGACGTAGGCGTCGAAGGCTCCTTTCGAAAGGGCGACGACTTGGACTCCATAAGTGGCGCCCGGCTTTTCGCTGCCGTATTCTCCCTGGATCGCGAAGTCGGGATCCTCGGCCAAGGCCGTTTCCGGAGAAGTCCAGGCGCGTGCGGGATCGGCAGCGCTGAGGACGTTGGTGAAGAAGACGGACAGGCAGAGAAGCGGAGCAAGGGATTTCATCGGATTCGTGTTCTGAAGGGGATTGGATTCGGGGAATGGCTCAGCCGACGCAGGCACAGCTGCTGCCACAGGAAGCCGCGCGGCGATCGGCCAGGGTCTTTTCAAGCGCGAGGGCGGTCGGGGTGATCGAGAGCCCTCCAAGATTGGTGCAGCGAAGTTCACGCGGCATCTGGGTGGAGACCTTCGCGGCGACGTCGACGACTTCATCGAGCGGGATGATCGCGTCGTATCCGGCAAGCGCCATGTTCGCGCAGGAAAGTGCATTGCTCGCGGCCATTACGTTCTTCCCGAGGCAGGGGACCTCGACGCGATTCGCCACGGGATCGCAGATCAGTCCAATCATGTTCTGCATCGCCATCGAGGAAGCGGAGACACATTGGGCCAGCGAGCCACCGGCCAAAGTCACCAGTGCGGAGGCCGCCATGCAGGCTGCGGAACCGCCTTCCGCCTGACAGCCGCCGACCTCGGCAGCAAAGGTCCAGCGGGTGGCGATGAACACACCGATGAGGCCGCTGGCCAGCATCGCCTTCGCCATTTCCTCCTCGCCCAGGCCCATCGACTCGGCCATGGCGATGACCGCTCCGGGCAAAGCCGCGCAGGCTCCGGCAGTGGGTGCTGCGACGATCACGCCCATCGAACTCTTCACTTCCATGAGAGCGCTGACGTAAAGAACGATCCTGTTGAGCGCGCCGCCATCGAGCAGTTTTCCCGAGCGCATCAACTCATCAAAGCGTCCGCACTGGTGACCGAGAACACGGTCGTCATAAGTCGTTCCGGCAATTCCTTCTGCGATCGAGTTGCGCAGGATCCGGACGATTCCGACCATCTTCTGGATGACTTCTGCAGGAGTGAGGCCGCCGCGGCTGCATTCATAGTCGACCGCCAGTTGCCAGAGTGGCGTGGATTTCCCCGCGTCATGCTCGAGCATCGCGGTGCAGGATCCGAAAGGCACGCTTGTCTCCTTTCGCGAAAGCACCGGGAGGACAGGGTGGAGACGCTTGGCGAATCGAACTCCCGGCAAGGCGGCGACGAGGTCCGCGCTGACGAACTCGGCGGCCTTGACCTGGACCAGTTGGCGTCCATCGGTCTCATGAAGCAGGATTTCATCGGCATCGAATCCGGCTTCCAGCGCCGCGATGACCTCGCGGCCGCTCCCGTTCACCCAGAGCAGGGTTTCGAAATAGTCGCCACCGATCGAGACGGGGAAGCCATCGACGTCGATGACCTCGATCATGCCGCCGCCGGTGGAGATTCCGCGCAGGGTGTGGACTTCGCCTGTGCTTCTCAGCGTGAGGCGATAGGTGTTCGGATGGGGATCTCCTGCATCGACCGTTTCCATCGTGATGGGGATACCAGATTCCTGGAGAATTCGCAGCGATTCCGGCAGTCGGGGATCAGTGGCTTCCCAGCCCATCAGGCCGCCACAAAGTCCCATGTCGGAGCCTTGGGTGTCATGAGTGGTGGGCAGGGACCCGTTGCGGTCGAACTCGACGAGAACCTCGATGAAATCCGAATCCATCAGATCGCGGGCCAGACGTCCGATCCTCAAGGCGGCGGCGCAATGGGAGCTGGAGGGACCCCGCATCACCGGGCCGATCACATCGTTGAAGATACTTGGCAGCATGATTTTTCTTGGTCTCTTTGAATTGAAGTTGCCTCGGGTGGGCCTCGTTTACAAGCGTGGCCTGTCAGGCATGATCCGGGAAGGCCTTCTGGTGCTGTTCGCGGAAGAGGGTGGGGGTGATGCCTTCCACTCGGGAAAATACCTTGCCGAAATGGTCTGAGGTCCGGAATCCGGCATCGAGCGCCACGTCCTTCATGGATGCATCGGTTTCCACCATCCGGCGCTTGGCGCGTTGCAGGCGCAGGCGCGTGATTTCCCCGGAAATGCTGGTGTCCATGGATTCCCTGAACCGTCGTTCGAGGGTGCGGCGGGTGGTGGCCACGGCAGCGGCTACATGTTGGACCTGGATGCGGTGATGGCCATTCTCGGCGATGAAGCGCAACGCCCTCGCGACAAGCGGATCCTTTGAGGCATAGACGTCGGTCGACTGGCGGGAGATCAGCTCTGCAGGCTGGACCATTTCCGGCTCCGTGGGTGGGTGACCGCCGGACATCAGCCGGTCAAGCATGGCAGCGGCCCGGTAGCCGACCTGGCCGAATCCCAGGTCGATGCTGGTGAGGCTCGGTGCCGGCGCGGTGCAGATCTCGGATTCATTGTGAGTGCCCACGATCGCCACATCCTGGGAGACGTGAAGCCCCTTTGACCTGCAAACATCGATCAGCAGTCGGCAGAACATGTCCTGGCAGACGAAGATCCCGATCGGCAGTTCCCAGGTATCGATCCATTTCTCAAGTCCGGACACGAAATGGTCCCAATTGTCTGCCCGACCATCGGCGCAATTCCGTGCGACGCGGTGGGCATTGCACGAGAAGTTGGATTTCCGGATCACATTCCGGAATCCCCGCAACTGCTGTCTGGAATCGATGTCGCTGAGAAAGCCGAGGTAGCCGAACTTCCGGAATCCGCGCGCCAGCAGATGTTCAGCGGCCATCACTCCAGAAGCCTCGAAGTCCACGAACACGCTCGGCAGATCCCGCACGGGCGAATTCACCCAGACATTCACCAGCGGGATTCCCGCCTGCTGGGCGGCCTGGGCGAGGCTGCTGGTGGCGCGGGCGATCACTCCGTCGTAGGGGATGCCCCCGGATCCACGCTTCAGGATGCGGTCGGCGGCCGGGCTGATCGAGCAGTCCCATCCCACCTCATCCGCGTATTTCTGGCACCCCGCATAAACCTCAAGATGGCGTTTGTAACCCCATTCGAGATCCAGCGAGATGGCAACGCGCCGGGCCTGCTTTTTTTTGATCTGCTTCATGGCGGATGGTTCCGGCTCCAGACAGGATGACGCAACGACCTTTCAAGGACTTGTCGTAAGAAAGGACTTGTCGTAAGGGCCGTTTGTTTCAGTTGCAAGATTTTGTGGCGCAAAACGATTGTTGAATGTCGCAAGGGACCGTAGACAGAAAGAGCGTTTTCACTGTAACTTCGCGGCCAAGTATGGATTGTAGCGGTTGACAGCCGGGAATCCTTTTTTAGAAGCAGCATTCCCCACACACAGCCTCTTTCCATCATGGACACGACCCAACTCAAAGAGACGCCTCCGGTCGCAGCAGACCCGACAGCAGGCACCCTTTCCCCCTCGTTGCTCAAGGAGTTGCGGGATGGCTACCGGATGAGCCCGTCCGACCGTGCCTGCCATCATGCGGTGAGCAACAACCCGGTGAAGCCGCTGGCCCTGAATCACGGCGTGGCGCGCGGTGACGGCGGTCATTTCAGCCATCGGGTCCACATCAAGGGAGTCACCAACCAGAAGAAATCCGGTCGCTGCTGGATGTTCGCCGGTCTCAATGTGATCCGCCCCCAGGTGATCCGCGACCACCGGATGGAGGAGTTCGAATTTTCCACCGCCTATCTCCAGTTCTGGGACAAGATGGAGAAATCGAACCTCTACCTCGAATCGATCATCGAGCTTCGCGATGCCGACTATCTCGACCGCGACTGGGAGATGGTGAACAAGATGGCCAACGAGGATGGCGGCTGGTGGAACTACCTCGCAGGTCTGGTGGAGAAATACGGGGTCGTTCCGCTATCGGCGATGCCCGAGACCCACGCCACCTCAAACACCGAAACGCTCAACGAGGTGCTCGGCCGCCTGCTCAGGTCCCGCGCGGTCCGTCTTGTCGACATGCATGTCGACGGAGCCGGGGTGGAGGAGCTTCGGGACGAAAAGAACAAGGTGCTGGCAGAAATTTATCGGTTTCTGGTCCTTCATTTCGGCGAGCCTCCGACCGAGTTCGAATGGCGCTATCTTGTCATCGGAAAGCCTGTTGGCGGCGAGGATGGGGATGCCATGCGGCGGACTTCCGAGAATCAGAGGCTCACTCCTTTGGAAATCCACACACCGCAGTCATTCTACCGGCAGTATGTGAGTCATCCTCTCTCCGAGTTCGTCAGTCTTTACAACGACCCGCACAATGAGCTGAACCACCATTACAGCTTTGACCGTGCCCGGAACATCGTCGGAAACGAGTGCATGGATTTCGTGAACATCGAGGCCTCCGCGATGAAGGAGATCGCCAAGGCGTCGATCCTGGCAAACGAACCGATGTGGTTTGCCGTCAACATGGGCTTCGATCAATCGATGGAACTCGGGCTGATGAAGGACCGCCTGTTTGATTATGAAACGCTCTTCGGAATCGACCTGACGATCAGCAAGGCCAACCGCACGCGCTTCCACTCGGGAGCCTCCGGCCATGCCATGGTGATCGTGGGAGTGGATCTCGATGCCGATGGCAAGCCACGCAAATGGCTGGTCGAGAACAGTTGGGGCGACGACAAGGGCGACAAGGGTCTGTGGACGCTGCATGACGACTGGTTCGACGAGCATGTTTACTCACTCATCGTCCACCAGAGACACGTTCCACAGAGCATCCTCAGGCACTTCGACGACC
>JANOBS010000012.1:0-5467 GCA_031411755.1 Luteolibacter sp. | reverse complement strand
ACCCGGAAGTGAAACGCTGCAGCGCCAATGGTAGTGGGACGATAGGTCCTGTGAGAGTAGGTCGTCGCCAGGTATATGCCCGGCTCCCTTAACAGGGAGTCGGGCTCTTTTTTTGCCAGGATGACGCGTGAAATGAGAGGTGCGCCAGGAGGGGCGAACTCGAATCGGCTCAGTAATATTGAAGATATGGGTCTAAAGCGGGCAGATGGATGACCAGCTTGCCCTGTTACCCAGCTTGTCCTTGAAGCGATTCCATTAGAAATTGGCTTCGGGGATCGGTTCTGTAGCGATGTTGCCTCTTCTGATAGAGCAAGCTCTTTACCAAAGCAGCCACTGCTCCGACTCAGATCACGAAACGTGGTGACTGACTGAGGAACCGTTTTGGATTCTCAAACAGCACCCGCTCGATGGTTTCTGCTGTGTAATGGCGCTTACGCATCTCCAGTCCGCATTTCACAACGGCGAGGGGATCTGAAACCCCCCAATCGCAGGCCGAATTCATCCACAGTTGCTCATTCGCGTAACACTCGAGCATGTCGATGGCACGATTCGGTGTGCATTTGCTCTCAGGGTAAAGGGTCATGCCTGCCCAGTAGCCGGCGTCCAGCACCGAGCCGATGGTGTGCTCCTCAACGTGATCGATAATCACCTTGGACCGTTCCAATGTCGAAAACGAAGCGAGTGAATCCAAGATCAGCCGGGTTCCCTTGCGCTTGTCCTCAAGATGCGGTGTGTGGATGAGAATCGGAAGATCGCGATCGAGAGCGAGTTGGACGTGTTCCTCGAAGATTGCGAGCTCGCTTCGCGTGTTCTTGTTTAATCCGATTTCTCCAATGCCAAGCACTGTTGGCTTGTCTAGAAACTCGGGAATGATCGACATGACCTCACGGGCAAATCCGGCGTCTTCCGCCTCCTTTGGATTGATGCAAAGCCAGCAGAAATGGGGGATACCGAATTTGGCAGCCCGCTTTGGTTCGTAGTCGGTGAGCTGGCGATAGTAGTCGAAAAATCCTGCCGGCGAAGATCTGTCGAAGCCAGCCCAAAAGGCGGGCTCGCAGATGGCGGCGCATCCTGCTAAAGCAAGTTTCTCGTAGTCATCCGTGGTGCGGCTGACCATGTGGGCATGCGGTTCGATGTATTTCATCCGGGAAAAATCAAAGGTTCAGCGAGGAGCTCCGAAGGCACCCTGAATGGTGGCGCGTTCGATTGGTTCCGTAGTCTCATCAGATAGTGCGTCGAGCACAGCCTTGGCGCGGGATGGCTGCTCGGTCAGTAGGATCGGAATGGCCTTCTTCAGCGCTGTGAAGCGGAAGTCCACCTCGCCTTCATGACGCTCCACGCGGTCAAGAAAGGCGGCGAGATCAATGAGTTTGCAACGAGCATCCATGAAATGGAGGTCGAGGATTTGCTGCTTGGTCGGCATGGACTGAACGTAAGGGGGGCAGCCGTGATTCCCAAATGGAAAAGTGATCTCCCGAAGAGGGTTCATCGCTTGCGGGTTCGGCCTGGATTGTGTGAGGTGCGAGTGTGTTCGCGACCTACGTCCATCATCTCGACCCCATTGCACTGAAAGCCGGATTTCTGACCTTGCGCTGGTACGGACTGGCCTACCTGGGTGGATTCGCTGCCGGGTACTTCCTGCTCCGCTACCTCGCACAGCGGAAAATGTGGGTTTTAAAGGCTGAGGAAGCAGGAGACTTCATTGCAGCCGCCGCGCTGTTCGGAGTGTTCCTTGGAGGGCGGCTGGGTTACGTGCTTTTCTACCAGATACTCGATGCCAATCATGGATGGAAATCGGTGATGCAGGATCCTCTGGGGATTTTGCGCGTTTGGGAGGGAGGGATGGCGAGTCATGGCGGCATTTTGGGGCTTGTGATCTTCACCTGGGTGTATTCGCGTCGTAAAAAAGTCTCGTGGACCGGTCTTGGCGACGGACTTTGCGTGGTAGCGCCCGTGGGGCTTTTCTTTGGACGAATCGCCAACTTCATCAACGGCGAGCTCTATGGCCGCGTGGCTCCGGGCCTGTCCTGGGCGATGAAATTTCCGATGGCACTGCGTGAAAACAAGATCGAAGCCGCGAATTTTGGTGAAGCGTCCAATACGCTTTCCAAGGTGGTTCCGGGACTTCTGGAGTATCCTGATGGTCGATTCAAAGAGAATGACGAGATCTTTAGTGGGATTTTACAAGCTACACGCTCCTCACCCGAGGCACGTGCGGCCTTGGAACCCTATCTGGAGCCTAGGCATCCCTCACAGCTCTACGAGGCAGCCTTAGAGGGATTACTGCTCTTTGCGATTCTCTGGATCGTCCGAATCAAGTTTCCGAAGGCCCCGAATGGTCTTTTGACAGGCTTGTTTTTCGGGCTCTACGCGTTTTTCCGGATCTTTGCAGAGCAGTTTCGTGAGCCCGATGCAGCCTTGGTAGGTACGATCACCAAAGGACAGTTCCTATCCTTTTTCATGATCGCCTTTTCCGCGGCATTTCTGGTCAAGGCCTACCGCCAAGGCAGGCAGGCCTGATGGAATCGGGAAATCGCTCAGCGCGGGATCACCAAGGATTTGCCAGGCTGGATCAAGGTTCCAGAGATGCCGTTCGCTCTCTGCAGAGCCGAGACGGAAGTCTTATTCCTGGAGGCAATTAGTGAAAGGGAGTCTCCCTTCTTGACCACGTAGCGTGAAGCAGAATTCGACTTGGGCTTGGTGGTGGTTTTGGCAACGACCTTCGGCTTGGTCTTGGACTTGGAGGAGGTGGTCTCCTCGCTGGCCTTGGTCTTCGGTCGCGAGGCGATTTCGGTCGTCTTGGGCTTCTGCCTTGAGGCGACCTCGACCTCGGTCGTGCGGACCGGCTTCGAGGTGGTTCTCACAATCTCCACGGGCTTGGAATCGGAAAGGGGGACGGCATTGGACGGCGGTTGCTCGTTGGAAGCAATGGCAGGAACATCATCCGCAATAGGTGAGGAATTGCGTTTTCCCCACTTCGACGGGTTGTCGGCCCAGGCCTCCACGTAGTTGCCGTTCCTATCGAAGGGACCAGTGCCCCCTGGATTTCTGCTCGTTGTGCCGCCCCCAGTACTCCCGCAGCTTGAGAGAATTACGGTGAGGGCCGAAAGGGAAAGCAGAGCAAAGAAACGCGAAGTTCGCATGAGCCGACTATGGTCAAATAGGGTCACTTGGCAAAGCATGATTCGGATCTGCGAAACTTTTCCGTGCCGCCAGATGCCGAATTTCACCTTGCTTTCGCCTCCCTGTGATGGCACCCAAGGGCGTCTCCTTAAGGGGCATTAGCTCAGTTGGTAGAGCGCTTCGTTCGCAATGAAGAGGTCAGGAGTTCGAATCTCCTATGCTCCACTTTCACCCGCTTGAAAGTGGGTCAGCGGAAAATATGGATTTCAGGCGAAAATCCGGGAGCGAATTGGTTTGGCCATTCCCCGATGTGGCCCTAGCCTCGCCATCCCCTGCGGGGAAACTTGATCATGGCAACGGAAGCATTGGAACTGGCAAAGGCCTGCGCGAAGGCAGCGGACGAAATTCAGGCGGAAAATATCCGTCTCTGGGATCTTCGAGGAGTGTCGAATTTGACGGACTTCATGATCGTGTGCTCCGGCTCGTCGATGCCGCACCTGCGGGCAATCATGCGCGACGTCTCCGCCTTTGTGGAGGAGTGGACCGGTGAGAATCCGGTCAACGCTGAAGGAAAGGCCGACTCCCGCTGGGTGGTGCTCGATTACATCAACGTGATGGTCCACATCATGCACGACGAACTCCGCGACTACTACGGCCTGGAAAAACTCTGGGGTGACGCGAAGGAAGTGCAGTGGAAGGTCGAAGCCTGATTTTCACAGCCGGGCATGAGGATCGAGGTCATCAATACCGGCACCGAGCTCGTGCTCGGAAACACGCTGAATACGCATGGTGCCTGGTTTGGTCGTGAGCTTTTCAAACTCGGACTGCGGATCGAGCGTCAAACGACGGTCCCCGATGGCGATGCGATCCGTGAATCCCTTTCGGAAGCCGTGTCCCGCGCGGATGTGGTGATCGTCACCGGTGGACTCGGCCCAACCAGTGATGACCTGACGAGGGAAGTCACTGCTGAGGTAATGGGCATCGACCTGATCATGGATCAATCGGTGCTGGCGGGCCTCGAATACTTTTTCAAGATCCGCAATCGCCCAATGGCGGACGCCAACCGCAAGCAGGCGCTGGTGCCCGTCGGTGCCGATGTCCTGCCAAATCCCAACGGCACGGCCCCTGGAGTGTATGTGCCCCCACGCCTCAACGGCCGTGGCCATGCGGCGGTTTTCCTGCTTCCGGGCCCGCCGCGCGAGCTCCATCCGATGTTTCGCGAGGAGGTCATCCCCCGGCTTCGTACGCTCGCGGGCGTTGAAGTGGCGTCGGGTTGCACCGAACTCAAGTTCACAGGTGTTGGAGAAAGCGATTTTCATCAGGGCATCGACGCGCGTCTTGCGGAGATCGAGGGATTGGAAATCGGCTACTGCGCCCATGTTGGCGAGGTGGACCTGCGCTTGATTGGATCCGACGAGGCTCGTGAGGCTGGCAGGGCGATCGCTTTGGCCGAGTTCGGACAGTTTTTGATCAACGAGGATGGTCGGTCATTGGAGGAAACGGTGATCGGTCTCTTCACTGCGAAGGGCTGGACGCTGGCGACGGCGGAAAGCTGCACAGGCGGGCTGATTTCAAGTCGTCTCACTGATGTGGCTGGCTCCAGCGCGGTCTTCACCCACGGATTCATCACTTACGCCAACGAGGCGAAGCGCGACATGCTCGCAGTCGATGAAGCGCTGATCGAGCTTCACGGAGCGGTCAGTGAGGAAGTCGCATGCGCGATGGCGGAAGGCGCCTTGCGGGTGAGCGGTGCCAATGTCGCTGTGGCAGTGACAGGCATCGCCGGACCTGGCGGCGGCACCGATGAGAAGCCAGTCGGCACGGTCTGGCTCGCCTGGGCCGTCAAAGGTGGCGAAACCAAGGCCATCCGTGGCTTCCACCCTCGCAACCGCAAGGACTTCAAGCTGGCGGTCAGTCAGGGCGCGCTTGATGGATTGAGGCGACTGGTTCTGGAATAACTCCACACGTCGAACGCTGGATGCGACTCGATCTTCTCCCGATGTGGGAAGAGGCTTTCGAATTCAGGAAATCGGGTGTCACCAGTAAAGTCTTCGTGAACGCGTGAGACCAGCAGCTCATCGGTTAGATCGAGGAAGGCCGAATAAACCTCCGCGCCGCCGATGACGAAGACGGTGCCTTCCAGGCCGTCCAATGTAGCCAGATCGGCTGACCCGTGGATGGTCTCGACTCCTGGCACCGCCCAGTTCGAATCGCGGGTCAGCACGATGTTGCGGCGTTTCGGTAGTGGTCTTCCGATTGACTCGTAGGTCTTCCTTCCCATGACGATCGGATGCCCGGAAGTCGTGCGCTTGAAGAACGCGAGGTCTTCCGGCAGGTGCCAGGG
>JANOBS010000011.1:0-4986 GCA_031411755.1 Luteolibacter sp. | reverse complement strand
CCGACTTTTCGGTTCCTGATAATCAATGATTTGCGCATCCGGATCTCGCCCGCCTTGCCCTCTGCGGCTGTCTGGCTAGCCTGTGGCTGCCCGATGTCTGATTCGTTCGTCCACCTCCACCTGCACACCGAGTACTCCCTGCTCGACGGGATGATCCGCACCGATGTCCTCGCCAAGCGCGCGGCCGAGTTCGGCATGCCGGCCGTGGCCATGACCGACCATGGAAATCTCTTCGGAGCCATCGAGTTCTATCAGGCCTGCAGGAAGGCGAAGGTGAAGCCGATCCTGGGCTGCGAGATCTACCTCGCCCCCGGGAAAATGGAGGAAAAGCGCGACCTCGTCGGCCGCAAGCGCTCCACCCACATGACCTTGCTGGCACGCGATGCCGAGGGCTGGCAAAACCTCAGCAAGCTCGTCTCCCTCGGCCACCTCGAAGGCCTCTATTACGGAAAGCCCCGGGTCGATCGCGACGCGCTGGCCCGCTTCTCCAAAGGCGTGACCTGCCTCTCCGGGTGCATTTCCGGTCCGGTCAACGAGTGGCTCCTCGCCGGTGACGAGGACAAGGCCCGCGAAACCCTCGCTGAACTGCGCGACATCTACGGCCAGGAGCACACCTGGGTGGAAATCCACAACCACGGGCTCGAGCCCCAGCAGCGCGTCACCCCCGGCCTGCTCCGCCTCGCGAAGGACCTCAACCTCCGCCCGGTCGCTTCGAACGACGTCCATTTCCTCGACCGCTCCGATCACGAGGCCCACGACGTGATGATCTGCATCGGCACCGGTCACCTGATGATCGATGAGAACCGGATGCGCTACACGCCCGAGGTTCATTTCAAGCCTGCCGAGGAAATGCGCCACCTGTTCCGCGACATCCCCGGTGCCTGCGATGCCACGCTGGAAATCGCCGAACAGTGCAACGTCGAGATCAAGCTCGACTCAGCCAGCTCGGAAAAATACCCGCAGTTCCCCACACCCGATGGGTCGCCGCGCGAGGAGTATCTGATGAGCGTTTGCCGCACCGGCATGGTGAAGCGTTACGGCGAGGAGGGCCTGGAGGACCCGGAGAAACTGGAGCGTCTCAAGTATGAAGTGGAGACGATCAACAAGCTGGGCTTCGCGTCCTACTTCCTCATCACCGCTGACTTCATCCAGTGGGCGCGTGACCACAACATCCCGGTCGGCCCGGGCCGTGGATCCGCCGCCGGATCGCTGGTGGCCTACTCGATGGGGATCACCGACATCTGTCCGCTGAAGTTCGGCCTGCTGTTCGAGCGCTTCCTCAACCCGGAACGCGTCAGCCCGCCTGACGTCGACATCGACTTCTGCCAGTCACGCCGTCCGGAGGTCATCGAGTATGTCCGCCGGAAGTACGGCGAACGTAGTGTTTCCCACATCATCACCTACGGCACCATGGGCGCGAAGAGCGTCATCCGCGACGTGGCGCGCGTGATGGGGGTTTCCTATGGCGAGGCCGACCGCATCGCGAAGATGATCGAGGCGAAGCCGGGCATCACGCTGAAGGGTGAGTGGGAGGTGAAGCCCGAGCTCAAGGAACTGATCGAAAGCTCCACCACCTACCAGGAACTCTGGGATTACGCGCTGAAGCTCGAAGGCCTGGTTCGAAACGTTGGCGTCCACGCGGCCGGTGTCGTGATCGGCGACCGCTCGCTCGATGAGCATGTTCCCCTCACCCGCGCGAGCGAAGGCGAAGTCGTCACGCAGTACGACATGAATGCCATCACCGAGGTCGGACTGCTGAAGATGGACTTCCTCGGTCTGAAGAACCTCACCGTCATTCAGGACGCCGTGGAGCACATCCGCGTCCACTCGCCGAAGTTCGACATCACCCAGGTCCCGCTCGACGACCAACCGACCTTCGACATCCTGAACCGTGGCGAAACGATGGGCGTGTTCCAGTTGGAATCCGGCGGCATGGTCGAGACCTGTCGCAAGTATCAGATCGAGAAGATCGACGACATCATCGACCTGCTCGCCCTCTATCGTCCCGGGGCCATGCAGTTCATCGACCAGATGATCGAGGTGAAGAAAGGCCGCAAGAAGGCAACCTACGAGCACCCGCTTCTCGAAAAAGTCTGCGGCAACACCTACGGCGTCATGATCTATCAGGAGCAGGTGCAGAACGCCGCCAAGCTGCTTGCCGGCTACACCCTCGGCGGTGCCGACCTTCTGCGCCGCGCGATGGGCAAGAAGGACCCGAAGAAGATGGCCGAGGAGCGATCAAAGTTCGTCTCCGGCGCTGAAAAGACCAACGGCATCGGCGAAAAGCTCGCCAACCAAATCTTCGAGAAGATCGAGATGTTTGCGGGCTACGGCTTCAACAAGTCCCACTCCGCCTGCTACGGCCACATCTCTTACTGGACCGCGTATCTGAAGGCGAACCACCCGGTTGAGTTCATGGCCGGACTGCTTTCCAACGAGATCCACAACACCGACAAGATCGGCGTCTTCGTGGCCGAGTGTCATCGGATGGGCCTCGAAATCCTCCCGCCCGACCTCAACGCCTCGCGCCTCCGCTTCGCCCCGGAAAAAACACCGTCCGGCGGCATGGGCATCCGCTATGGACTTGCGGCGATCAAGAACGTCGGCGAGGGAGCCATGGCCACCGCGCTCGAAGACCGGAAGAACAACGGACGCTTCCTGTCGCTTGAGGACTTCTCGACCCGTCTCGACTCGAAGTCCGTCAACAAGCGCATCCTCGAAAACCTGGTGAAGGCAGGCGCGCTCGACTGGACCGGAGAAACCCGAGCCGGGATGTTCAATCGTCTCGAACAGGTTGTCGCCTCCGCCTCCTCCACCCAGCGCGACCGTGCGTCCGGACAGGTTTCCCTGTTCGACGCGATCGAATTTTCCGCTCCCACTCCGGCGGCGAAGACCTCGGCGGCGAATGATGTCCCCGAGTGGCCGAAGGACGAACGCCTGGCCCACGAAAAGGAATTGTTAGGCTTCTATGTCACCGGCCATCCACTGGACAAGTTCCGGGGCGTGATCGACTCCGATCGCTACCATCGCATCGGCCTGCTCGACGAGCTGGAGATCACCAACCCGCGCGACCGCTTTCCCTTCGCGGGCATGGTCCGCAGTCTGGAGGCGAAGACCACCAAGACCGGCAAGCCCTTCGGCGTCCTCATCATCGAGGACTTCACCGGCAGCGCAGAAGTCATGCTGTGGGGAGAGACCTTTGTCCCCGCCCGTGACAACGGCCTGCTGGAGCCCGGAAAAATCATCAAGCTCAAGTGCGCCATCCAGCCCGACGACCGCACCGGAGCCAAGCGCCTCACCGGCTACGAACTTGCCGAACTCAAGCCGCGCCGCGCGGCGGTCAACGCGAAGGGGCCACTCGAACTGACCCTTTGGACCACGAGGCACAGCGAGCGCGACATTGACCAGATCCGCAACGTCCTCATCGAGCACCCCGGCGAAACCCAGGTCCTGCTCCACTTCCAGAACAGCGCCGGCCGCCGTGTCACGGTGGAAGCTGGGGAACGCTACACCATCAAGCGCAGCGCGGCGCTTGAAGAGTCGCTCGACCGCTGGCTGATGGAGGAATGACGAATGTCGAAATCCGAATGTCCAATGAGTCAGACGAAGGCTCAGGGCTTGCGGAACTTTTTCGCGATGAGGTGATCCAGCGAGATCTTTCCGGGACCGAAGGCCAGCATCACGAGGCAGACGACGAGGAAGACGAAGGGGGCCTGGTCGATCACGAAACCCACGGCGTCGCTCAACCCGTGCACATCATCATCGGCTGTCGGCAGATGGGCTGTTAGATACGCGACCACCATCGAGATCGCCAGTGGCACGGCGGCGAAGCGCGTTCCGAGTCCGAGAAACAGCAGCAAGCCACCCACCATTTCCACCGTGCCGACAAAGCCCGCATGAAATCGCGGCGCGGGGATGTGGAGGCCCTCGAAAAACCCGGCGGTCCTGTCGAAGTGGGCGAGCTTGCCCTTGCCTGTTAGAAAGAACTGCCAACCGATCAGAAGGCGCAGCACGAGCAGGACGAAGGATTGGAATGGCTGCTCAAGGACAGCGAGCCAGCGACGGGATTGGTGGATGAGACATTTCATGATGGCAGGATGTCGGACTCTGGTGGGAGATCCTGCCTGCCAGTTTATTCCCGAACGATATGCCTATTTCACTACACGTCTGATTCAGGGTCGCTGTTGACGGCGCCGTCTCGACGGGGCATGTCCTGTGGCGGGCCATGTTGAAGGACTTTTCCATTTCCGCACTGATCGCGGGCTTTGTGTCGGTGCTGGTGGGGTTCACGAGTTCGATCGCGATCATCTTCCAGGCGACCCAGGCACTGGGGGCCACGCCGGAGCAGACGGCCTCATGGCTGTGGGCCATCGGTATCGGCATGGCGATCCCGACCCTGGCCTTTTCGCTGGGCACCCGGAAACCGATCCTCATCGCGTGGTCGACCCCCGGCGCGGCAGTCGTCGGCGCGGCGGCGGCGTCCGGTCACCTGACGATGCCACAGGCGATCGGGACCTTTCTGTTTTCGGCCGTGCTGATGGTGGTGGCGGGATTCAGTGGGGGCTTCGAACGGGTGATGAAACGGCTGCCTCTGCCGCTGGCTTCCGCCCTGCTGGCCGGGGTGCTGGCGAAGTTCGTGCTGAACGCCTGTGTGGTGACGCCGAACAATCCCTTGCTGGTGCTCTCGATGGCGGCGGCCTATGTGGCCGGGCGGAGGTTCTGGCCGAAGGTCAACATTCCGCTGGTGCTGGTGCTCGGCGTAGTCATCGCGGCGTGTCAGCATCTCGTGGATCTCAAGCTGGTACCGTGGCACCTGACACAGCCGGTGTGGACCTCTCCGGAGTTCTCGCCTGCGGCATTGCTGGGGGTGGGTGTGCCGCTTTTCATCGTGACGATGGCCTCGCAGAACCTGCCGGGGCTGGCGGCGATCCGGGCTGGTGGCTATGAGGCTCCGGTTTCGAAAATCATCGGCTGGACCGGGGTCGC
>JANOBS010000010.1:0-3002 GCA_031411755.1 Luteolibacter sp. | reverse complement strand
GTGGACCGACCCCGATAATCCTGAAGGCAGTGTGGTCGAGCTTGCCCCGCTGATGTCCTCACCGAAGAAAGGCCCTTGGGAGGAAAGCGAGGAGATCGCCAAGACCCGTGCGTCCCGTGAGAACAAGTCGCTGCTGATCTGGTTCACCGATTCGAAGAACAGCCCGGGCTGTAAACGCATTTCCGACGAACTCTTTGCGGATCACGGTTTCAACGAGTGGGCGAAGGAGAAATTCGTCCGTCTCAAGATCGATACCGTCGTCCGCCCCACGGACCCGAACCTCAGCATTGGAGACTCCCTCGACAAGGAAGTCCGCTTGAAGAACTACGTCGCCGAGATCAAGAAGCGCTACAAGGTCCTCGGCCACCCCACCTTCCTCGTCCTCACCTCGAGTGGCGACGTTGTGGCCACCTACAAGGGCTACCGCGCCGGTCAGGCCAGCTACACCTGGGGGCTCTTCAGGCAGGGCGAATCCATCGCCGCAAAGACCAACGCCGAATGGCGCGCCGGACTCATGAAGAAGGGCTACCGCGAGTGGCAGGACCGCAAGGGGAACAAGGTCTTTGCCAAGCTCACCAACTACAACAAGGGCCAACTCTACCTCGTCGAACCGGATGGCAAGCGCTCCCGCACCGCCGAGGCCCGCCTTTCAGACTCCGATCAGGCCTGGATCAAGCAGCAAAAGGCCGCACGCGGGATCGAATAGGCACCGCTCCGCTTTTCGACCTTTCCGTTACGCGGCGAGCCTTGGCAAAGCCAGGGAACTTCCCCCTTGTCGCGGGAAACATCCCGTACGAATAATCCGCCAGCTTCTTTCTCACACGCTCATGGAACACGTCATCATCATCGGTGCAGGCTGCGCCGGCTACACCGCCGCCATCTACACCGCCCGCGCCAACCTCACCCCGCTCCTCCTCACCGGCACCCAGCCCGGCGGACAGCTCACCACCACCACCGAGGTCGAGAATTTCCCCGGCTTTCCCGGCGGCATCATGGGCCCGGAACTGATGATGAGCATGCAGCAGCAGGCGGAAAAATTTGGTACCCGCGTCGCCTGGGCCTCGGTCGAGTCGATCGAGCGCCAGGCCGATGGCTCCTTCAAGCTCAACTGCGGTTCGGAAACCTACGAGACGAAGACCCTCATCGTCGCCACCGGTGCCGCCCCGCGCCACCTTGGACTGCCGAACGAAAAGTCTCTCATCGGCCACGGCCTGACTTCCTGCGCCACTTGCGATGGTGCCTTCTACCGCGATGTCCCGGTCGCCGTCATCGGCGGTGGCGACAGCGCCTGCGAAGAGGCCTCCTTCCTCACCCGCTTTGCCAGCAAGGTCTATCTGATCCATCGCCGCGATGAACTTCGCGCCTCGAAAATCATGGCTGACCGCGCCTTGGCAAACCCCAAGATCGAGCCGGTCTGGAACTCCACCGTCGCCGAGTATCTCACCGACGACGCCGGAGAAATGCGCGCCGCGAAGTTGAAAAACCTCATCACCGGCGAGGAGAGCGAACTTGAAGTGAAGTGCGTCTTCGTTGCCATCGGCCACGTTCCGAACAGCGGCTTCCTCGGCGACCTCGTCGACAAGGACGAGAACGGCTACATCCTCCAGAATCCCGGCCGCACCGCCACCAAGACCCCCGGCCTTTTCGCCGCCGGCGACGTGGCGGACCACTACTACCGCCAAGCCATCACCGCCGCCGGACAAGGCTGCGCCGCGGCCCTGGAAGCCGAGCGTTACCTCTCGGATCACGAGTGAAGAAAGGGGCCAGTGGCCAGTCGGTCAGAGGGGCCAGTGAAGAAACTCTTTCTCTTCCTGACCCCTAGCCCCTGCCTCCTGGCCACTCAATCGGCTCTCACTTCCCTAACAGCCGATCCAAGGTCCGCAAGGTCACCCGCATCGAGAGATCCAGAGACTCTGCGGACAGGATCGCTGCATCGTCTTTTGGCGTGTGCCACCAGTCGGTTTTGTCGAACTCGCCGATGAGGTCGATGGTGGGAACACCCGCAAGGATCAGTGGCACGTGGTCATCGATGATCGGTCCCTGGGCCATGCCAAAGGCTTTCCCCGCCTTTTCCTCGGCGGCTGCGGCCAGTACGTGATCCTTGAGGGTCTTGTCCGAGTCGGAGGGCATCCGGATCCGCAGGTTCTTGTGGCCGATCATGTCGAGCAGGATGCCGAACTTCGGCTTGCTGGGATGGTTTCTCCACAGGCCTGCGTAAAAGCGGCTGCCGAAGAGACCGTCGGATGGCGAGAATTCCACGAAGGCTTCCTCACCGTCGAAGAAGACCAGCTCCAGCTTCTTCGCCTGCTCCGGCTTGTCTGTGGCCAGGGCTTTCGCGAGCTCAATGATGGCTCCACAAGCCGAGGCGGCGTCGTCCGCGCCAAGGAAGCGCTGGTCCTTGAAATACTTCGAATCGAGGTGCGCACATAGAAGCCCCTCGACCGGCTGCTGCCAGGGATCGCCCGCGCCAGCAGGGAAGCGTGCCCGGAGGTTCACGAACTGGATGTCGCCATTCGGCGTGAAACGCTGGAACGGCTGCTCGCTGACCACCCATCCGGCGGCGGCGAGCTTGGATTTCACCAACTCACGTGCCGAAGCGAGTTCCTTCGACCCCGCAGGACGAGGCCCGATCGCGAGGATCTCCTTCGTGTGTTCAAGAGCCGCCTGCCCGAGTGCTCCGCTGTTCCGGCCCTTCACGAACCAATAGCCGCCCGCCGCCAAGGCTAAGACGAGCAGGAGGATCAACAGCAGTCGGGCTTTCATGACGCGGAGCTTGAGTAAGGATTCCTCACCGGGCAAGGCGTTCTCAAGAGTCTCTTCTCATAAGGGGGCGGAAGCCCGCTTGCTCGAAATGATGATCCGTGGTGAGAGCTTCGCTCAATCCGCATTCGGCCATCAGGGAAAATGAAATGCAGTCCGTTAATGACCAGTCTTTATCAGGTCGTTCCGAGTGCAATTTCACGCCCATTTGGAACTGGTCCTTGTCCGGAGGAAGCACCTCG
>JANOBS010000009.1:0-8764 GCA_031411755.1 Luteolibacter sp. | reverse complement strand
CCATCACTAGGCGAATATATTGTAAACCCCAATTACATTGAAGATCTTAAAAAAATACCAGCAGATAAAAAGGCTCATTTAGCCGAGAAAATAACATACTTAATGCCCGCGCTTCTTGATGAGTGGAACAGTCGATCATACACAAAAAAAATAGCTCCAGTATTTGCAATATTGCTTCTCCAGGATTGGGGAACGGACCAGCAAAAAATCGACACATTTAAGAATCTTGATGTTTATGGCAATTATTCGGATACGGCCTGTGCGGCCCTCGCTTCTTGTGAAGGGCCGGAAGGGGTTAAAATGCTAAGAAAGTATGCGGAGATTCAAATTCCTGGCATTGAATCAGAGATTGCTCGATTTAGAAAAGATCCCACTCCTGTTGAAAATGCCGATGGTGATCCTCCAAGCTCAAAGTTCTTTAATGCCCTTGTCGCATTGGCGGGAGCTTATCACGGCGACGGTCCCGTTGCTGCCACTGAATTGTATGAAATACTTGTAAAGCTGGAAGGTGACTTATGGACGGATAAGGACCGCGAAGAAATTAGAGAAGATTTGGATGAAGCCCGTCTAAGGCGGGAGAAGTTCATACAGGAAAAGCACGAGGAACTAAAGAGGGGTGGCAACACCAGGCAGGTAGGGGACGAATCCCTCGACACGAATTCAAATCCGCGAGTTCAAACCATCAGCCCGAAAAAATGGATTTGGCCGAGTATTTCCATTGGAGC
Source organism: Luteolibacter sp. (assembly GCA_031411755.1). GTDB lineage: Bacteria > Verrucomicrobiota > Verrucomicrobiia > Verrucomicrobiales > Akkermansiaceae > Luteolibacter. The sequence continues at coordinate 8,039 of JANOBS010000009.1, read as the reverse complement.
GGTGCTTGTCTCCTTCGTCGGCTGGCTTTTCGTCAGATGGAAAGCCTCCAAACCCTTACGGTGAACCTGCTGCTGCCCGCGCTGTTCATTCTGGGAACGATTGTGGTGGCGGGGATCGCCTTCACGGTGGCGAACTGGCCCCGTTAGCTCGGGGATTTGCGGGTTGCCAAGGGGGGGCGGCTGGGGTAAACCTCCCTCCCGTGAGGGGCGCAGGACATGCGCCCTTTGCCGTCCCTGAACCGATCACGCCTGTGGGATTTCTGGATGAGCTCAAACGCTGGAGACTGGCCCGACAGGGTCTTTCGTCCGGGAAGAAACGCCGCGTTCACTGCGAAAGCGCGGCCATGCAGTCGCTGGAATTCAGCGTCTGGGTGCGTTTTGCCCTCTACGCGACCTTCGCGGTGGGTAGCTCGGTCTTGGTCCTAAAGTCCTCCGCGCAGTCGGTCTTTTCCGCGGACCCCCTGAAAGGCACGCTCTGCGGGCTGATCCTGGCCCTGACTGCCCTGGCGACCTTCCATTTCGGCCGCGAGGCCTCCTGTCGACGGAACAGCCGGGTGGTGCTGGTGCTCGGCGGTATGCTCGGCCACCTCGGAGTGATCCGCTTGGTCATGGGCTTCACGGGCGAAGCGCCAGGACAGGATGTTTTCCGCTTCCTGCTGCTGCCTTTCGCGCTGGCACCGATGCTCCACAGCGTGCTGCTCGGCCGCTCGATCGGAGGCTTTTCCGCAGTCTATGTCAGCTTGATCGGGGCGCTGCTGGTGCCGGAAGGAGATGTTCTCAGCTACCTGATCCTGAGCCTGATCAGCGGCATGACCGGCGTACTGGTCACGACCCAGGTTTCGAAGCGCGTCCAGCTTCTCAAGGCCGGCCTGTTGGTCGGCGGAGTGACTCTCCTGCTCGGCTTGATCCTTGGCCGACTCGACCTAGGCTCTGTCTTCGGACCCGGCATGATGAACCATCTTCAGACCATCGGTCTTGAAAGCGCGGCGGCGTTCGGCACCAGCATCGCGACGGCCCTGCTGGTCGGCGGATTGCTGCCGGTCTTCGAGGGCATGTTCCAGCTCACCACCGGCATCAGTTGGCTGGAGCTGAGCGATCTCAATCACAAGCTTCTACGCCGGATGCAACTCGAAGCGCCCGGAACCTTCCACCACAGCCTGATCGTGGCGGCCCTCGCCGAGGCGGCGGCGGAAAGCATCGGTGCGAATGCCCAGCTTTGCCGTGTCTGTGCCTACTTCCACGATGTCGGCAAGCTCAAGAAGCCCGAGTATTTCATCGAAAACCAGCACGACGGCGCGGAGAACCCGCATGACTCGCTCACGCCAACCATGAGCGCGCTGGTCATCATCGCCCACGTCAAGGATGGCGTCGATCTGGCGGTGAAGCACAAGCTCAACCCGCGGATCATCGATGTGATCCAGGAGCACCACGGCGACTCGCTCGTCTTCTTCTTTTACCGCAAGGCGCAGGAGCAGAAGAAGGCGGAGCTGGAAAAGGTCGAGAAGGGGCTCGGAAATCCTGAGGACCTGCCGCATGTTGAGGAGAAGAATTTCCGCTACCCCGGCCCGAAACCCCGCTCGGTTGAAAGCGGCATCATCGCCCTCGCCGACTCCATCGAAAGCGCCTCGCGCTCGCTGCGCAAACCGACACCCGCGAAGATCCGAGGGATGATCGACGACATTGTGAAAGCCCGCATCGAGGACGGCCAGCTCGACGATTGCGCGCTGACCCTGCGCGAGCTGTCGAAGGTGAAGGAAAGTTTCGCCAACACCCTGCGCTCGATGCTCCATAGCCGGATCGACTATCCGAAGGACGACGACAGCAAATCCGGTCAGTCCAGCCGCCGTTCTGACACTCAGAAGCTGGTGGTGCCGCCCCCGCTGGAGCGGGACGCGACCCGTGGCGGGCGCTCGCTCCGCACGGATGCCGCTGCTTGATATTTTCACCATTCCACGCCCATGAGCCTCGAAGTCATCGTCGGAAACCATCAGGAAGCGGTTCAGATTCCCGAAGGCTGGCTGACGGCCATGGAAGAGGCAGCGGGCGAGGTGGCAAAGCTCGCTCTGGCCCGTGCAGCCCACGATGACTCACCACTGGCGCTGCTGGCGACGATCGAGGTCGCGCTCGTCGACGATGAGACCAGTGATCGCGTGCACCGCGATTTCATGGACATTGAGGGACCCACGGATGTGATCACCTTCCATCATGGGGAAATCGTCATTGGCGCGGAAGTCGCCCTGCGTCAGGCGGCGGAATATGGCGAACCGCTTGGCCGGGAAATTTTCCGCTACCTCGTCCATGGCATGCTGCATCTGGCCGGTCATGAGGACACGCTGCCGGAAGAGCGGGACCGCATGGAAACCGCGCAGGAGGCGATCGTCGCGGAGATCTGGAATGACGGCCTCAACGCGAAGATGAAGTAGGCCTGAAGACAGTGAAAAGTGGAAAGTGAAAAGTGGAAAGTGAGGGCAGGGGGCTCATGCCCGGACGTCACTCCTCCTCGTCTGACGTAAGCTCCTTCTCCGTTCCGTCCGAAAGCACGAGATCCTCACGAACGGGTTCTTCCTTTTCCACGACCGGCGCTTCCGGCTCGATGACGACGGGCTCCTCGATCACCGGCTCCGGCAGACGGCCGCCGTTTTCAAGCATAAGGATGATGTTGGCCTGCACCTTGTCCACTTCCGAGAGTGGAATGTCCGGATCGCGGATGATGTAGACGTCGCCGTTCTTGCGATGTTCGTAAACGCGCAGGATTCCATTCGGCATTCGTTGCGTGTCGGTCTCGCGCAGCAGTCGCTGGCGTTCGAGCATGACGGCGAGGATGTAGCGGACGTTTTCCGTGTGGTCCTCGTCCTCCTCGACGAGGCGCTTGAGCAGGCCCTCGACGCTCTCCTTCTCGACCACGCCGGGCTTTTCCTCGGTCACGGTGGCATGGAAGGTCGCCTTCCAGAATGAAAAAGGAACCTCATCCTCCGCCGGGCGCGCGGCCCAGGCCTCGACGGTGAAATCCTTGCGAAGATAGCCGCTCGATTCCGGATCTGGGAAAAGCGCGGTCACGATCGGTTGCCCGTCGACGAAGGCCACACCGGTGGCAGCGCAGTCGCGGGAGCGGGAACGGATATGCCAGGATTCAGCGAGGGCCATAGGGGGAGAAAATTCTAAGCACTAGATTCAAAATTCGAAACGGAAGACCTTCAGCTACCCGGGAAAAGGCGCAGCAGCGATTGGTAGATCGGGCGCCCCGCCATTCGTCGATGGAAAAGGTAAAGTCCGATCAAGGCGAAGAAGACATTCGGAAGCCAGGCGGCGGTTGCAGCAGAGATGAAGGAGGCTTCACCCAGGCTGAGGGCGACAGTGGTGAGGAACAACAGCGAGACGGTCAGGACAATGGCCATGGCCACGCCACCGGTGGAGCCACGCCGGGAGAAGTGGATGCCCAGCGGGGCGGCCAGGAGGACTGTGACGAGGCAGACGAAGGGCTGCGCCCACCGATAGTGCCATTGGGTGAGATACGGGGCCGGGCTGACGGTGAGCTCGTTGCCCACATTTGCATGGAGCCAGCCGTTGAGATCGGGAATGCCGAGAAACGGAGCGGAAAGACCGGGCTTGATGAGCTGCCACGGGGTTTCTTCCCAGCCCTGGAGGATGAGGGGCTCACTCAATTCCTCGAAGTCAGGCGGGGTGTCCGGGGCGAAGGCGCCGATCGTCGCGTGCTCGAACTTCCAGGTCCGGTCGGTCGGGTTCCAGCTCGCGCTTTCCGCCGCTAGGCGGCTCAAAAGACTGCCGTCGCTGCGGGTCGTGGTGACCTCGACCTTGAGCAGCGGATTGCCCTTCTCATAGTCCTTGGGGAAAGTTCCCACCATCCAAAGCCGATGCTGTGGAGCGTTGCGGTAGAGTACGTTGCTGGCTTGGGAAACGGTGGCGCCCTTGACCTTTTGGAGGAACTCATCCGAGGTGCCGTCTGAGACAGGAGCCCAGTGGTAGTTCAGCCCTGCGCAGAGCATGGTGGAAATCACGCCGGCCACGATCAGCGGCAGGGAGATCCTCGGCAGACTCCGACCGGTCTGGATCATCGCGACGATTTCCCGGCTCTTCGAAAGTTTTCCGAGGCAATAGAGCAGGGAAAGCAGCAGCGAGTAGGGAAGAAGCTGCATCAGGATCGAGGGCAGGCGCATGCCATAAAAAATCAGCAGGTTTTTCCAGAGATCCTGGCCCTGTCTGAGATCGCTGAGGTTGTTGTTCAGGTCCATCAGCACCCAGACGACCAGCAACGAGCTGAAGCAGATTCCGAAAATTCCGAGGAACTGCCGGGCCATGTAACGGGCGAGGGTGCCTCCACAGGCGTAAGCCAGTCCTGCCAGTGCGGGGAGAAAGCACATCACGCCGAGAATTTTCGGCCGCATGAGGTGGGCCGCGGCATCGGAGTCCGGGAATCCGAGCAATTGGGCATCCACGGCCCGGGTTTCCGCCGGGACCAGCCACGCGAACAGCACCATTCCCAGCACGGCCAGGAGCAAGGGCAGCAGGCCGCGTTTGAGGATCTCTTTGGAAACTGGCATCGTCCTTTTGGGTGGCGGGAGCATGTCGCCCGTCCTCCCCGGGTGTCGAGCGCGTTGTCGGAGGTTGGCGAACTTGCGGCTTGGCAGCGCGGCGCGGACGGGATGCGATGCGCTTGCACATGATCGCCATCACCGAAGGCCAGCCGCTGCCCGGATTCGCCGAACTGGTGCGTGATGCCTTTTCGACCAAGGGCGTGCTCGCGAAGTCGCGCGACTTCGAGTTCCGCCCGCAGCAGCAGGAGCTGGCAGTCGCCGTGGCCGAGGCCCTGGTCAAGGCCGAGCCGCTCGTCGCCGAGGCCGGCACCGGAGTCGGAAAATCCCTCGCCTATCTCGTCCCCGCCGCACGTTTCGCGATCGAGACCGGCCGGAAAGCGGTCATCTCCACCCACACGATCAACCTCCAGGAGCAACTCGTCCGGAAGGACATCCCGATCGTCCGCAAGCTCCTCGACGACGACCTCCCCGCCGTCCTGCTGAAGGGCCGCCAGAACTACCTCTGCCCGCAACGGCTGAAGCGCGCCCGCGAACAGGCGGCCGACCTTTTCACCACCAGCGAAAGCGAGGAGCTCGAAGCCATCCGCCGTTGGGCGGAAGGCACGCGTGACGGCACCCTCAGCGATCTCGACATCCAGCCCTCAATGAAGGTCTGGCTCCAGGTTTGCAGCGAGGCCCACATCTGCACCGCCCGCCACTGCGGCCCGCGCGGCGACTGCTTTTTTCAGGAAGCCCGGAAAGCCGCCGCCGATGCCAAGCTCATCGTCGTCAACCACACCCTCTTCTTCGCCCTCCTCGGCAGCACCGAGGAGATCGAGGGGAAACCGGCCGGCTTCCTCTTCCCGAACGACTTCGCCATCCTCGACGAGGCCCACACCATCGAGCAGGTCGCTGCCATCCAGCTCGGCCTGAGGCTTTCCCAGTCCGGCCTGCGCTTCGACCTCCAGCGGCTCCACCATCCGCGCACGAAGAAGGGCCTGCTGAAGACCTTCCGGAAAGCCTCCGCCATCAGCGCCGTCGATGAGGCCATCCAGGCCGTTGACCGCTTTTTCCACCACCTCGGCGACAACGCGCGCTTCGGCGACTACGGAAAGGAATTCCGCGTGCGGAAACCCGAGCTCGTCCCGAACACCCTCGCCGAACCGCTTCGCATCCTCTGGCAGGAAATCGACGACCTCGCCTCCGACATCGAATCCGAGACCACGCGCTCCGAGCTCCTCGACGCCTCCCGCCGCCTCCGCGAAGCCCATGGCGCGGTCGCCTCCTTCCTCGATCAAAAGGACGAGGACAGTGTTTACTGGGTCGAGCGCAGCGGTCGCGATGAAACCCAGTATTCGATGCACGCCGCGCCGGTGAACGTCTCCGAGCGCCTGCGTCCGCTGCTCTTCGCGAAAGGCCGCAACATCGTCCTCACAAGCGCCACCCTCGGCGTCGGCGATCCGCAGCTTGGCTGGTTCCGCAAGCGCGTCGGGGCCGAGTCCGCGCGGGCGCTTTCCATCGGCAGCCCCTTCGATTTCCAGCGCCAGATGAAGGTGAAGATCTACAAGGCCATCCCCGATCCCGGCACGCCGAAGTATGATGAGGCCCTCGCCGCCGGCATCCGTGATGCCTGTGAGCAGAGCGAGGGTCGCGCCTTCGTCCTCTTCACCAGCTACCGCACCATGCGCGATGCCGCCACGCGCTTGGAAAAGTTCTTCAAGAAGAAAAAGTGGCGGCTCCTCATCCAGGGCGAGGGCCTGCCGCGCCACCGCATGATCGAGGAATTCCGCGCCGATGTGCACAGCGTCCTCTTCGGCACCGACAGCTTCTGGACCGGAGTCGATGTCCCCGGCGAGGCGCTTTCCAACGTCATCGTCACGCGCCTGCCCTTCGCCGTCCCGGACCATCCGCTCACTGCTTCAAGGCTCGAAGCCATCGAAGCCGCCGGAGGCAATCCCTTCATGGAATACAGCGTCCCCGAGGCCATCCTGAAACTCCGCCAAGGCGTCGGCCGCCTCATCCGCACCGCGAAAGACAGCGGCCTCGTCTGCATCCTCGACAACCGCATCCTCACCAAGCGTTACGGGAACCTCTTCCTGAAAGCGCTGCCTGACGCGCCGGTGGAAGTGATCGAATAGCTCCCTGCGAACGGACCGCGGACTTCAGTTCGCCTGCGATTTTGTTTTACGACTATTCTTGCCCTGGAAAGACCTTTGCAAGCCTTTCGCCATAGTTTTCCAGGGCTTCTGAAACCCAGGTCGCCTCGTCACAAGTGCCGACGTATTCTCCATCGATCTTCATGGCGTGGCCATGCCATTCCTCACTGCATTTTTGACACAGTAATGATTCAAGTGCTTCCTTCGTTGACACCAAAGTAACGACACCGCTGTCCGAGGTCATCCTGACTGTCCGGTTCACTTTATCCCATTCAGCATTTTCCAGAGCAACCCTAACTACCTCCTTGGCTCGCCAATTCTCGACTGGCTCGTTGGCGCGTTCTGCACGCCTTTCCGCTTCTTCCCAATCGTGGGGCTCAAGGCTGTCTAAATATTGGTCCAACGCTGCATCTACCAGTGGAAGCGCATTTAGGTAATCCTGCGTCGTTCGTTTCGTCGGTCTTCGGTTGTGAGCCACGGCGTTTCGCATCTTTTCGATGGCATCCATCCGCTGCTTTAAGCCTGCTAGAAACCCGGCATCATCTTCATGCTCGACGGGCTGACGAAGCAGTTCCTCGCGCAATGCCTCGTAGGTGGACTGATTACGGATCAGGACCACGAGATCTTTAATGGGAGGTCGTTGATTTAAGCCGACGTATTGGCCGAAGGTAAGATGAAAGAATTGATTCTCCGCCGCCTTCATCATCTGCTCTGTCTTTGGCCTGTCCTTCGCCATTGGCTGGACATTTTCCTCCTCGAGTAGGTCATAGGGGTCGCTGTCGGGGTAGGCGTGCAGGTAGATGATGCTGAGCACCCGCCTGAGCTTCATTTCAATAGCAAAAAGCTCGGCAGCGCGGACCTCCAACTCTCCACGAAGCAGAGGATCTTCGAGCTTTAAGGCATGCCTGATCGGAGTCGCCATTAAGGCACCTGAAAACTCGTCCACGACCTCACGAATGGATGATGTGTCGTCAGGAATATCCAAAGCGAACCCCAACAACGCTCGCGGTGTGCTGTCACGGTCTTCGGGCAGAGCCCGCTCAAAGCTGGTCCGTACCATACTGGCGAGGTCATCCTGCTATTCTGTGCCAGTGATGGCAGGTAGAAGTGAGGATCGAATCGTCCGAGAACATTCTCGCTTCGCACGGCAAAAACTTTCCTTACGTCTTCAGGCGGAGGAGTAAGTCCCAAAGCAGAAAGAAGAAAGCCATCGAGACCGGCGAGCAGCGCTTCGGCCTGCGGGAGAGAGACGACTGCAAGTATCACCGATCCTTCCGACGGGTGGCACCGATCCTTCCGGCGGGCTTAACCTCTCCCGGAGACGGTCGGCACCGACCCCGAGTTAAGGCGG
>JANOBS010000008.1:0-7959 GCA_031411755.1 Luteolibacter sp. | reverse complement strand
CAGGGGCTGGCCAGTCCGGTCGAGCGGATGTAGACCCAGTTCGCGGAGTAGACGACCTTGCTCACGCCCGCATAGGTCGGAGTGCTCTGGACCCCAGTGCCGCGACTCCAGGTTTTGGAAACGGTCCGTGCGGTTTCATCGGCGGTGCTCTGATAAACGCGAGCATATTGGCCTGAATCCTCCGTCTGCCAGGACGTGATCTGCGGATCGGCATGGGCGAGCCCGCTTGCGAAGACGAGGAGAAGGGTTAAGGGCGATTTCATTTGCATTTCCTACATTGAACCTTCCGAATGTGAAGGCCGTGTGTGGCAGCCTCCACATTAATGTTAAGCAAGTGTAAATCCTGCGCGGTGGGGATTTCCGAGGAAACAATTCCGGACCGCATCAGCCGTACGAATGCCGCACGGGAACTTCTGTCGGGAACCTGAAATCGCCCTTCCCTCCCACCTGCTTTCGCCCTAAGCCCTGCGCGTGGTTCGCAACCTGCGGCTCTTGGACTTCCGATGCTTCTCCGGGCTCTCGATCGAGCTGCCTCCGGCAGGCGGGATGTTTCTTGGGGAAAATGCCCAGGGAAAGACCTCCATCCTCGAAGCGATCTGCGTGCTGACCCGTCTGCAATCGCCGCGCACGCGACGGATGGCGACGCTTTCGAAGCTCGGAGGTGGGACGTTCGGGATCGCCGGCGAGGCTTGGGATCAGGAGCGACGTGTCCGTTTTTCCAAGGACGGGTTGCTTTTGAAGGTCGATGACGAGGCGCGCGATGGCCAGGGCAGCTACCTGGCCGATGGTGGGCTGGTCGTGTGGATGGGAAACGAGGACCTGGAGCTCGTTCGTGGCCCGGGAGAGGTGAGGCGACGCTATCTCGATTTCCTCGGCAGCCAGATCGACCCGAACTACCGCCGGGCGTGGTCGCGCTACAAGCGGGCGCTTAAATCGAAAAGCCTGCTCCTCAAGGAATCCCGCCCACGCGACGCCGAGATCGCGTCGTATGAAGAAATCCTGATCGAACATGGCACCGAACTCATGGAAAGCCGGGCGAAGCTCATCGCAGCCCTGGATCCCCTCGCCGCCGAGGCTCAGATCGCCGTCAGCGGAAAGTCCGAGCCGCTGAGCCTTACCTATCTGCCCGGCAGCGGCCCGTGCCTGCGGACTTCGCTTCTTCAAGCCCGCGAGCGTGAACAGCGGATGCGGCAGTGTGTCGTCGGACCGCATCGCGACGACCTTTCGCTTCGGCTTCACGGCATGGCCGCCTCGGACTTCGCCAGCGAGGGACAGCAGCGCACCATCGCCCTCGCCCTGAAGCTCGCCCAAGGCAAGCTGCTCGAACAACTCGGCGGCAAGCTCCCAATCTACCTGATGGACGACATCTTCGGCGAGCTCGATCCCGGACGTCGCAACGCACTCATGTCCCACCTTCCTGACAAGGCGCAGAAGTGGATCACCACCACCACTCTCGACTGGCTGCACGAAACGCCGGAGCTCGCCGGACTGGCGAGGTTTCAGGTGAAGGAAGGCCGCGTGGACTAACCCAATCTCGCCCGGTCCAGCCTGAGAGTCCGGGTTTCCTTTCTCAGGTGACAGTTTCCCGTGGCATAAAGATGCCCTCCGGGAACGAGTCGAAAGACCGCCTGCGGTGTAAACTTCCGCATCGCGCCCGGAGTAGAGCCGCCGTGGTAGTAAACGGTCACGTATCCACCGCGCTCGAGGGCGGCAAGAAAGGCCAGCGCCACCGGATCTCGGGTGTCGCCAGGTGGCAGAGGGTCTTTCGGGTGCTGGAGTTCCCGTGAAGGGGAAGGCGCGGTCTCAAGAGCTTGGACACTGAAAAAGGCCCCGAGGAGTTTTGCAAGGGATCGGCGGGTCATGAAAATACCCTTACACCCGGCCTGGGACAATCATGGGGGCACCCCCAGGATTTCAACCCCCTTTCAGAGCTGAGAGAATCTCCTCCAGCGGGACGCTGGCGATGACCGTAAACTTGTCGCTCATGGCATAGGGCAGAATGAGCTTCTCTCCATGAACAAGCGAACCGCAGCTATAGACGACATTGGGCACGTAGCCCTCGCGCTCCACGCCTTCCGGACAGAGCAGGGGCACCTTCAACCGACCTATGACTTTCCGCGGATCTTCCAGATCCAGCAGCACCGCGCCGATGCAATATCTCCGCATCGGGCCGACGCCATGGGTGATGACGAGCCAACCAGCCTCAGTCTCGATCGGCGAGCCACAGTTCCCCACCTTCACCGATTCCCAGACCTCCGCCGGACGCATGAGGATTTCCGGGTCGTTCCAGTAGTGGACGTTTTCAGAGAACATGATGAACAGGTTTTCGTCGTCCTGCCGTGAAAGCATCACGTAGCGTCCACCAATCCTTCTCGGGAACAGCGCCATCCCCTTGTTCTGCACCGCGCTGCCATTGAGCGTCAGGACGCGGAAGTTGAGGAAGTCCTGGGTCTCGATGAGCTGTGGCAGGATCGCGCGACCGTTGTAAGCGGTGTAGGTGGCGTAATACATCACCGACCCATCCTCTTCCACAAAGCGGACGAAGCGGGCGTCCTCGATGCCGTTGCTCTCGTTCGGAGAGACGGGAAAAATGATCCGTTCACTCACACCGAGCTTCGAGGAAAAGCGCAGCTCGTAGTTCGAGTCCGCGAGCCACTGGACGCAGTCGAGCGTGCGCATCAGCTCATGCGTGCCAGGTTTATTCTCATGCCTGACCGTGCCGACGCTTTTGTTCAAATCCTGACGCGTGAACTCCTTGCCGAGAGGTGCCATCACGGCGTTCACGAACTCGTTGTCGAAGCCCATTTCATGGAACTTCAGGATGAAGCTCTTTTTCCGATAGGTCGGGTTCGGTACGACTTCCGGCATCGTCACGAAGCGCGACACCGGATCGAGTGAGATTTGACCGTTGGCCGCGATGACTCCGGAGCGAAACTCGATCGACGAAATATGGCCTTCGCCCGTGGCCCGCAGGCTCATGATGAAACGTAGACCGCCTTCCTCAACACCTGATTGATCCGGATGGGGAATGATCGAGGGATTGAACAGCGCAGCAGACTCCAGCGCATACTCGCCGGAAAACACCGCACCGATCAGCAGTTCGCGCGGACGGGAAAGCGGGCGCTGGGTGAAGATCTGTGGCTTCACCAGGGCGTAGTGGCTCATTAGCAGCGCCTCGATGTCGTGATGCCTCGCCTCAAACTCGCGATGGACCGATTCCAGTTCCGAGATCACCTCCTCTTCAGAAAGCTCCAGCACACGACCGAGAATCGCGACCACCCGGTTCGTGTTGGCGGGAATGAACGGGCGGATGATGACCCGCGCGCTGTCCGGCAGCAGCATGATCTCGTGACGGCGAAGGTGGAGGGAACTCATGAGGGAGGGGATGGCAGGGAATGTGGCGCGTGTTCGGCCTGATTCATTTCGGTGAGAGAAAGCTGGAAGGCCAAGGTGGACTCCGCGCCCTGGTTCTCGTTGACGCGATCCGGATGGAGGCCGTCGCTGCAACCACCGCTGGCGGAGTCGTAGAGCGCTTGACCGAGATCATTGCGCCCGAGAAACCACTCGAAGGCCCGCTTCGCCTCACCGGACCAGAACGGATCGCGGGTGACACGGAAGGCATCGAGACAAGCGGAAACCATGGCCTGAGCCTCGACGGGTTGCTGGTCGAAATCCGCGCGCGCCCCGTTTTTCAGGTAGAAGCCGTTGCTGCCGATCGGCCGGAAATGTCCGGCCTGCGTCCGCTGAATCGAGGCCAACCAACGCAGTGACTTCAGCCCGATCTCCAGCGCGTCATCATCGCCCATCGCCTTGCCATTCAGGATCAGCGCCTGGCTCAATCGGGCGTTGTCATAGGTCGCGGAAATCTCGAACCACGGCCAATCCTCGGTCGCGCAATGGTTCCAAAGCTCCACCAGCCGATGCGTGAAAAATTCCCGAGCCGCGAGCACCTTGGCCTTTTCAGGAAACTCCCGCAGATACTCGTGAATCCCTAACAGCGTGAACGCCCAGGCTCGCGGCGAGGTGAAGTGATCGACCGTCGGCAGACCCAGTTCGAAAAGGTAAACGGAAAGCCGTCGATGGCCCTCATTTCGCGAACGCCCTGCACCGACGCCGAGCGCCCACAGCGCCCGGGCATGGCTGTCCTCGCTGCCGGATTCCTCCAGCCACTGGCGGCCATGGCTCATGAAATTCCTGAACCGGCAGGTCTCCCGATTCAACGCAGCTGCGAGCAGGCTGAGATAGCCGGTCGCAAGCTGATCGAGATTCCGGGAAGGTGGATCGCTGCCGATTTCATCCAGCAGATTGCACAGGATGAACGCGCGGGCGTTGTCATCCGTGCAGTAACCTTCGTGGAAATTCGGCACGTTGAAAATGGCGTGCTGAAAGATGCCCGTGCCATCGCTCATGCGGATGACGTGATCCAATCGCAGCGGTGGAAGATTGTAGGGACGACTGCCAAGCGTCCACCCGGCGAAGGCCTTGCGCGGAATCGTCCTGCGATCTGCCCGCGCGTGCTGGAATGCTTCCAGATAGCGCGCCGCCACTGCCGGCCAGATCATTTCCCGACCGAAGCGATACGCTTCGATCCGTGTCTCCTCCATTCGCACCGGATCGTCGAGATACAGGCACACGCCTTCCGCAATCGCCTTCGGATCGCGAAACGGCACCAGCACCCCGCGACCGTCGCCGAGCAACTCTTGGGCGTGCCAGTAGGGAGTCGAGACCACCGCCTTGCCCGCCCCGAAGACGTAGGCGAGAGTGCCCGAGGTGATCTGAGCCTCGTTCAAATACGGCGTTAGATAGATGTCGGTCGCACCGATGAATTCCGTGAGTTCATCCGCCGAGACGAATCGGTTGTAGAAAATCACGTGCTCCTTCACCCCGCGATCCTCGGCCAGACGCTCCAGCCCAAGTCGGTAGCTTTCCCCTTCCCTCGCGATCAGATGCGGATGCGTGGCCCCGAGGATCAGATAGACCACGTTCGGATGACGCTGCACGATTTCCGGCAAGGCCTCGATCACCTGCTCGATCCCTTTTCCCGGGCCTAACAGCCCGAAGGTCATCAGCACTCGACGCCCCTCCAGTCCGAACTGTGCCTTCGAGTCCTCCGAATCCGCGAACGGAATGTCGGGGATGCCATGGGGGATCACATCGATCTTCGACTCCGGCACGCCATACGTTTCGCGTAAAATTTCCGCGCCTTTCCGGGCCATCACCACCAGCCGGTCGCTGCGCAGCACCAGCTCATCCATCACCTTCCGTTGAGCGGGATTCGGCGATTGAAGGACCGTGTGAAGCGTCGTCACCACCGGCATCCGGACCTCCTTCAGCAGCGCCAGCAAATGACTGCCAGCAGGTCCGCCGTAGATCCCGAACTCATGCTGCACGCACAGAACCTCGGCGTTGTTGAAATTGAGATAATCCGCCGCCCGACGGTAGGAATCGAGATCCTTCTCCAGCAACTCGAAGCGCACCCGTGGCGGATACTTGTAGCCCTCGGGCCGATCATTCACCGCGCCCGTGTAGCACTCGGCATCAGGGGCTGCGCTGGCAACGGCTTCGCAAAGGTTGTGGGTGAACGTGGCAATCCCGCAGCGTCTTGGCTCAAAACCGCCAACGAAGGCGATCCGGGCCGGAAGAACCTTGGAGTTCAATGAAGCTCCTTCGCGTAAAAACAACCGTGCATGCTTTACCAGACTCGCTCACCGCGAGAGTGCAACTTATTTCCGGATCACATCCGGACCTGACCGCTACAAGCGTGCTCTGAATCTCTCGGCAAACATCCGCACCAGCAGCGATTGTGCCCCTGCCATCATCGCCGCGGCCAGGAGCAGCCATGCTCCGCTGATCAGCCGCTCTACCCCGTAGATAGGAGATCCCGCGACTTGAACAAGGGCCGAGAATCCCAGAACCAGGCTGAAAAATGAAGTATCCATCACCATCGAAATCCTGAATGGGGTGGATCGGAGGCCGGGCTGCTTCCAAATGCCCTTTCTCAACGTGATGACATCATGTCCGATCCACAGCATCGCCTGGAACAAGACCACAAAGCCGGCCAGCATCAGGATCATCAACCCGAACCCATTCGCATCGACCGTTCCTTGGAACGATAGATCCAAGGCCCCGAGCGAGAGGAAGACCGCCACCACGATCTTGATCACCTTCCAGTTCATGCGGACTTGTCAGAGTCCTTCGCTGAACCAAGCACACTCTCCACGTTGGGATTCTTCTCGGGTGGAGCCGTCGAAATGGGACGGTTCTTTCCAGCCGTCTTTACGATGAAGAAGACCACTCCAGCCACCACGGCCATGCCGAGTCCCAGCACGACCAAGACCGCGAGAATCATGACGAGTTCAGGGAGACCCACGGAATTCATGGGTTCAGCATGAGCCCGGAGTTTCCAGCCTGCCAAGCATGGAATTCCCTGATTGGCTGGCACGGTCGCAGCTCCAAGCTTGCCCAACTCCTGAAAATCTCCAGGATGTCGGACATGCCACGTCCGATACGGGAAGCAGTTGCTGATTTGATGGAAAATGAGCCCGCACGGGCGGGAGCCACGCGGCCGGCGCTGTTCCGGATCTACCGCATTCATGAAGCCGTGCGCGCCGGAGGATTTCCGAACTGCTCGAAGCTCGCAGCGATCCTGGAGGTGACGCCGAAAACGATCCAGCGCGACGTCTCCTACATGCGCGACATGCTGGACCTGCCGATCGAATACGATGCGGTGCAGCACGGCTTCCACTACACGCGCGATACCAGTGATTTCCCGATCTTCGAAACCACCGCCGACCAACTCGCCGGACTTTTCCTCGCCCGCACGGCCTTGGAAGCAGTGCGCAATACGCCGCTAGCCAACACGATGCGCGAGGTTTTCGCGAAACTGACGCAGGGCATCGAGGGTCGCGTTTCATTCTCGTGGGGTGATCTCGACGAGGCCTTTTCCCGCAAGGCGGTGGAGGCCCATCCTCGCGATGTGAAGGTATTCGGCGAACTCGCGGACTCAGTGATGAAGCGGCTGGAGGTGACCTTCGCCTATCGCAAGCTCGGGGCCGAAACGGCGGAGACACGTCGCGTGCGCCCCTACCATCTCGGCGAAGTGGAAGGCGGCTGGTATCTCATCGCACACGACCTGGAACGTGATGCGCTGCGGACCTTCGCCCTTCCTCGCGTGACACGACTGAAGGTGACGGCGAAAAATTTCGAGCGGCCGATTGAGTTCGACGGGAAAGCCCATCTCGGGAAATCGTTCGGCGTGTGGAGCGTGGCGGGGGATTCCACGAGGCATCTGGTCCGGGTGGAGCTGAGCAACTACGCAGCCCAACTCGCCAGTGAACGCCGCTGGCATCCCTCTCAGGAAATCACTTCGCTGAATGCAAAAGGCACCCGTGTCGAAGTGCGCTTCGAGGTCGGACGACTCGAGGAGGTGCTGCGCTGGGTGCTGAGTTTCGGCAGGCAGGCAAAGGTGCTCGGCCCACCGGAGCTTTCCCGGATGGTGAAGGACGAACTCGCCGCGATGCAGGGCAGACATCTGCCTTCGTAGTCACATGCCTCCAGACTGTTCTGAAGAGCCCATGAAGCGCAATTCCGTTAAGGATTGGAGAGTCGGAACCTCACAAATCTATATCCTGAAAGGATTACAGCCGATAGCCCGGGGTCGAGGAGCGATAGCGACGACCACCCCGGGTTGGGTGATCCCTTGGATTTGCACCCTGAATGGCGTGCCAGAAGCGTCGAAAATCACTGGCCCTCCCACGCTGCTGCGACCCACTGCCGGGGTCGAATTCTTCTGTTTACAAGGCTCCCCGGGTGTTCGGCCGTAAGCGGTCTACCGTCGGCCACTATCCTTTCCCCGGCATTACCAGCATACATACCCCTGTATGCAACCTCTGCCATCCGACCTTGCCTCCGAGGCCTCCATCATCCGCACCGGCAGTGATGGTCGTCTCCGCTACTCGC
>JANOBS010000007.1:0-5127 GCA_031411755.1 Luteolibacter sp. | reverse complement strand
CCACCGCACTTCTTGTTCCCGTTAAAGTCGAATGGAAGGCACTCGCCGGATTCGACAACGTCGATGACCATGAAGACCCGTGGACGCATGCCAAAAACGGCAAGCGCATCTTCCCAGACTACAAAGACCCCAACGACACGGAAATCCGCCACAAGCTCGAGCTTGTTGTAACCGTTTCCCCCGCAATGGCTGGCCAAAGCATCTTCGTCAAAGCCTTCGATGTGGACGACAGCACCAACGAAGAATCGGTCAAATTTCCCAATAGCTCTATGCCTGACGTGGACTCTAACGGCCCGGCGGGCGGAGATAATATAATAGATTTTTTAAGCACACATCAATCAGGTCAATTCTGGACAGGATCCGCTTGGGGAGGAGACACCGCAAATGCTGTCGTAGCCACGAATGGCGAGGCGAAATTTATTTTCCGCGTCGGGATGCAGCCGGGCAGCAACTACCGTGTGGTCGCCTCATTACTCAACAACTCCGGTTACTCGGGCATTCAAACCACCAATCCAGCCGCCGCTAAGTATCTCGGGCCATCAGCTGCACAAAATACAGGCACGTATACTTCCCCGCTTTTGACCGTTTGGAGACGACTTTGGGTCGAGAATGATTCTATGGAGGCCATCCCGGTAGATTCTTACGGCTACAAAAAAAATAATTTAACCTCCGATTTCCCCAGCTCCGCAGTCACCAGCGTAGACTTAGCGCCTTCTGGTGTCGATACACTGTTCACGACTCATCTGATTAGCGATAGAAGTAGCTCGATCGAACTTGAAAACGGAATATTTATTATCCAAAGCATTTCACATCCAGTAACCGGAACGGAAATCAAACATGGGAATGGATTAAACGATCTTAAATTTTCTGTTAAAGTCGCTGGAGATTTCACTTCTGTTCCAGTCGCATCAGAATTCAGGCTGTATGATGATGATGATTTCGGCTTAAGCTCACCCCCACTGCCACTTTTGAACTTGGCAGATAACTTCATGAAGAGCTTATTCAAACCAGCCTTTATTGAGATTGTGGATTCTGGAGCATTCAATTCAAGAAAAACAGTAGCATTCAAGCCTAATGATAGCCTCCAACCTGTGACAGTGGTAAATACCTCAAAAGATTTAACTGAAAGAAATGGAATATGGATTTGTCAAATCACGGCAGCCTATCAGTTTGCGCAAGAAGAAGATTCCGATCCAGATGCTGAAGAGGGCACATCAGGAGGCACAACAATTTATAATAACAATGAACACTCCACGGTGTTTGTTGAAAATTGCCGAGAAGCTTTTGATAATAGTTTTCGATCAAGTTCAGGCGGGGTATCAAACCAAGCCGATGTAGAGAGAAATTTTAGAAAATATACACAAATCATTGCCGCTCATGAAATTTGTCACCAGCCTGGAAATTTAACAGAAAATACTGAACATGATGAGGGAGGGATTATGAGAAATGGAGGGGGGAGTCCCAGCATTCCAGAAAAAGAGGTATTTTATTCGAAAACCATCTCGCGTATTAGGAGCAATTCAAACTGGTCTAAGAAATGAAAACATCCATATTCAGCGCAATATTTATTTTATATTTTACCTCCAGATGCCTAGCCAATGTCTCCATATCTCCAGATATGCGAATTTGCCGCGATATTGAGATGGATCTCAATTTAACATTCATTAAAAATCATAAGGAACTACCGTCATCTTGGGATGAATTCACTGAGGTGAAAATGACAAATACAGGATCTACGGAGCGAAATATATTTAGGATGAAGACGATCAACTCGTTTGCATTAGTCCCAAACAGGCCAGAAATTAAGCTAGATCAAGGAATCCCAAAGGAATATAGCGGTAAGTTTTTGTATTTAATTGGAAAAAAAGAAATAAATTCAAAAAATTCAGGGTCTGGCCGATGTGCAATTTTGATCGCACCATCGAAAACAGACACAGCTACTGTAGTGACTTATTCATATCTAATTCCAGAAGACATCGCGAAAATCATTATTCGGCAAATTGAAAATTTTGACCCTGAGAAGCAGCCGGTTGCATTTCCCGGCATCCAACGATTGAACGGCATTGAAAAAAATGAAGCCGATAAATTAGAAAATCGAGGAAGCCAAAATCTGAATATTCCTAATAGCCGAGATGTCATTCCCTCGAGTTCTAGAGAGCCACAATACTATCGAAATACAATAATATATTCTATTTTAGGAGGTTTTTTACCTGTATTATTTCTATTCTTATATTTTCGGGCCAAAAGAAGCTCCTGAATAAAGTGTGAAATTGATCTGCGTCGCACAATTAAAATAAGATTCTGCTCTGAACGCATTTCCTGAAATGCCCATGATCCGCAAAGCCTTTGTCCTCTCGGTCGATGCCGGCCACGAAGCTGAATACGAGCGACGCCATCAGCCGATCTGGCAGGACCTGGCGGACACCTTGAAGTCCCACGGCGCGCACAACTACTCGATCTTCCTCCACCCGGAGACCCGCCAGCTTTTCGGCTACGTCGAGATCGAGGACGAGTCCCGCTGGGACGCGATCGCAAAAACCGAAGTCTGCCAGCGCTGGTGGCGTCACATGGCCGACATCATGCCCGCGAACCCTGATGGCTCCCCTGTCGGCCAGCCACTGCGGGAGGTTTTTCACCTCGCTTGAAACGGATCGTCCCCGATGATTCCCATCGGTTGACTTTTTCGTCACCTGCCCCCATACCGCGCCCATGTCGTCGGCCTTGCCACCCAGACCCCGCATCATCGGACCGAAAGTCCGGATCTGCATTGTCGCCTCGAAATACAACGAGCAGTTCACCGATGCCTTGGTCGAAAATGCCGTTGAGGAACTCGGCGAGTTGGTTCCACAGGGTCGCATCGACCTGATCCGCGTGCCGGGTGCCTTTGAAATTCCGGTGACCGTCGCCAACGTCCTCGACCGCGACGCCCCCGCCTGCGTGATCGCCCTCGGCCTCATCATCCGCGGCTCCACCGACCACGCCGACCTCGTCGCCAAGTCGGTCACCGATTCCCTGCAAACCCTCGCCATTCAATACAAGCGCCCCGTGATCCACGAGGTCCTGCTCGTCGGCGACGAAAAACAGGCCTACGCCCGCTGCATCGGTGCCAAACTCAACCGTGGCCGTGAAGCTGCCCGCGCCGCTGCCAGTATGATCGATATTTTCCAGGAGCTCGAACGCTCCATGCCGAAGTCCTCAACCTCCCGTACCCGCCGAGATGCCTAGTCGTCGCCAGATCCGCGAGGCGGTCATCCAGTTCCTCTACTGCACCGACCTCGAAGGCGGCGCAGACCCGGCCTCCGTGCGCGAGCCGTTCTGGGAATTCATCACCGAGTCGGACCGCCGCAGCCTCCAGGTCGCCACGTTCCGCACGGTCCAGCACCTCGCCACCGGACGCGATGTCCGACTCGCCGAGTTCATGGAGCGGAAAACCGTCGCCGCCGCCTTCCTTTCCTCCCATCTCGAAGCGGAGTCGGTGAAGATCGAGCTCAACCGCATCGCCGAGCTGGAATCGAAGTGGAGCACCGCGTTCGACCAGATCGATCGCCTGCCGCGCAATGACGATGACGACGCGGTGGCCGATGGATTGGAGAAGGCGCTCGACGTGCTTTTCCGGATCGACCGCGAACTCGCCCTCAGCCGTCAGCGTTTTCTCAACGGCATCGAGGATTTCCCGTCCATGCGTGGCCAGTTGGAAGCCAGCGCCGCCTCAGTGCGTCGACTCCAGCGCATCTCCGATCGCATGCGGATGGTCGAGGAACCTGAGAAATTTCCTGATCAAGCGGACCTCTCGAAGCTCCGCGAATCCCGGGCCGACATCCTGGTGCTGCGCAAGGATGCGGATGCAATCGTCGATGGCGTGCTCAACCACAAGTCGGTGATCGATGAACGCCTCGCGCAGGTCGTCGACAACTTTGCACCGGAACGCATCGACCCAGTCGACCGCGCCATTCTCCGTCTGGCTGTGTATGAAATCTTCCACGCCGCCATTCCGGTGAAAGTGGTCATCAACGAAGCCATCGAGCTGGCCAAGCGTTTCGGTACCACCGATTCCGGGCGCTTCGTCAATGGAGTCCTCGACAGGCTTGCCAAGGACGCAAGCCCGGCGAGCTGAGCCTGTCAAATAGCCGCAGGATTTTTCCGTAGGTCGTCGTAAGGACGAGCATGCGATTTTCCATTCCGATCTTCCTGCTGCTCGCCATCGCTCATGCAGACGAAAGCGCCTTGCCCGCTCAAGGGCTGATCGTCGACCTCGATGCAGCGAAAGGCGTGACGCTTGAAGACGGCGATCATGTTTCGAAATGGGTCAGCGAAGTTCCCGGAAAGCGTTTCGAGTTCGTCAAACGCGACGAAGGCCGAAAGGAGCCCGGCTCTGGCAGACCCACCTTGCGCCCGAAAGTCGCGACACTCGGCGACAAGCCTGCTCTGGTGTTCCTCCAACAGGAACTCGTCTGCTTCGATGAGGATGCCTTCGACTCCCTGACCACCGGCAAGGGCCACACCTGGGCCACGGTGATCGCCGTTCGTCCGCAGCGTGTCGGAGTCCAGGATGTGAACTCGTTTTTCGGAAACCTCAGGAACGGCGAAAAGTATGAAGGCCTGTGGGGCTGCGTCACCGATGACAACCGCCCTTGGTATGGCGTGAGGAATGGACTCACCTTCGGGCGATTCGACGTCAACAATCCACAACTCATCGCCCCAGCTCTGGAGCCTGCCACGTTTCATGTCATGATCGGCCGGATGCAGTCCGGCTCCGGCAGCGTGCGGCTGGACTTTTTCGTGGATTCGGAAAAGCCCGTTGCCACGAACAGCATCACGGTGAGGCCGGAGGCGAATCCGTCCCTCCTGGCGATCGGCCAGGAGCGCGATGCCATCAATCACCCGGGCAAGGAATCCTTCGATGGAGAGATCGCGAGATTCCTGATCTGGGAGCGACCGCTGGACGATGCCGAACTCGCGAAGACAATCGCCGCGCTCAGGCTCGCCTATGGCTTGAAGGAAAAATGAACGCGCTCCAGAGGCTGTGTTAAGTAAGCGGTCTACCGTCGGCCACTATCCTTTCCCCGGCATTACCAGCATACATACCCCTGTATGCAACCTCTGCCATCCGACCTTGCCTCCGAGGCC
>JANOBS010000006.1:0-4068 GCA_031411755.1 Luteolibacter sp. | reverse complement strand
TCAATGTTGGGGGCCC
Organism: Luteolibacter sp.; assembly: GCA_031411755.1. GTDB lineage: Bacteria > Verrucomicrobiota > Verrucomicrobiia > Verrucomicrobiales > Akkermansiaceae > Luteolibacter. Next base: position 4,052 of record JANOBS010000006.1, on the reverse strand, counting down.
AGGTCCAATCGAGGAGATCGGGGCTGGCTTGGATGAAGTAGGTGAAGCCGGCTTGGCCGAGCCAACTGAACATTTTCACGCCGGTGGGGAGGCGTTGAAAATGCGGTTGGGCTTGGAGGTGGAGTTGGGTGTTTAGCTCTTCCTGGGTTTGGGCTTTTAAGAAGCCAGAGGCCAGAATCCAGAGGCCAGAGAGGGGGAAGAGAACATTGAACATTGAACGCCCAACATTGAACATCGAAGTGGTGAGGCGGCTCATGGCTGGGCTGCTCCTTCCTGTTCGGCGCGCTGGTCAGCGGCTTGTTGTTGGTCTGCTTTGTCTTGCTCCGTGAGGTAGCGGCTGTTGCGATGGGGCTTGAACCAGAAGACGGGAGGCTCGAGGACGGGTGGATGGGCTTCGGCCCAAGCTTCGGCGTCGGCGTTGCGTTCTGCGAGGTCGATGCGGAGTTTTTGGAGGCGGGTTTTTTCCGCGAGGTAGAGATCGCGCAGGGCGATCAAGGGGGCGAGGCCTGATGCGTCGGCGGGGTCGCCTTTGGTGAGACGGTAGGCGTCGGGGGCGATTTCGGGGACCTGGACGGGGCGTCCGAGGCCGGCGAGCCGTTGGGCGATGGGGCCGGTGCTGGTGGTGTGGGAGAAGAGAAGGGTGGCGTGATGGGGGACGCCTTCGCGGATGAAGCGGCTGATGGGCGAGAGGAGGCTGAGGTCAAAGCCGACGACGGCTTCGTAGGGGGCCTTGGTAACGGGGTGTTGCCAGTGGACGAAGCTGACACGCTGGTCGTAGATGGTGCCGCCCATGCTGATAGTGACGACTTTTGGCAGCGGGTGCCACGAGAGGATTAGCGGGTTTTCGGGAGCTGGAGGTGGCTCTGGAAGATCAGGGGCCATGGAGGCCTGGCCACGCTGGAGGGTTGTGGTTTCGCCCTTTTCATCGCGGAGGACGAAGGTGGCCTCGGCATCAGCAAGTGGGAGCTTAGGCTCGACGAGCGCTGGCGGGACGAAAGGGCGGACTTCGAGGGTGCCGGGGATGTAGGTGTCTACCTCGGCAGGGGGATTTCCTTTGGCGGGCTCCTGCGCGGGGAGGAGGGCCGCGAACGAGAAAAGTAGAAGAGCGGCGAATGGTTTCATCTTGTTGGAAAAAGGATTCGCCACTGGTGATGCCTAAATAACAAAGGGCGCGGACTTGATCGCGCCCTAGCATCAGGCACCGCGAAGCGCCCCCAAGAAAGACGCGCCAAGCCGCGCCGATTGGCGCGACAGCTCTGTCTTTCTTGGGCCGGTTAAAATTCGCGGTTTTGATGCTAGCCCAGTAGCTTTTGTTGGTCGCAAAAGCAGTTGTGTGTGATTTAGAGAATCTGCATGAATGTCATTACGAACGACATTTGATAATGTGTGTAAATTTTACGGGTTTGCAAGCTAGGATTTTTGGCAAAGCAAGGCAATGGCGACGGTAGCTATTGCCGGTGGAATCGACCGTGGCAAGCTCAGTCCTGCTTGCCCGCAGTCTTGATTTACCCATCTTTGGCAGGGAGGCGATTCGGGCTTACACTTTTGCAGAGAATTTCCTCACGACCTCGGAGCTCTGTGCCGGAATGTTCTCCGATTCGGACGGATCGGCGAGGATTTAGTATAGCTGGGGTTTGCCATCTTTCTTGCGTGTGTGGCAACGCAGTTTCCATTGTCCATCGCGGATGAGTGACTCGCTGCAGTGTGAACTGGGTTTCCAGAGCAGGAGATTGACACGCACGTGAGGTTTCTTGCCGAGCATTGCGGCGGAGTCGTCCTCGCCATCAAAATCGGCTGCGTTGATTTTCACACCTGTGATCGCGCATAAGGTCGGCAGCCAATCCACGCTGCAGATGAGTGCCTGACCGTCCTTGCGGCCCGCTAGTGCATGTTAGTCCAGCCCACAAGCCAGGGCACACGCATACAAAATTCCCAATGGGTGTGTTTGCCGCCACGGACCGCCCCATGAAACCCATTTTGTTGAAACGTAGTCCGCCATGGGAGGCCTTGCTCATGTCCGCACCCTGATCGGAACTGGAGACGACAATGGTGTTCCCGCGCAAGCCGAGTTCATCGAGCCACTTGGCCAGGCTAAGGTCAAGGAGCAGTGACTCGAAGGCGAAGGAAGCGTGGGGCTGGATTTCCCGTGGGAATGTCGACGGTGTCGATGAAGGTGAAGGGCTCTCCTGAAGTGAGACTGTTGTCCGGAATGAGGATGTCGGTCCATTCAGCCAGGTCCGAGGAGGACTGGACGGTGTAGTCGATGCCGCTGATGACCTGTGGGGTGAACTTGAGCCGAAGCCGGTTGCCTGCGACCTCGGGAAGCACGGTGGGTGTCGAAGCGCTGCTGTTCGGGGTGGTACCCAGCGCATACTCGACGAGGTTGGGCACCCCGTCGTTGTCGAAATCGTCGGAAGGTGAACCGAGCACGTCACCGCCTCCATACGCCGCGGCCCAGGTTTCATAGGCAGTGAGGGTGACAACTCCACTTGATGCCGTGCCAATCTGACCGGTGACGGAGTTGTAGGTGGCTCCGAAGCGGATTTCATCAATCGTCGGGCTGGTGGTGTTCTTTCCTCCGAAGCTGATCGTATCGAAGGTCGATTGGTTCAGGATGAACGAAGTGGTGGAGTGCGGCGTGGCTGGCAGCAACAGGTTCGCGCTCGGGAGGTAGAGCTGGAGGGTGTCGGGTGCCGCGCCGTTGCCATTCCAGACAATCTTTCCAACCACAAGGACAGTTGCATTCGCAGCTATCACGGTGGAAGTCGGAGAGGAGGAGGTCCGCGCTCCATTGTTCCAGTAGCTGGCCTGGACCCGGGCACTGCGGCTCAGGAAGACGCCGAATCCATTGCTGCCGGTGCTCATGGTGTCGCCGGTGCTGCTGAGGGATGAGTCACCTAGGGCGAATCCTCCCTGGTCGTTGGTGCCGGAAGTTGCGGGTCTTTTATAGAGGAAGCTGAACCACAAGGTCGCTCCATTGTTCAGCAACTGCGCATTGTTCAGCGCCTGACCGAGCGCCACGGAGGCGTTGGCAGAGCCGTTTCCGGAGGGCTTGATGGCCATGCCGCCGGTGACGGGCAGGCTTCCGAAGGACAAGCCGGCAGGGCTCACGTTCATCCCTCCTGAAATCCAGGTTCCGCTGAGGCCCGTGCCCGGAGTATTGCCGTTGAGGGTCGATTGGGTGTCTGCGAAGGGTTCGTAAATCACGGGAATGTCCAGATTGGAAAGCACATCCAGTGTTTGCGGGACAGCTGCTGCGGCCAGGTAGTTGGAGTCGCCGACCTGTTCGGCCGTGATCGTGGTGGAACCAACGCCAACGAGGGTAACGGTGGAGCCGGAGACCGTCGCCACTGCGGTATTGGAACTGGTGTAGTTCACCGCGAGACCTGAGGAGGCCGTTGCTGTTAGGGCAAAAGGCGCGCCACCGTAGGTCACATCGGGCAAGGTGTCGAAGGTGATCGCCTGCGAGGCCTGGCCAACGGTGAGTGTCTGGACGACGCTCGTCGCGGCGGAGTAGTTGGTGTCACCAGTTTGAGAAGCGGTGATCGTGGTGGAGCCGGCGCCGACAATGGTCACCGTGGAGCCGGAGATGGTCGCCACCTCGGGGTTGGAGCTCATGTAACTCACAGCCAGGTTGGACGACGCGGTGGCGGTAAGCGCGAAGGCGGCATCCCCATAAGTTCTTGCAGGCAACGCTGCGAAGGTGATCGCCTGCGAGGCCTGGCCAACGGTGAGTGTCTGGGGGAAACTCGTCGCTGCGGTGTAGTTGGTATCGCCCGCTTGCGAGGCCGTGATCGTCGTGGAGCCTGCACCGACAATGGTCACCGTGGAGCCGGAGATGGTCGCCACATCGGGGTTCGGGCTCATGTAGCTCACGGCCAGTCTGGACGACGCCGTGGCGGTCAGCGCGAAGGGAGAGTCTCCATAAGTTCTCGCAGGCAACGCTGCGATGGTGATCGCCTGCGAGGCTTGGCCAACGGTAAGCGTCTGGACGACGGAAGTCGCGGCGGTGTAGTTGGTATCGCCAGTTTGCGAGGCCGTGATCGTCTTGG
>JANOBS010000005.1:0-1103 GCA_031411755.1 Luteolibacter sp. | reverse complement strand
GTGGCGACACCAAGGCCTCGGTTCGTTTGGAAAACGGCCTGCAATGCGATCTCCGCGCCGTCTCGAACGCCGAGTTCCCCTTCGCCCTCCAGTATTTCACCGGCTCGAAGGAACACAACGTCGCCATCCGCCAGCGTGCCTTGAAACACGGCTGGTCACTGAACGAATACGGGCTCAACCCTGTCGATGGCGCGCCACCCGCCCCTGAAATCACCGACGAAATTGAAATCTACAAGGCCCTAGGCCTCCGCTACATCGCCCCCGAGCTCCGCGAAAACCGGGGCGAAATCGAGGCTGCGGAAACCGGCGACCTGCCGAAACTCGTCGAGATCGAGAACCTGCGCGGCACCTTCCACAACCACACCACCGCCTCCGACGGAGCCGACACCCTGGAGGAAATGGCCGAGGCCGCCCAGGAACTAGGAATGCAGTATCTCGGCATCGCCGACCACTCGAAGTCCTCCTTCCAGGCGCGCGGACTCGATGAGGAACGACTCCTCGCACAGATCGAAAGCATCCGCGCGCTCAACGCCACTTACAGCGGCTTCAAACTCTTCGCCGGTTCCGAGGTCGACATCCACAAGGACGGCTCGCTCGACTTCGACGACTCCATCCTTTCGCAGCTCGATTACTGCGTCGCCTCCGTCCACAACGTCTTCACCCTCTCCGAAGACGAGATGACCGCGCGGATCTGTCGGGCCATGGAAAACGAGCACGTCACCATGCTCGGACACGTTACGGGCCGTTTGCTGCTCAAGCGCGAAGGCTACGCCGTCAACCACGCCAAAATCATCGACTGCGCCGCCGAAACGCGGACCATCATCGAGCTGAATTGCAGCCCCATGCGTCTCGACATGGATTGGCGCTGGTGGAAGCGCGCGAAGGACAAGGGCGTCCTCTGCTCCATCAACCCCGACGCCCACTCCACCGCCCAGCTCCATTACCTCCATCTCGGTGTGCGACTCGCGAGGAAAGGTTGGCTGTCCCGGGAGAACATTCTGAACACACGGTCGCTGGCGGAAGTGGAGACTTTTCTCCAGACTGAAAAGTTCCAGCGCTGAACCTGCGGCTTTCTTCGTGAGATTCCTGGGACGAAGTGAAAG
>JANOBS010000004.1:0-1639 GCA_031411755.1 Luteolibacter sp. | reverse complement strand
CTACTGGAAACGTGGTCGCGAAACGTTTCACCAAACCGAGTGAAGATTTCATGCCTATCTTGGAAATCCCTCATCGGCAAGATCGCTCACGCTGACGCCGCATCCACCTCGTAAAGCCTCGTCGCCGCGCGGACGACGTCTCCTTCGAAGGGAATGCACTCCGCTCCCAGCGGCATTGGCAGACCGAGTTTCCTCACCTCGCGGAAGAGCTCCTCGTATCTCACTTCACCGGTGCGGGGCTCATGCCGGTCCGGGCTGTCGGCGAACTGGACGTAGCCGATCCATTTGACGCCCTTGCGGAGGTTGTCGATGAGGTTGCCCTCGTAGCGTTGCATGTGGAAGAGATCCCAGTTGAGCTTCACGTGCTCCGAGCCCACCGCCTCGCAGATCGCGATGCCGTCCGAACTCCCGTAGAGGCAATGGTCCGGATGGTTATAGGGGTTCATCGGCTCCAGGATCACCGTTTTGCCATGACGCTCCAGCACCGGCACTGCGGCGCGGAGTTTTTCAATGATAGCGGCGTGCATCTGGTCCTTGGTCAGACCCGGGATGTTGTCGCCGCCGACCACGGTCATCAGGTCACAACCGGGCAGGAGCTTCGACGCCTCGCAGCAGCGCTCGATTTCCTCGACGAAGGTCACCACCGGAAACGCCGGATCATTGATCTCCTTCCCGAATCCCCAGGCGGTGAACTGCGTGGCGGTCATGCCATGCTGGTTCAAGGCCAGCGCTCCCGCCGCGAGGTCCTTGTCCTTCCAGGTCCAGAGCTCGATCGCGGGAAATCCCAGCGCGGCGGCCTTCTCGATTCGGGAAACAAAGTTGCCTTCGAACCACATTTCGATGTTCACAGCGATCGGAGTGTGCGGCGTGCGGCCGGGCAAGATGGGGTTCATGCAACGAGCGTGAACCCTAAATTTCCCGCCATCCAGCGCGAAGACGGCACCCCGAAAGCAAAACCTGCGGAAACCCTTCATTTGACGGATTTCAAAGCGGGTCTATAAAGTGAATCGCCTGCTAACAGCCCGACATGGACCAATACCAGAACCTCCCCAGGATCACCTTCCGACAATTGGAAGTGCTGCGAGCGGTCTATCGCGAACGATCCTTTTCCAACGCCGCCCTCGATCTGCGGAGCACGCGGGGAAACGTGAAGCGGATGTGCAGCGAGCTGGAGCAGATCCTCGGTGGCACGCTTTTCGAAAACGAGGAGGCCGGCACACTCGATCCGACTCCCTTCGCCGATGCGATGGTCTCGCAGTTGAATCCGCTGATCCGCAGCGTGCGGAAGCTGGAGGATGCGGTGGCGATGATGCATGAGACCGGTCGGGTGCTGCGGTTGGCGGCCTCGCCTGAGTTGTTCGAGACCGGCTGGTTCACCGGCTTCCTGCGCCGCTTCCGCAGCAAGTGCCCGTTCCGCGTTTGCTGCCTGATGTTCGACGAGCGCCGCTTTCAAACCGCGCTGCTCAACGCCGAGTGCGATGTCTTTCTCGCCGGCGGCATGGAGGCGTCCGACAAGCTGGAGACCATCGATCTCAGCGCCGCCGAAGACCGTTACGCCGCCTACATGCGCCGCAACCATCCCTACACCGAACTGAAGACCTTGCTGGAATCCGCCGCTCATGGAATTTGAACTTCGCAG
>JANOBS010000003.1:0-2607 GCA_031411755.1 Luteolibacter sp. | reverse complement strand
GGCAAGCCCGGCTGCACGATGTGTGAAAAATCCGCCGCCAAGTGCCCGATGTGCGGCAAGGTCGGCTGCACCACCTGCAAGCATTGATCCGGCTTCGTCCGGAATTGATCAGGGACTCCGGCCTCGGTCGGCGTCCCTTTTTTCTATGCCTCGACCTCGAAGGTCTTCCGCATGGTGTAGCGGCAGCGGAACGGCTCGCCCGCGTCCTGCGGTTTCCAACCGCTCTTCAGCGCGAAGTCGATCGCCAGCGTCACCATCCCGTAGTCCACGATCCGCGGCAGGGAAACGACCAGCATCTGCCCGTTGACGGCGGCCGACAGTTCGATCAGCAGCTCGTTCGAGCCCTTCGCGTTCTGCATGATCCACAGGTAGTGGGTGTCGCGGTGATTGAGGCGTTTGGCACCTTTGCGGGGAACAGGCATGGGAGGCCGCAGGCTAGGGGCAGGAAAAGAGCGACGCGAGGGCAAATTCTCCAAGGAATTCCCGAAAGCAAAGGAAGCGAATCCTCACGGCAGATTCACCCAGCTCCGACAGCCACCGTGTTTCGCGGCGTAGGGAAATTCCCAGGGCTGGTCCAGCGCGATGACCTTCACGTGCGCCACGTGGATGCTTCCCGCGGCCATGCTCTTTCCCTCCCAATCGAAGCGGTCGCGGACGGTCTTCTCGGTGTAGATGTGCAGCGGAAACAAGGCCTCGACCTCCGCCCACTCCGTCAGGGTCACGGCCGATGTGACCTCCACGCGGTGGGTGATCGAGACGATCTCACCCGGCTGCCACTCCGGCATTTCATGAATGGCACCCTCCCTCACGTGATCGCCCTGCGCGTGGAACCGGGTCGGGAACAGATAGAACGAGTCATGCGCGAACGAAAAGCCCTCCCGCCCCTCGTGGATGCCACCCTTCCGCAAAATCACCGTCTGTCGCCCCGAAGCCAGCGCCTCGCAAACCACCTGCCACTCTTTGAAACCGACGCTGTCCATGCAGTGAAGGGGAAAGTGACAAGTGCGAAGTGGCAAGTGCCAAGAGGGAGGAAGCGCTAAATTCGAAACGAATAGGAAGAGGCCATGGAGCCCGCCCGCTGACCACTTGTCACTTGCCACTTCGCACTTCGCACTTTCTCCTCCCTCCATGCCTCCCGTGACCACCCAGTTTTTCCACACCGGAAGCGCTGCCGAGCCGATCCTTCTTCGCGATGGCGGGGAGCTGCCCGGCGCGACGCTGGCCTATGAGACCTGGGGGGAGCTGAATGCGGACCGTTCGAATGCGATCCTGCTTTTCCATGCCCTGTCCGGCTCGCATCACGCCGCCGGGTTGAATACCGGGATCGAGGGCATCGATGGAATCTGGCAGCCGGAACTTCACGAAGGCTGGTGGGGCGACATGATCGGGCCGGGACTCGCGATCGACACCGACCGCTACTTTGTCATCTGCGCCAACTACCTCGGTGGTTGTTACGGCTCGACCGGCCCCTGCTCGATCCATCCGGAAACCGGCAAGCCCTGGGGCTCTTCCTTCCCACACGTCACGGCGGCGGATCAGGTGGAAATTCAGGCGCGTTTGCTCGATTACTTCGGCATCGAGACCCTCAAGGCCGTCATCGGACCCTCCGTCGGCGGCCTGGTGGCGCTGACCTTCGCGACCCGGTTTCCCGAGCGGGTGACGAATGTCATTTCCATCGCCTCCGGCTACAAGACGACCGTGCTCAACCGCCTCGTGTTGTTCGAGCAGATCCTCGCGATCGAGAATGACCGGAACTTCAACGGCGGCGATTACTACGACAACGGCCCGCCGCTCTACGGCTTGGCGCTGGCCCGGATGATCTCGCACAAGACCTTCGTCCACCTCGATGCCATCGAGCGTCGCGCCCGACAGGACGTGGTCCAGCCGGATGACGTGCTGTCGTGGTATCGCGTCCGCGACCAGTTCCAGAGCTACATGCTGCATCAGGGGAAAAAGTTCGTGAAGCGCTTCGACGCGAACACCTACCTGCGGATCATCGACCTGTGGTCGCGCTTCGATGGTGCGAACGAAGGCGACGCGGAAACGGCCGCGGATCTTTTCGAGCGCTCACGCCTCGCCGGCCAGAAGTGGCTGGTCTTCTCGATCGACTCCGACTTCTGCTTCTATCCCGAAGAGCAAACCGAACTCGTCGGCCATCTTGAAAAGGCAAAGGTCGACGTCATGCACATCACGGTTCACTCCGACAAGGGGCACGATTCGTTCCTGTTAGAGCCGAATCTTTATACGCCACACATTGCGTGGGTGCTGGGGAGGTGATCGGGGATCGGTGATCGGGGATCGGGGATCGGGGATGATCGTCTGTTAGACGCCGATGCGCCACGTGGCGCTTGCCGGGCCTCGGGTGTAGGTTTCAGGTGTTTCGATGACTTTCCCGCAGGAGAGGAAGCCTTTGTCGTAGTCGATCCATAGCGCATCACCGGGTGGGAGATAGGCTCCGGTGTTGATGACGACTCGGCCTCGTTTTTTCCACATGCCGGAGCGGTGGAAGTGGCCGATGACGAGGATTTCCGCGTGCGGGAAAAACTTGTCGGCGAAGTCGACGGCGGCATCGGCCTGGGTAAGCCAGGCGTGGAGCATCTTGAGCGC
>JANOBS010000002.1:0-4523 GCA_031411755.1 Luteolibacter sp. | reverse complement strand
CCGGCCTTCACACCAGCGGCCGCAGCGGGAGAGAGACGGTAGAATCCGGCGACGGTGACGCCATCGGTCAGGCGCTCATCCCCCATCACGATTCCCAAGACCGGCATTTCCGGATTGGCGAATGGATTCATCGAGAGGCGACCCCACATGTCCCCGGCCAGCAAACGATCCCAATCGTCCTTGAAGCCATCAACGCCCGCGTGGTTGTTGTTTTTCAGGGACATGCCGATCGAGGAATTCACTCCGATGATCTTGCCATCGAGATTGAAGATCGGGCCGCCGGAATCGCCACCGATCAAGGTGCAGTCGGTGGTGAAAAAATTACCCGGCCCTTTGGAAACGACGCGGCCGAACCTTACCGGTGGCGTGCGCCCGGGATCAAAGCCCGCCGAGTGGCCCAGCGCGACCACCCAGTCCCCAGCCTCAAGGGGCTTCGACTCGCCACGTGCGATGAACGGCCATTCACCGGATTCGGTGATCTTCACCATGCCGATGTCTTTCGAGAAATTCGCGCCAAGCACCTTGCCGGTCACTTTCTTGCCGCTCGGGAAAACCACTTCCAGCTCATCCGCGCCCTGGACCACGTGGGCCGCCGTGAGGATCAGTCCGTCCGCCGTTGTCACGATGCCTGAGCCGGAAGAACCGGTTTTTTCTGAAACAAGGGCCACTGTGGCAGGGAGAACCTTGCTTGAAACTTCCTGCACCTTCTTTTGGAGGGCCTCCAGTTCCGCCAAGGACTTCACCGATTCCCGTGCCAGCAGCGGAGTGCCCATCAGAAAGGCCACCGCGAGTGGAATAAACGCATGTGTTTTCATGATTCTGTTTCGATAGCGACGCGCCCCCCGCACTTCGTCTCACGATCCTCAATCAAGGATGGCGGCCCGCGTCAGGGCGCGCTACGTTCCGCCCAGCGATGGCTAAAAGCAACACGCCAGATCCTGCTCCGTCGAAGAGTGCCAAAAACCGCCCACGCAGGGAGCCCGAAAAGGTCCGCAGCTCCCCCGGCGCGGTCTCGCTTCTATTTTTCTGGCCCTTCCACCTCTTCAACGTCCTCACCCAACCGCTGGGCGGCCTGCTGCGTCCGCTGGCGCGGCTTTTCGGCTACCCCTGTGTGGCGGGGCTATACGGACTGCTGGTGTTCGGCATCTTCTACGGATGGCGTTCCAGCCGCTACGATCTCGGAAAACTCCACTCCATGCCTGAGCGAACGATCGTCCTCGACCGCAATGGTGAGGAACTTGGGCGTATCCACGGAGAAAAGCGCGATGTCATCCCGCTCACCCAGGTTTCCGAAACCTTCAGGAAGGCCATTCTCGCCCGCGAGGACGAACGCTTTTACCAGCACGGTGCGGTCGATCCCATCGGCATGGTCCGGGCCCTGACGAAGAATTTCCAAGGCAAGCGCGAAGGAGCCTCCACGCTCACGCAGCAGCTGGCCTCCGACATCTTTCAACTCAAACTCGGCGAGGGTCGTGGCGAGATCCTGAAACAGATTGACCGCAAGATGCTGGAGATCGCCATCGGCATCCGCATCGAGTCGAATTTCTCGAAAGACGAAATCCTCGAAGCCTACCTGAACTCGATCAACTGGGGCCGCCAGATCCGCGGCATCGAAGAGGCCTCGCGCATCTATTTTGAGAAACATGCCTCCGAGCTTTCACTATCCGAGTCCGCCATGCTCGCCGGCATTGTTCGAGGACCGGATGCCTTCAACCCCTTCCGAAGCCCTGAGAATGCCAAGCGCGAACGCGACTCCACCCTCGAGCGCATGGTCGTCGCCAAGGCCATCACCCGCGCCGAAGCGGACGCCGCGAAAGCCGAGCCCATCGAGGTCCGTCCCAAGTGGCGTCAGAAGTATCAGGAATCCTACGCGATGGATGCCATCCGTCATGATCTGGAGCTGATCCTTGAAAAGGAGAACATCGATCTGGGTGGCCTGACCATTTCCACCACCATCGACAACCGCATCCAGAAGAAGGGCGAGGAGGCACTCAACAAGCGACTCAGTGATCTGGAGAAATCCTCCGGCTATCCCCACCTCACTCGCGAGTCCTGGCAAAAGCAACCCGTCGAAAAACGAGGCGAACCCACCTACATTCAGGGTGGCGCAGTCGTTGTCGAAAACCACGGCGGTGCCATCCTCGCGGTGATCGGCGGGCGTGATGCCAATGAGTCGCGTTTTAACCGAGCCCTTCAGGCCCAGCGGCAGGTCGGCTCGTTGTTCAAGCCTTTCGTCTACCTCGCCGCCTTCGACCAGGGACTCAGGCCCGACACCATGGTCAGCGACGGCCCCATTGAGCGCGGTGAAATCGCCGGAGCACCGGCCAACTGGCACCCGCACAACTCGGACGGAAAATTCGGCGGCATGTATCCCGCTTCAACAGGGCTCATCCGTTCGCGCAACACCATGTCGATCCGCGTCGGCAACCATGCTGGCATGGATCAGGTCCGTGAGGTGTCGCGCCTCGCCGGCTTTGGTGACGAGTTTCCTCCAAAGCCATCCTCGTATCTCGGCTCTTGGGAATCAACCCCGTGGAAGGTCGCCTCGGCCTACACGATCTTCCCGAACGATGGAGTACGATACCGCCCGTACTTGATCCGGGAAATCCGCGACAAGAACAACAACGTCCTCTACGCCACCCCTCAGCTATCTTACCAGGCGGCCAGCCCGGGCTCCTCGTGGTCGGTTTCGAAAATCCTCGTCGAGGTGGCCACCAGCGGCACAGCGGCCGCCGTAAAGCGACTCGGCTTCGACAAGCCCTGCGCCGGAAAAACCGGCACCACCAACGAGTTCAAGGACGCTTGGTTCAGCGGCTACACCTCCAGCCTTTCCTGCGCCGTCTGGGTCGGATTCGATACCCCTAAAAAAACCATCCAGGGAGGCTACGGGGCCACGCTCGCGCTACCGGTGTGGGTGGAGATGATGAAGACCGCCGACCGTCTTGGTTATCGCGCCGGAGCGATGAAATCCAACATCAAGCTCGTCAGCGCGCGCCTTTGCCGCCAGTCCGGCAAGCAGGCGACCGCCGGTTGTGAAGCCGCTGGCACCGCCTACGATGACAACGTTCCGTCCGACATCGCATCCGCCGGAAACGATTTCTGTCCGATTCACCCCGCCAGAGCCATTCCGATCGAGGAGGGAACAGCTGAACCGACCCCTCCAAGGGCGGTGCTTGTGAAGCCGAACGTGACCTATCCGCCCCGTGCCGAACCGGTCGAGGAAGAGAATCAGAGGCCTCCCTTGAAAGCGATCCCGGTCGAGTAATCCACCTCCGTTCGTATGTCGACCTGGCGTCCCATTTCCCAACCACCCCGCTGGCTGCGCTGGATGCCTGCGTGGCTGCACACACCGGTGAAGTGGGCGCTGTGGATCAGCCTTTTCGGATTCATCGTCGTGTTGGGAATCGGGTTCTCTTATTTCTGCCTCGCCATGCGTTACGACCTTGATGAGGTCGCACGTCTCCCTGCCTCGAACGTCGTGCTGGACCGAAATGGCAAGGAGCTCGCCGCCTCCACCGGTGAAAGCCGCCGCCTGATCACACGGGGAGATCTTCCAGACTTCCTTGTAAAGGCTCTGCAGGCCCGCGAGGACGCGCGCTTTTTCGATCACTCAGGCGTCGATGTGAAAGGCCTGATCCGCGCGACTTTCCGCAACGTCAAGGACTGGGACTTCACCCAGGGAGCCTCCACCCTGAGCATGCAGCTCGCGCGTAACACCTACGACATCCGCGCGAAATCCCTGCACCGCAAGTTCCTTGAGATCGCCCTCACCCTCCGCATCGAGTCGCGCTACAAGAAGGACGAGATTCTAACAGGTTACCTCAACCGCATCTACTTCGGTGCCGGCTGCCACGGCATCGAGGAGGCCGCACGCACCTACTTCGGCCGCAGCGTCAGTCAGCTCAACGAAGGCGAGTGTGCGATGATTGTCGGCATCATCCGAGGCCCTCACATCTTTTCACCTTTCCGCAATCTCAAGGCCGCCGAGGCCCAGCGCAACGAGGTGCTCGACCGCATGATCGCCATGAAGTTCATCACGCCGGAGGACAGGGACCGTATCATCGCAACTCCTGTCCGGCTGGTGAAGGACGATGATCGTGAGGCCCAGCCATCCTACGCGCTCCAGGCGATCCGCCGCGAACTCGATGGCATCCTCGATGACGAGGACATCCGCCTCGGAGGGCTCAAAATTGTCTCGACCCTTGATGCCGCCTGGCAGGAGAGGCTGGAAACCGAACTCAAGCGTGCCGTCGAATCCCTCGAAGCCGAGAAGAGCTGGAAGCACCCGACCCACGCCCAATACGTCGCAGGCCAGCCTCTGGAATATGTCCAGTTCGCAGCCTCCACCCTGGAGACGAAAACCGGAGCCACGCTGGCCTTCATCGGCGGTCGCGACTTCAAGGACTCGCGCATCGATCGGACCCGCGTGCGTCGCGATCTCGGCTCTGCCTTTGAACCGTTCGTCGCCGCCGCCGCCGCCGAGGGCGGAAAGCTCGTCCTCCCCGGACGCGCCGTGCAGACCG
>JANOBS010000001.1:0-10379 GCA_031411755.1 Luteolibacter sp. | reverse complement strand
GGTTGCCATAATGAGACGGCTACTGATCCACCTGAACTCTATCATGACCAGAGTGTTGCGGGAGTGGAATGCGCCCGAAGCTCTAACATCATGAAAAGACAGTTGCTGTCGCGACAAAGCAGGGTGTTGGTTGCGACAGGAATGTCACAACTCCATTGAATCCCCAAGCGCCGCACCTATGGCTTCTTCCCCAATTCCTCCGGCGAGGGGGTGCGGTCGGGGATGGTGCGGATGTTCATGCGGCCGGAGTCCGGGTCCTTGTAGACGAACATCAGCCAGCGGCGGTCCTTGCGGATGGCGGCGCGGGTTTCGGTGAGGCCGTTCCAGCGGTCATTGTCGAAGTATTCGAAGCGGACCGGCACGATGTCGCCGGGCTCGCCTTTCGGCGTGAGGTTGGCGATGCCACCGGGCTTGGCTTCGACCTGGACCTCGGCGACCGCGCCGCGCACGGGGTAGGGGGCGAGGTTGATCATGCGGTAGGAGCCGAGGGCGAAGGTGGTGGAATCATGATCGACCACGAGGGTGCGGTAGCCAGGTGGGCTGTCGGCGGCGTTGGGGAAGAGGACGACGAGGGCGCGCTTGAGTCCGGCAGGAAGTTTCGCCGTGGCGAGGACCGGGTAGGTGGTCTTTCCGTCCGCGCCGGTTTCGGGCTTCGAGTTGATGAGAAGCTGTCCCTGCATGAAGACGGTCGAGATTGGGCCGATGATGTTTGCCTTGGAGAGACGGATTTCGTCGTAGGCAGCCTCGCCCGAGCGGACGAACACCGACTCGTGGCCGGGGACGTAGTCAAAGGCGTAGAAGGACGCGGGAATTTTGGCCGGTGGCTCGGCTGCCTGGAGGGACAGGGCCGCGAGGAGGATACTCAGGATCTGGAGTTTCATGAATCGTGGGTTTATCAGATTTCGGAGGGGGAAAGCCAGCGGAAGGAAATCAGTTCGTAATGGCGGCCGAAGCGGACGTTGTTGGAGGACTTCGGCGTGATCCAAGGCTGTTCGGAGGAGTCGATGTATTCCGGGACGCGCTGGACCACGGCCTCGCACCAGACCTTGACCTTCGCCTCGGTGCCGGTTCCGGCCTCGCCATAGGCGCGGATGCGGAAGGTATCGCCACGGACGGCGAGCACGGGGGCAATCGGGGTGAGCAGGTCGGCTTGATTGAGCACGCCGGGCGAACCATCGGCGGTGTTTCCGGTGCCGGTGCTGTCGACGACATTGAAACGGGTGTTGAGCGCGGCTTGGTTGATGTTGCTGCGCTGGATGGCGGCCTGCAGCGCTCCGGTCTGGCCGAGTGGTCCGGTTTCAGGCCGACGGTTCACGAATTCCGCCATCGACTGGAAGGGGCCACGGCTGCGGACCTCGACGACGATTTCCTCCGCCAGCCTGCGGATCTGTGCCTTGGTGAGGCGACGGTGGCCGTTCCATTTCGCGACGTCATTGGCGACGGGATCGGACGAGGTCTCCATCGAGTTTCCATTGGTCGGGAGCTGTCGGGCCACGGCGACATCGTCTCCGGTTGCGGTGGCGAAACTGCCGGTCTTCATCAGCGGCACGTCGCTGCCGAAGGTGCTGGCGAGGAAGGCTTCCCAGACATCCACGCGGGTGCTGTTCACGTTGAACGGCGAGTCGATGAGCAGGTGCGCGGCGGTTTTCAAGTAGCCGTCCGAACTGGTGAGGGAGTCGGCGATTTCCGTGGTCTTCCGGCCACCTTGACGCGGAGTGAAGCGCGGATTCGGAAGCGGGGTCCGCTTGTCGAAGAAGTCGGTGATGGCGGTGCGGACGTCGGGCGTCTTGTCGAGCGCGCCGCCGGGATCGGCGAGGCCTGAGAAGAAGTAGTGATCGAACAAGGCGGAGTTCGCAAAATACGAGTGATCCAGCAGCGTCCGGGTGTCCGCCTGTTTCTGGATGCTGGCTAGGTCGATCAGCGGCGAGGCGAAGGAATTGGCCACGATCTGCGAGGTCAACGGAAGCTGTCCGCCGACGTTGAGCGGGGCGTGCCGGAGCTGCGGGATCGACAAGGCGGGCGCGAGCGGGATGGCGCTGTGGGTGGCATATTCGACGCCGGATTGGAAATAGATCCCGGAGCCGCCGTAGCCGTGGTTGAGCGTGTTGCTGATTTCGATGCCCGGGCTGGTCGGTGGCCAGTCGGTCATGGATTCCCATTGGAGTTCATACTGGTGCGCGGACCAGGGTTCCTTCTGATCCAGCCCTTCCGAGGCGTAGAGATTGACGGGTGAATTGTTGAGCCAACTGCGCGAGGGGAACTTCGAATTGCGCTCGGTCTTCAACTGGAAGGTGGAGACGAGGAAGGGCTCCTTGAAGCGCACGACCGGCGGGGTGGGCCCGAGATAAACGTCGGCCTGGGCGGGGGATTTCGGGATGCTGTCGCTCACGACGATCGTGGGAAGATCCTCCTTGGGATAGCTCGGCAGGTAGGTCGAATCGTCGGACCCGTAGTCGAGCTCGATCCCGCCAACGAGGCGTTGGTTCGAGGGCGGGCCGACGTAGTACTTGAGATAGCCGGAAATCTCCTTGTTGCCGGTCTCGGCGGGTTTGTCGACATTGCCTCGGCCCGGTTTCACTTCGACCTGGATGCGATCGTTCGCTTTCACGGCGACGGTGCGAACGAGCTTGCCGTAGTCCGTGCCGGTGGGCTGTCCGGTGGGGCCAACGCAGATGTTGAGCGTGGAGGTGCCGCCGACGGTGGCCTTGCTGCTGTTTCCGGCAGGGGGTGAAAAGCCGCGCCGGAGGTTCAGGCCCACTTCGGAGAACTCATGGTTGAAGTGCTTCACATGATTCACTGCGGTGAAAACCACGTGTTCGCCGGGAGCCAGGATGAACTCGCTCTTGCCCTCGTCCGGCAGCAGGTTCAGACGGTAGTAGGTGCCTCCCCGGTTGGTGAAATCGGCACCGGAAAGGAAGGTGTTCGCGAGGTGGGTGTATTCCGGATTGATGAGCGTGCCATTTTTGTAAACCCGGAAGGTCAGTGGCACGCGGTAGAGGTCGATCCGGCTTCCGGTGAAGCGGACGTTGACGTTGTACGGATTCCAAATGGTGATGACCGGATCCACGACCAGCCAGGTCACATACTGGTCCCTTTGATCGACAGGCAGGGTGCTGTTGTTCGCACTGGTCACGGAGGGCAGTGTGCCGTGCCAGCCGAAGCCGATGCTGAAGACGAACTGTGCCTTGGCGATGACCGGGGCGATCTGCTGGGTGTTGAAAAAATCCGAGCCCTGTGCGGCGGCTCCCGTCGTGCCCGCTGGCGGCCGGGTATCGGACGTGGTGTCGATGAGGGGCGTCAGTCCGCCGGTGAGCTTGTCAAAGAGCCGGTAGTGGGAGCGCAGCAGTTTCCAGGAAGGGTCCGGACTGGGGAAGGGATTGGCTCCGGGAAATCGTGTTGGCGCGGCGACCAGCGGGGTGTCGGTGTCGGAGTACAGGTAGCGGTTGGCATAGGTGGTCGGCAGCGCGGTGCCATTGAAGAGCCGGGACAAATCGACCGCCAGGCCACCCTTCCCGGCATCCGCCAGGACCCCGGCGGTGGTCGAGGTCACGTCGTGGAAACTGCGATCCGCAGGGGTGATCGAGGTCAGCGCCGTTTCACCCGGGGTGACCAGTTTTTGCCGATCATTGGCGGCGGTGGTGAGGGGTTTCCAATCGCGCTTCGTGGTGGCGGAGTAGCCCGGAAGCGGCGCTGCGCTCATGAGGGCGACGCTGCCTGTTGCGGATTTTTTCCCCGGTTCGGGCAGGGAAACCGGCAGCTTGGTGGACTCGTCGAACACCGCCCACGCGTAACCATGCCGACGATCCTTGAGGCTGCTGGCGATGGGGATGATCTGGGCGTCCACGCGGTCATTTCCCGCCGCCAGGGAGCCTTTCACCAAGGCTGTCTGCTCTCCACTGGTCTTCGCCGAGGCGAAATCCGGAGACATGACCGCGGCCGGCTCACGGCTGGACACGAGCCAGCGGAGGAACTGCGACTGCTTCTTTTCGGAAAACTTCGGTGCGGTGCCGACGCCATCCCATTTCCAGCCCTGCCAGACTCCGGTGAGATGCGGTTGCGCGAGGGTTTCGCCACGGATGTCCGCCGGGGCGGTGATCCGCTGGTCTGGGCCGGTGGCGGTCTGGAGTTCACCGATCGCCATCATCAGGGCCAGCCGGGCATTCTGGCGGGCTTCCTGGGCCAATTGATTCCTGGAGGAGGCGCGAAGTGAAATCGTCGAGAGGCTGAGCAAGCCGAGGGCGAGGATCGTGAGCAGGACCATCAGGACCAGGGTCACGATGAGGGCAAAGCCCTTGAATTTCCTGGTTTTGAGGCGGATCGGCGGGTTTTCCATCACTTGGGTTTTGTGATTTCAGGCAGGCGCAACTGCATTGGATGTAGTTGCATCATGCCTACGCCATCAGTACGGCCGGATCAGCCGAACTAAAATTATTTTGCCCGCGCGGACGTTTATTTGCGCCGGACGGCGCTACTCCGTCTCATCCACCGTTTCATCCCGCTGGTAGATCGGGAGCTGGCGGTAGGGCACGGTGAAGGCGAGGATCATCATGGAGGTACCATAGACCCGACCTGCCTCACGGCTTTCCCAGGAGCCATCGGATTCCTGCTTCTTCAAGTAGGTCTCGTACATCCAGGGCGCATACTCGTTCCAGTAACGCCCGCCGATCTGGAACATGCCCTGGGCGGCGTAGTAGTTGGCGTAGAACTCGAACTGGTCGCCGGGAAAGCTGCGGAAATTCTTCATGACGTAGTCGGCCGCCATCGTGGTCTCCGGCGTGCCGTGCTTCCCACAGAGTTCCAGGCAGAGCAGTCCCATGCCGGTGAGTGAGCGGGCGTGGTCCTCATCGCCAGAGTAGCCGAAACATCCGCGCTCTTTGTCCTGGTGGCGTCTCAGGTAAGCGACCGCATCGTTGATCGCGGAATCCGGCACGGGGGCTCCGTTGAGCTTCGCCGAACGCAGTGCCATCAGCGCCCAGCCGCTGCAAGAGGTGTCGCTGTCGTACGAGCCCGGATGGTAACGCCAACCGCCACGGTTGCGCTCGTCCTTCGGCACGGCTTGCGCGCGGAGGATGAGGGCGAGGGCTTTCGGCAGGGTCTCCTCGATCTTCTTCTGCCGCTCGGGATCGACCATGCCGCTGACTTCGGAAAGGAACAGCGTGGAGATGTTGTGGGCATACATCGGGCCACTGCCGCCATTGCCTTTCTCGTAGAGGCCGTTCTCCCGCTGGTTCGCGAGGACGAAGTCGATGCAGCGGGTGAGCGCCTCGGCATGCGGACCCTCGGTGGGTAGGTGACCTTTCGAAAGGAAGGTCATGCCAACGAGCGCCGGGATGCCGGTGGAGTCGCCATAGCGATCGGGAAACGAGCCATCCTTGAGCTGGATGCGGCTGAGATAACGCAAGCCATTTTCCACTGCTGGATCGACCTTGGCCTTCCACGCGGCGAAGACCGGATCTGCCTTTTCCTCGGCATGGAGGACCAGGCAGGAAAGGGTGGCGACGAGCGCAAATCGGAAGCTGTTAGGGAATCTCATGGCGTCAGTTTCCGGTGGATTTCTTCGACATGCTCTCAAAGTAGCCCTTCACCAGCGTGCGGTATTCCTCGGGGATGGCCTCGCCGCCACCGACTCCGACGTCGGACTTGAGCGAGTTCTGGATCTTCTCCCAATCCTGCGCGCTGATGCCGAGCTTCGCGAGTTCAGGCGGAACGCCGGGATCGGGCTGGGCAAGATGCTGGTCGCCGTTCGGGTCCATGCCGGGCTGGCCTTGCTGGCCGGGGACACCGCCGGGCTGGCCGGGTTGGCCGGGCTTGCCCGGTGACTTGCCCTGAAGGCTGCTCCGCCCCGACTGCGCGGCGCTGGTCATCGCCTCGGCGGCCTCCTGCGCGGCCTTTGCGGCTGAGGCGGACGGTTGTTGGCCGCTCGCGGCTTCGGAGGCTTTTTGAAATGCCTTCGCCAGATCACCCGGAGAAACCGCTGCCTGTTGCGGATTCGCCGGCTGGCCCGCCGCTTGCTGGGCAGCTTGATCCAATTGCTGCGCGGCTTGGTCGAGCGACTCCGCGCTTTTCTGAAGACTTTGCGCGGCCTGCTCGTGCTGACCGGCGGCCTGCTGTGGCTGGGCGGCTTGTTTCGCGGCGGCCTGCGCCTGCTCGCTGCCCTGCTTCGCTGCGTTCTGGCTTTCCTGCATGGCCCCGGAATTTTCGGCCTGCGGGGCAGCGGCGACGGCTTCGGCAAACTCCTTTGCCTCCTCGGCGCGCGACTCCTGGAGCTGCTGAAGCGCCTTCGCGTTGTCGCCCTTCGCCAGCGATTCCATCGCTTCCCCAAGCTGCTCCTGGCGCTCGGCCAACTTCTCCAACGACTCCTTGCGCGCGGCCTGCTCAGCCTTGCTCTCGCCCGATTTTTCGCCCGATTTTTCGCCACCCGGCTCGGGGGCTTTCCCATCGGAAGGATCAGCCTTGGAAGATGCCTCCTTCATCGCGAGAGCGGATTCCTTCGCGGAGTCCGATGCCTTTTCCACGTCACCCTTCTGAATCTCATCGCGGGCTTTTGAGGCAGCGTTGGTGGCTTTCGGCAAGTTGTCGGCAGCCGGGTTCTCCTCCTCTCGGGCGGCAGCCAGTTCGGCCTCTGCATCCGCAACGATCTTCTCCTGCTCGGCCGCGATGGCCTTCTGAAGAGCGGCTTTCTGATCCTCCGGCGACTGTGTGGCGGCCTGCTGCGTTTTCTCCTTCAGCTCCGATTGATCCTTCGAAAGCTCCCGTGCTTCCTTGGCGAGTTCGCGTGCCTGCTCAGCCTGGGCTTTCGCAGCTTCGGCGCGGGCATCCGGACGTTGCTGGACCTGCTGGCGCATCTCCTCCTTCGCCTGTTCCTGCTTCTGCTTCCAGTCCGGCGGAACGGCGGCGTCCTTCTTGAGATTCGCTTCCGCCTGACGTGCGAGCTCACGCTGCTGCTGGGCCAGTTCCTCCATGCGTGCGAGGTCCTCGATCTTCTCCCGCTGGCGGTCCATTTCGTTTCGAACCGCCTCCAACTGCTTGACCGCTTCCTCTGCCTTGTTTCGGGCCTGATCGAGCTTGCCCTCGCGCTGCTCGGGTTTGTCCTGGGCCGTCGAGTTCTCCAGATTCTCGCGAGATTGCTGGAGCAGCTCGGAGGCCTTCTTCACTTCGTCCGCTTTCGAGGCATGGACGCTTTCCTCCATCCGCTTCGAGAGTTCCTCGAGCGACTCCTTGGTCTTCGCGAGTTTTTCCCCGGCCTCTTCGAAATGCTTCTTCGCCTGCTCGCCAAGCTTCCCGGCCTTGACCTCTTCACGATGCCAGCCCATCCGGTCGCGCGCTTCCTGGGCGTTCTGGATCGCCTTCTGGATCTCATCGCGAGCGCCGTCGTGTTCCTCGCGCAGTTGCTGCCGGGCGAGCGATTCAGCACTTCGATCGATGCGGATCTTCAGCCAATCCGAGGTGCCAACTCCCGCGCCACCGAACTCAGCGGGTCGGCCATCCTCAGCGCGGATCCTCAGACGCATTTCACTCACTCCGGGAAACTGGGAAAGCAAGGCCCCGACCGCGAGATCGGCCGCGCCCTTGAAACGCGGCGGCTTCGAGTTGGCGACCCGCAAGGGCAGCGCCTGATCAAGGAGCGAAGTCTTGCCGTTGGCCTCCACTTCCACGGAAACTTTCGCCACCGAGAAATCCTCCGCCACCTCGTAGCGCATCGAAAGACGCTCATCCGGCCGGATCTTCAGATCGCGCTTCGAGGGGCTCAGCAACACCACCGACGGAGCCTCATCGGCCAGCGTCTCGATCTTGAAACGCAGTGCCTCGACCTCGCGTCCGAGCCGATGCTTCAGCTTCACCACGGCTTCTTCGCTACCCGCTTTCGTGAGTGTCCAGGGGATCGTGATGCGACCCCCTTTCGAAGAACTTTCGATTTGGCCTTCGGCCGTGCGCGTTCCACCGATCTCCAGCCAGGCGGATTCGATCGCGGTGTTGGGCTGTCCTGTTAGAGAGACCTTCGTTCCCACAACGGCCTGCAAGGTGTCATTGAGCGCGACTTCCTGTTTCGTCAGGCCGGTGTAGTCAGGGAATTCCAGCGTCGCCCGCGTCTTCGCCAATGCAGGCATCGGCCAGACGGTGATGTTGAAGGCGTCGCTCTCATTGCGTCCGGCGCGGAGTTGATAGCGGTATCCACGCTTCACCGGATCGAGCACGTAACGGAACGCGCCGTCCTCTTTGGAAAGCACCTGCGGCACTTTCTTGCCGTCCTGGAAATCCATCCACAGCTCGGCGGATGTCTCGGGGCCGTCGTAGCTGGCGATGAGTTCCAGCTTGTCGCCATCGATGAGTTCCAGATTTCCCGGATGGATCGCGAATCGCCCGGCTCCGGCATTGCCAAGATCGGAAAACGGCGCCACCGCCCGCACCAGCAGACGCGTGGTTTCACTCGGCCACACGATGAAGGCCACCAGCAGCAAGAGCGCCAGCCCGACCGCAGGACTGGCCCAGCGCTTCGTCGTCCGCGCGGACTGCACTTCCAGCTTGGCATCGACCTTTCCCGCATCCGCATTCGCGGCCTTCGCAAGGGCCGCGAGCAGGCTTTCAGAGACTCCGGACCCGCTCTCCTGCAATTCGAGCACCGTGCTCAAACGCTCCTCGATTTCCGGATGCCGGACTTCCAGCCACCTCGCGACCTGCACCAGACCGATTTTCCTCCGCATCGGAGCGAAACCAAATCGCACCGCCACCAAGACGCTGAGAATCCAGACGCCGAACATCAGCCAGCGCACGCTCTTCGGCAGCGGGGAAAGAAAGTGATCGAGCGCCATCATGATCGCCAGGCCGCCGAGCAGCACCGTCGCCACGATGAGTCCCGCGCGGATCGCCTGGACACGTCGGATGCGACCCCGCACCGCGCGCAGACTCGATTCGATTTCCTGTGAGGCTAGGTTCGTGTTCATCCTGATCGTAGGTTACGGCAGTCCTCCTGCCCGTCTGATCACCCATTCGCCACCGAGCAGCAGCGCCAGCAAGGCGAGCACCCAGGGACGGTCCCAAAGCGTGATCTCGCGGGTTTCCTCATGCTTGTCCTTGTCCGATAAAAACAGGGCTGCCAGCAAGCCGGC
Organism: Luteolibacter sp.; assembly: GCA_031411755.1. Lineage (GTDB taxonomy): Bacteria > Verrucomicrobiota > Verrucomicrobiia > Verrucomicrobiales > Akkermansiaceae > Luteolibacter. The sequence goes on along the minus strand of JANOBS010000001.1, from coordinate 1,272 downwards.
GTTCTCGGTCGACACCACCTTGCCGCCGGAAAGTTCGGCGACGGTCTCGAGCAGCGGCAGGTTCAAGGTGGTTTCCGCGAGTTCGATCGGTCCGCGTGATCCGACGACGCGGAAGCCCGCCTTCAACTCCGCTGCGCCGTCTTCCCTGACCAGCGCATCCGCCTTCTCGCCCTGCATGCGCACCTCGTATCGTCCAGCATCCGCCAGGCGATCCACTGCGGCTTCATAAAGTCCGTTCGACCCCGCCACCGCCTTCATCGGCACGGTGGAAATCTTCTGCCCATCGCGGAAAACATCCGCCCGCAGTGAAGTGTCGTCCACCGGTTGCAGAGAGGTATCGCGCAGGCGGGCGGTGAGTTTCACAGAATCATCCGGCGTGTAGGTGAGCTGGTCGGTGCCGAGTCGCGCGCGACTGCCACCAGCCCGCATGACCGGTCCCGCACCCCAGCGGACGAGGTTGCCCCAGAAGCGGTGATGGTAGAGATCGCCCGCGCCTTCGCGCAGCCTCCAGGTGCGATCAGTTAGAAGCAGCGCCACCTTGCCCTTGCCGGTCTGTCGCGCCACCAGCAGGGCCGAGGTCGCCTCGCGGGCCTTTCGCTGGGCGAGGGCGTCGAGCGCACTTTCCAATCCAGTATTGCTGGCGATCACTTCCGCTTTCCCATCGTTGAGTGCGGTCAGCAGGACTTCCGCGCCTTCCTTCAGGCCTGAAACCGGATGCCGCCAGGTCATCGAGGGAAACTCCGCCCACAGCCGCTCATTCGCGGTTTCACCATCGCTCTGCTGGGTCACCGGGTGACGCCTGCCATCACCGGTCAGGCCAAATCGGAACGGTTCATCCTTCAAGTTGAAATACGTCTGGTTTCCCCATTCAAACTCAGCAGGCACCAACGCCCGTCCCGTCGCCGAGGCGATCGCATGCGGCATGAAACGCGGACCGGACACCATCACCAGCAGGGCGGCACGCTCATTCACGCAGCGGGAAATGATCGACCACGTCGCCTCATCGACCGCGCTGGGATCAAGGTCGCCGAGGATGATGACGTCAAACTTCCGCCACTCGGCCTCGCTTTCCGGAAGCTTTGTCGCGAGGGATTCGCCGAAGGGCCGCGAGGCCGAGGCCGCGATCTTGGTTTCCGTCTGGCCGGCGATCTGGTCCGGATGCAGCAGGACGTGCTGGAGATGCACCGATTTGTCGCGACCGTAGAACAGATTCCGCAGGTAGCGGAACTCCCAGCGCGGGTAGCTGTCGATGATGAGCACGTTCGTCCTGTC